>QZKQ01000015.1 GCA_003599535.1 Candidatus Zixiibacteriota bacterium | reverse complement strand
TCCTCATATATATGGAGAACCCACGATGCGAATCCTGATCCTTTCGACTCTGATCCTGGTGCTGGCAGGCACGGCCTCCGCCTCTACCTGGGAAACCGACTCGGCCCATTCCCACCTGGGCTTCGCCGCCCGGCATATGATGATCTCCAAGGTGCGCGGGTCCTTCGACCAGTTCGCGGCCGTCCTGACCTTCGACGAGCAGGAAACCACCCGGTCCAGCGTTCAGTTGACCATCCAGGCCGCTTCCCTGGACACCGACAACGATAAGCGCGACGAGCACCTGCGCGGCGCCGATTTCTTCGACGCCGGCAACCATCCCCAGATTACCTTCACCTCCCGGCGGGTGGAGCGGTCCGGTGACCGTCTGATCCTGATCGGCGACCTGACCCTGCGCGGGGTCACCCGGGAGGTCGCCGTGGAGATCGAGGAGCTGACTCCGGCGGTGACCGATCCCTTCGGCCACCGCCGCATGGCGGTGTCGGTCAGAACCCGGATTGACCGCCGTGACTTCGGACTGACCTGGAATAAGGCGCTGGAGACCGGGGGCGTGCTGGTCGGGGACGAGGTGGATATCTACGCGGAACTGGAGCTGATCCGCAAATAGTCCCCAACCTTCGGGGGCCGGCTCTCCGCCGGCCCCCTGCCTTTCATGACCCCCATCACCTCTCCCGTGTGCTGCAGATCTCTTGAAACGCAACTCCCACTTTAATAATAGTACTTGACTCGCGCGCAAAAAATCCCTAAATTAGGTCCACTATTCGCCTGTGATCCGCCAACCTGGGGTGAAGATTCCGATGCGCGTGACGTTTTGGGGTGTCCGGGGTTCGCTGCCCAGTCCGCTGACCGCCGTTCAGATGCGCCGGATGCAGCGGAAGCTGCTGCAGGAAATTCGCCTGCGCGGCCTGCCCGGCCCGGAGGAGGAAGAGCGGTTCCTGGACGGTCTGCCCGCGCCCTTGCGGGGGCCGGTGGGCGGCAACACCTCCTGCGTGCAGGTGGACCTGGACGGCCAAACCTTCATTTTCGACGCCGGCAGCGGGCTGCACCCCCTGGGGCAGGCCCTGATGGACGGCCCCTGCGGCCGGGGCCAGGGCCGGCTGAAGCTGTTCCTGTCGCACACCCACTGGGATCACGTCCAGGGGCTGCCCTATTTCGCGCCCATCTACGTGCCCGGCAACCGGGTGGAGGTCTATTCCGGATTCACCGACATCGCCGGGCGGCTGGCCCTGCAGCAGCGGCCGGAATACTTCCCCGTGCCGCTGGAAGCGGTGGGCGCCGACCTGACCTTCCATCAACTCCCCGCCGGGCCGGCGCTGGAATTGGAAGGCGGCGGCGCGGCGGTGCGGGTGAGGGCCCAGGAACTGCACCATCCCGGGGGCGCCTACGGTTACCGCCTGGAGGCCGACGGCGCGGTGCTGATCTACGCCGCCGATTCCGATTACTGCGAGATGAACCGCGCCGACCTGGACCTCTACTGCGAATTCTTCCAGGGCGCCGACCTGCTGATCTTCGATTCGCAGTTCTCCTTTAATGAGGCTCGGGCCCGGGCCGACTGGGGCCACGCCTCGGCGGTACTGGGAGTCAACATCGCGCGGCAGGCCGGCGTCCGGCGGCTGGCGCTGTTTCACCATTCGACCGATTATTCTGACGCCACCCTGCACGACCTGTGCGCCGAGGCCGCCGCCTATCGCAACCTCTACTTCCCGGACTGCGAGCTGGAAATATTTCTGGCTACCGAAGGACTTTTTTTGGAATTGGGTGCCAACACTTTGTGACAACGGGTACGTACTACTTGCGACTTGTCCCGCTTCCAGAAAAGAAGACATTTCCATTGACGCACCCCGATCCCCGTCCCGGGGGACCCGCACCACGAGCTTCCGGACACCCCGAAAAGTAGGAAAATTGTGCCTCTTTCGGCAATTATTGACCCAAAACAAGTTCTCACTTATCACCCGTAAAAAAATGAAAATTTTAAAAAAAAGACTTGACTCTGGCTGTCTTCTTTATTACCTTATATGTGCCAAAGTACCCCCAGAAACTGCAAGCATGGGAAATAAACCACAAGTGTGCCGCTTTACGGGAGGAGTGGCCTATGTTGAAAACCATACGATTTTTTGCATTCTGCGCGTTCGCCTTCGGCCTTCTGGTAGGGTTCTATTTCCTGCCCTCCGGTGAGGTCATCAGCGAACCCGGAAACTCGCCGCTGTACGCCGCGTCCTTGAGTAGCACCACCGATCATCTCGAGGGGGACGATGGGTCCGCCCGGACGACGGATGGCAAGGGCGGTGGCGAAGGGAATTTCATTACCTGTGAAACGACCTGCGGCCCGACCTGCGACCAGACCACCTGCGGGACCACCTGCGTTGCGACCTGCGCCTTCACCTGCGCCAACACCTGCTCGCAGACCACCTGCCAGGCGACCTGCGTAGCCACCTGCGAAGCCACCTGCGCCAACACCTGCTCGCAGGCCACCTGCGCTTCCACCTGTGTGGTTACCTGCCAGTACACCTGCCCGACGCTGATCAGCCTGATCTCGTTCGGCGCCGAAGCGGACAAGGAAGCCATCTCGCTGCGCTGGAGCACCGCCAGTGAAGTGGACAACTTCCGCTTCATCCTGTACCGCTCCGCGGATCCGCAGGCGGAGTTCACCCCGATCGCCGACATCCCCTGCCAGGGCGGCATCGGAAACTCCAGCTACACCTTCGTGGATCACAACGTGGCGGCCGGCGTGACCTACTACTATCAGATCTCGGACGTCAATGTCTACGGCTACGAGCATCTGAACGGGACCGTGGTCAGCGCGGCCCTGCGGTCGGATCTGGCCATGGCGCAGAATTACCCCAACCCCTTCAACCCGGAAACCGTCATCCGCTTCACCGTCCCCGCCCCGGCCCAGACCCGCCTGGCGGTGTATGACATGAGCGGTCGGATGGTGAAGACCCTGGTGAACGGTTTGGTGTCCGGCGGCACGCATGAAGTCACCTGGAATGCGTCCGACGAGTCGGGTACGATTCTGCCCAGCGGCATGTACATCTACCGCCTGCAGGCCGGCGACATGACCGCCAGCGGCAAGATGGTGTACGTAAAGTAGACAGGTCCTCAGCCGTTTAAGGAATCTTTAGTGCCCCCCTGAAGACCATTATCCGGCCTTACGTCTGGATAATGGTCTTTTTATATGTACCCCTGGAGAACGAGGATAACCATGGGAAAATACAGGATTTGGAATGCCGTTCGGGCCGCCTTGACCGGACTTCTGCTGCTGGTTCTCGCCGCAGTCGCCCCGGCCGGTCCCCGGCCCCCCGGCGTCACCCTGGTATCCTGTGACCGCAGCGGCGCCGTCATCGAGGTGGAGTTGCCCGCCTTCCATCAGCGCCCGGTCAGCGAAAACGGCGTCACCTGGACGGAGCTCTCCATCCCCGGCTGGAGCCATCTGCTGGACGAGGGCAAGCCGGTGTTGCCCCAGGCCGGCATTCTGCTGGCCCTCCCCCCGGGGTCCCGGCCCAGCCTGAGCGTGGAAGTCCTGGCCTCCCATACCCTGCCTTTGGCCTCCGTTCTGCCCGCGCCAACCCTGGAAGTGGATCTGAAAGGCGCCTCCCGCGAAGTCCGGCGCCCGGAGGCCGCCGCTTACGCCTCCCCGGTCCCGTATCCCGCCTCCTGGGCGGAACTGGGTCCGGTGGCGCGTCACCGCCACTTCTGGGTGGTACCGGTGACGGTCACGCCGTTGCGCGCGGTCTGCGCCGGAGGCCAGGTGCTGGCCGCCGACCGCCTGCGGCTGCGGATCTCCTTCTCCGGCGGACGGACCGGCCAACTGTTGCCCGATCCGCACGGCGAATCCCTGGCCCGCCAGTCGCTCCTGAACTACGAGGCGGCCCGTGCATGGCAGGAAAAAGCGGCTCCCCTGCCCCCGCGCCCCGACCAGTCCTACGGCCAGTACAAGGTCATGGTCAGCCATGACGGCCTGCACCAGATCCCCTACGCCGACCTGCTGGCAGCAGGCATTGACCCTTCGGGCCTGGACCCCCGCACCCTGAAGCTCCACGGCCGCGCCACCCCCGGCAGCGCCGTCCTGGAACAACTCCCCCTGTGGGTGGCGGGGGAAGCGGACGGGCAGTTCGACCCTGACGACTACGTGCTGTTTTACGGTGAGTACGCCCGCGGCACCTACACCGATCAGAACCTGTTCACCCGGGCCAACGTGTACTGGCTGGATTGGGGCGGATCCCCGGGCCTGCGCCTGGGGCAGCGGTCAGCCGCGCCGGGTTCGGCCGTGCTGGCCGGCGCCTACCAGGCCAGCCGCCGGGTGGAAGTGGACACCCTGTACGAAAAGTTCGGCTTCGCCTCCCTGATCGAGCCCGTGGATCACTGGATGTGGCACCGCCTGGATTCCAACTTTGAACCGCAGTTGTCCGTCACCGACAGCCTGCCCGGGCACGTGATCCAGGCGGGCCGTGACGCCCAGATCACCGCCGGCCTGGCGGGCTACACCTTTAACGATTCCCTTAATCCCGACCACCGCGCCCTGATCAAGTGGAACGGCCAGACCGTGGTGGACATGACCTTCGACACCCAGGAACACATCGTGGCCTCCGGCACGGTCCCCTGGAACCAGATCACCCCCAACGGCCCCAACGACATCGTCTTCGAAGCGCCCCCGGTTCCCTTCATGCCGGCCAATTCCTTCTTCCTGGATTGGCTGCGGGTTGACTACTGGCGCAACTACCACGTGTACAACGACACCCTGGCGTTCCAGAGCCCCCAGGATATGGGCCACGGCTGGCTGCGCTACCAATTGACCGGCCTGCAGAATGCCCAGGTCGAGCTGTGGAACCTGACTCGCGCCGAGCGCCTGGTGGATTTCACCTACCAAGGCGGGCAACTGGCCTTCCAGGATTCCGCCTCCGACACCACGCATTACTGCGTGGCCGGGCGCGGCGCCTGGCTGCGGCCCGACAGCATCGTGTACGACGAACCCTTCGATTGGAATAATCTGGCCGCGCTGGGGGTTGATTACCTCATCATCACGCACGAGGCTTTCTACGAGGGGCTGGCGCCGCTGGTGAGCCATTACCAGGGGCGGGGTTTGCGGGTGCAGCGCGTCAAGGTGGGGGATATTTACGACGAATTCAACGCCGGGCTGAAGAGCGACCAGGCCATTTTCGACTTCCTGCAGCACGCCTATCACAACTATGCGCCGCCGGCGCCCGCCTACGTGCTGCTCGTGGGGGACGCTTCGTGGGATTACCGGAACTATGATGCCCTGCCCTACCAGGATTTCCTGCCCACGCATGCCATTATGACCTACAAGCAGGGGGAAACCGCCTCCGACAACTGGTTCTCCGACGTCACCAGCGATTTCCTTCCGGAGCTGTACCTGGGGCGTTTCCCGGTAAACGACGAAGAGCAACTGAGCACCCTGATCCAGAAGACCCTGGCTTACGCCCAGCCGCTACCCGGCTACTGGCGGTCCCAGATCATCTTCTCCAACGGCGCCGCCAATCCGGAAGATGACGGCATCTACATGGACACCACCGTCCAGGCGATCATCGAAAAGTACCTGCCCTCCTGGTACGATCCCCCGCGGGTCTACGCCAACCCCTCCGCGGGCTTCGAACAGTACCAGGGCAACAGTCAGGACCTGATCGAATATCTCAATCTGGGCGCGGCCTGCGTCAATTACGTGGGGCACGCCGGCAACCAGATGTGGGTCACCCTGCAGCAGCCGGAGATCGCGCAGCTCACCAACGGCCTCAAACTGCCCCTGGTGCAGGCCTATTCCTGCTTCACCGGGGTGTTCTCCAATACCTACGGGTTCGGAGAAGCCTTCATCCTGCATCCCGGCGGCGGAGCCATCGCCTACTGCGCCAACGCCGCGGTCGGTTACCTGTACACCAACCGGAGCATGAACGATTGCTTCTTCCAGGCTCTCTTCGACCGGCCCGATTCCCTGCCGCCCCCCACCCTGGGGGAAGCCTTCACCGCAGCCAAGTGGAATTACTTCGCCCTCCATGGGTTTGACCCCGGTGAAATGATCCGCACCTTCGTCCTCCTGGGCGACCCCGGCGGCACCTTCGCCTGGGAAGACCCCAACCCGGCCGACACCCTGGACAACACCCCGCCGCAGATCAGCATCACCTTCGACACGGGCGGGCCGGGGAGCGGCGGAGGCCTGGTGGCCAACCCCGTGCGCTTTACCTGCGAGGTGTTTGATTCCACCATGCTGGACCATTCCAGCCTGTCGCTGGAACTGATCCACCTGGCCGATGCGCGGGGTTTCCCGGTGGACACCGCCTGGACCTGGACCTGGGAGGCGGACTCGTCGGCCCCGCCGGGGTTCGATTTTGCCTTCTTCCCCGTGGATTCGCTGGGACAGCGCTTCCAGCTCGCCTACGAGGACAGCCTGGCGGCGGGGGAATGGCAGTTCCGCATGGCCATGGCCGATTTCTTCCTCCAGGGGCCTACGGTGGCCACGGCCAACTTCCAGATCAGCGACGAGCTGCGCATCCTGGACCGGCCCCTGAATTACCCCAACCCCTTCCACGACGAGACCAGTTTCGCCTTCGAACTGACCCAGCCGGCCCAGGTGACCATCAAGATCTACACGGTCGCGGGCAAGTTGATCCGCACCCTGAGGGTTTCGGGCGCCTCCGGCTATAATGTGGCCGAGTGGGACGGCCGGGATGAGCAGGGCGACCCCCTGTCCAACGGCGCCTACTTGTACAAGGTCATCGCCCGCAGCGGCGATCAGCAGGCCGAGAAGGTGGAGAGGATGGCCCGGATCCGCTGACGCTTCACCGGCAAACATAAACAGAGACTGTCCCCCAGGGACAAACTGAACAGTGTCATTGCGAGCCCCTCGGGGCCAAGCCATCTCAAAACCCGACCGGTTGAGATTGCTGCACCCGACTGCAGTCAGGTTCGCAATGACACTGTATGTGTCTTGGGGGACAGTCTCTGTTTTACTCCACGCCGCGCTGCCGCGGTGGGGCTATTTCATGTATACCGCCTTGGTGCGGAAGGTCTGGCCGCCGGCCTGCAGCTCCACCAGGTAGAGGCCCGAAGGCAGGTCCATCGGCCGCCAAGCCACCTGATGGTATCCCGCCGGCGCCTGGCCCGTGAAGATCGTTTCCCGTACCCGTCCCAGGGAATCGTAAATCCGCAGGGTGGCCTGGGAGGGGTGCGGCAGGCTGAAGGAAATCACTGCCTCGGAGTTGAACGGATTGGGGTAGACGCTTCCCAGGGCGAATCCGCCGGGCGTCCCGGCTTCCGTCTGCCATCCGGGCAGGCCGGCGGTGTGGTCAATGACCAGCAGGCCGGGACTGTAGTCGAACACCGGGCTGCCTTCATCCTGGATCTTGGCGTACACCCACACTCCCATCTCCAGCATCCCGGAAACGTCCCACAGGAAGCTGTCGCAATCGGAATCCTCGTGCAGCCCCGCGGCTCCGGGGATGGGAGTGCCGTTGGTTCCGGTGTTGTTGTTGTCCCAGTAAAGGTTGATCAGGGCGTCGTCGTCGGGGTCGGAATCGGTCCACTTGATCCAGAATTCGCTGTCGGCGGTATCGCCCATGACGGGGGTGAGCAGGGTGATGGCCGGCGGTACGTTGATACCCCAACTGTGATCCACGATTAGCGGCCCGGGGCTGTAGTCGCTGGTGGGGGTGAAGCCGTCTTCGATCACGGCATACACCCAGACCGGGCCTTCCAGCACCTGGCTGACGTTCCACAGGAAGCTGTCGGCTTCATCGTCTTCATCAATGCCGACGGCGCCGGGGATGAGGACGCCGGTGCCCACCGAGTCAATGTTCCAGAACAGGCTGATGTGGGCGTTGTTGTCGGGATCTTCGTCAATCCAGCGGATGACGAAGCTGCTGCCGGCGGTATCTCCCCAGGTGGGGCGCAGCACTTCGATCCAGGGGGGCACGTTGGGCGGGATCGGCTGAAAGGTCAGGGAACCCACGTTGTTATCTTCGCGGGCTTCGGCAATTTCGTTCTGAGTGTCCAGGGTCCAGACCACGCCGTGGGTGTCGGCGACGGCCTGCCAGGGGCTGCTGAAGGTCTCGTAGGTGGAATACCCCGACCCGCCGATGGCCGCGGTGCGCCGCTCGGTGTAGATGACGTTGCCGTCCACCGCACAGGTAATATCGAAGGGCGGGGTGACGCCGGATCCTTCCACCGACCAGAGGAAGCGGAAGCGCACCGAGTCCCCGATGAAGGGCTGCACTATGGAGGTGGAATCGAGGCGGGCAATGCTGACCTGTTCCGCCTCCAGGTCAATGGTGCCGTCATCCCAGGAGATGGTCACCTCGTCAATGAAGGCGCCCATGTCGCGGAGCAGGTCGCCGTCACTCTGGAAGTGGAACAGCAGCCAGACGGTGTTTTGCCCCAGCAGGCTGACCGATCCGCCCATGCCCAGGCTGTCGAATTCCATGGTCTTGTTGTGCCATTGCTGGGGCGGGACGCCGCTGACGGTGTCGGCGGGGAACATGTTCCACTGATTCTGGTTGTAAGCGCCCCAGCGCAGGAAATCCTGGATCGGTTCGGATTCGATGTAGTACCAGAAGTAAGCCCGGGCGGCCACCGCCTGGGCCAGGCTGAACGGGCCCCACTTGACCCAGGCGCCCATGTTGGTGGGATAGGTGTTGAACTCCGGGTCCAGGGTGGGCGGCTTGCCGCAACACCACAGGCTCTGCTCGTCAAGGTTGTTGACTTTGTAGATGTAGTCAGTGACGCCCCAGGTCCAGGGGGGGCCACTGCTGCCGGTGGGAGGGTACACGGCCCAGTTGCCCCAGGGGGCCACCGTGTTCCATTGCACGGCGGAGCCGGAGAAGTGCTCCACCAGCACGTTGTGCCAAACCGCCCCGGCCGGCGCCCCCAGCAGCGCCGCGGCGACCGCGGCGGCCAGACCCGCCAACACCAGTGATTTCCAACCGCTTCGTCTTCGCATGGCGCCCTCGCAGCAGTGAACGTGGCATGGAATGCAGGATTCCTTATATTATAAGGATAAAATACGGCAATGTCAAGACATTTTTCGTGCCGGGCGCAGATTTTGGCCGGTTTGCTGCGGGAACGCAGAGGCGAAAACGGGGATCCGAAGGAAAAAAGCATACAGCGGACGGCGTACCCTCTTCTTTGGTTCGAAAGTATGAAGGTTGAAAAGTTGCAAAGTTACTTCAGCAGAATGAGCTTCTGCGTCTGAGTAAAGCCCCCCGCCTCCATCCGCACCAGGTACACCCCCGAAGCCAGCCCCGCCACGTCGAAGGTCGCCGGGATGGCTGCCATGTCGTTCTTGGGCGAAGCATCTGCGCCCCGGGTCGAATGAGGCTGCCTTCGGAAGCGAATGAAGCCGTGACGATCCTTTGCGGCCTCTTCCGGGCAGATGCATCGCCCCTACACCCCTCTGGCCACGACGAAGCGCCACGCAGTGGCCCTTAGTGGTGGCCTTCCAAATCGCCGACAGGCAGGAATGCCTATCCCACCGACTCCAGCCCAGAGAGTGTCATTGCGAGCCCGCGATTTTCAGCGGGCGAAGCAATCTCAAGCCCAGAGCCTTGGCAGTACGGGTGAAGCAAAACCCGGCGGTCGAGATTGCTTCGGCCCTTGCGGGCCTCGCAATGACACTGTCGGGCAAGCATCAAGCACCAAGCACCATGTGACCAGTGTCTATCCCACCGACAGACAAGAATGTCTGTCCCACCCTCCATCTTTCCCTCTTTCCATTCTTCCCTCTTTCCATTCTCATTTTTCCTTTTCCCTTCCTCCCCCCACCCCTCCACAATTCGGAAGAATTGTTTGCTTCCGCTGCAATTTGCTTATATATTAGCTTGAAGAAAAAATTCCGTCTGTGCCTCCCGTTCCGCTCCGGGAGGATGATCCGAAACCATGCCCATGTCCGGACCTCCCGCGGTCCATGCCCCCAAATCCGACCCGGAGCTGATGGCTCTGGTGGAGGCGTTCCAGTATTTCAACCGCAGCACCACGGCCCTGAGCCAGGCTTACCGCCGCCTGGAAGCCGCCGCCGGGGAGCTGGCCCGGCAGTTGGAGGACACCAACCGCCAACTGGCCGACAAGAACCGCCAACTGGACCGCGCCCACCGCTACCTGGAAGACATCCTGGCCTCCATCGGCTCGGGAGTCATCGCCGCCGACCTGGAAGGGCGCATCACCATCTTCAACCGCACCGCCGAAGACCTGACCGGTTGGACGGCGGCAGAAGTCATCGGGCGCAACTACCACGATCTGTTCGCCGGGGACCTGGGGGAAGGGGCCCCCCTGGTCAGCACCCTGGTCACCGGTACCCCGGTGGCCGGAATGGAACGCGAACTGCCGGCCCGGGGCGGCGGGACCATCAGCGTGAAAAGCTCCTCCTCCTGGGTCGCCTCCACCGCCGGGGAACGCATCGGCGTGGTGGAGACCATCGAGGATCTGTCGCAGGTGCGGGCTCTGGAACGCCGCATGCTGCACCAGAAGACCCTGGCTGCGCTGGGGGAGATGGCTGCCCAGGTGGCTCACGAACTGCGCAACCCGCTGGCCGGGATCAAGGGTTTCGCCGGGCTGCTGGCCGAAGACCTGGAGGAAAGCCACTCCGGGCGGCGCATGGTCAGCCGCATCATCGAAGGGGTGGATTCCCTGGACCGTATCGCTTCCAACCTGTTGATCCTGACCCAGGAAGCCCAGGGGGAATTTATCCGCCAGCCGCTGGAGCCGGTCTTTGAGCAGGCCATCGCCCTGGCGGAAGCGGGCATGGAGGGATTCCGCGTGCGCCGCGACTTCCCCGCCGAACCCTGCCCCGCCAAAATTGACGGGGAGAAGATCAAACAGTTGCTCCTGAACCTGTTGAAAAACGCCGGCGAAGCCGGAGACGGCCGGGGCGAGGCCGTGGCCGGTTACCGCAGCCAGCCCCTGGCCAACGAAGTCCGCCTGTTCGTGCGCGACTTCGGCCCGGGCGTGCCGCCGGAAGCGCAGGACAAAATGTTCAATCCATTCTTTACCACCAAAGTGCAGGGCACCGGCCTGGGTTTGGCCAACGTCAAGAAAATTGCCGAACTGCACCGCGGCAGGGTGGAGTACACGGCGCCCGAAGGGGGTGGGGCGCTGTTCACCGTCATCCTGCCCATCCTGTAGTCTGTCTTCAAGGAACGCCACTAACCGACCGCATCCTGGGGGAAAACCGTGACTTCCGCCAAGCCGCAAGAACGCATTCTGGTCGTGGATGATGAGGCCCTGGTCCGCGATTTCCTGCGCGAAGCCCTGACCCGACGATCCTACCACGTGGACATCGCCGAGGACGGTAAGCAGGCCCGCGAGGTTCTCAAGGAGCAGAGCTTCGACCTGGTCCTGACCGACCTGAAAATGCCCGGCGTCACCGGCCTGGATCTGTTGAAATTCCTGAAAGCCCACCAGCCCGACACCCCCGTCATCATGATGACCGCCTACGGCACCATCGAGAATGCCGTGGAAGCCATGCGCCTGGGGGCTTTCGATTACATTACCAAGCCCTTCACCTCCGGCGAACTGGAGCTGATCCTTGACCGCGCCTTCGAGCACCGCCGCCTGATCAGCGAAAATCGCAACCTGAAGGACGAACTGTGCGAAAAGTACGGCTTCGGCGCCATCATCGGGCGGTCCAAGGCCATCCAGGAGGTGTTCGAGCTGATGCGCGTGGTGGCGCCCAACCACACCACCATCCTGATCGAAGGGGAATCGGGCACCGGCAAGGAGCTGGTGGCCCGCGCCATCCATTACAACAGCCCCCGCAAGGACAAGCCTTTCATTAAAATCAATTGCGCCGCCCTGCCCGAAGGCCTGATCGAATCGGAACTCTTCGGCCACGAGAAGGGGGCCTACACCCACGCCTACGCCCGCAGCCGGGGCAAGTTCGAGCTGGCCGACGGCGGCACCATCCTGTTCGACGAGATCGGCGAAATGGCCCCCGGCCTCCAGGCCAAGCTCCTGCGTGTCCTGCAGGAGCGTGAATTCGAGCGCATCGGCGGATCGGAGACCATCCAGGTGGACGTGCGGGTCATCGCCACCACCAACCGCAACCTGGAGGAGGAGGTGGAGAAGGGGCGCTTCCGCAAGGACCTCTACTATCGCCTGAACGTCATCTCCATCCATTTACCGTCCCTCTCCCGCCGCCGCGAGGATATCCCTCTGCTGGCCTACCACTTCCTGCAGCGTTACGGGCAGGAATACGGCAAGGGCATCGGGGCCATCTCCGAGGAAGCCCTGCTGCACCTGTGCCGCTGCGACTGGCCCGGCAACGTCCGCGAACTGGCCAACCGGGTGGAACGGGCCGTGGTCATGTGCCGGGGCAACTGCCTGGAGATGTCCGATTTCATGGTGGGAGGCCGGGCCCGTTCCAACGGCCTGAACGACTTCCCCCAGGTCCCCGGCGTCACTCTCCACGACATGGAGAAGTGGCTGATCCTGAAAACCCTGGAAGCGCAGAAGCACAACCGCACCAAGACCGCCCAGATCCTGGACATTTCCATCCGCACTCTGCGCAACAAGATCAAGGAGTACCGCGACCTGGACGGAGACGAGATCAACTGACCGGGAGGCGGAAGCCGGCCGGAGAAACTTCCGCCGCCGGAGCCCCCGCCAAACCTCTTGCCGCCGGAACTGCCGCGTCGCGGTCCCCAGGGGAGAGCGAAGCGCTTTCCGGCGGCTTTCCTTTCCCGGACAAAATTGCCGCGCGTGCAGAACCTTCTTTCCCCCTTCACCGGGGGATTTTTATTTCCTGCCGGGGGATTTGTGCGGGAAATCCCCGGTTGGGCCCATGGCACGGACCTTGCTTTTTGGGGGAATGGATGGAAAACTCCATCCGGGATACTCTACCAACCCCTGACGGTACGCTCATGATCAAGGACCTCATCTTCGCCAAAACCCAGCTCCCCTGGCTGGCGCAAGGCATGACCGCCCTGACCCGCCGCCAGCAATCCGTGGCCACCAACCTGGCCAACGCCCAGACGCCCGGTTACCGCCGGCAGGTAGTGGATTTCGAGTCCGACCTGGCGCGGGAACTGCATAAGGGGACCACGCGCGGGGCTCTGGTCCGCACCGACCCCCGCCACCTGGGCGGCGGCCTGGATATCCGCCAGGTCCAGTCCCGGGTGCGCGAAGCAGACCCCCAAGTAGACGGCCCCGAAGCCCAAACCGTGGTGGCGGAGCAGGAGATGAGCGATTTGGCCCAGAGCCAGATCAGCTTCGAGGCCCAGGTGAAGCTGGCCCACACTCAGTTCGAAATGTTGAAGATGGCCATTCGAGGCACGAGGTAACCCATGCCGGTCAAATCCCTGTTCACGGCCCTGGACATGTCCGCCTCCGGGCTGACCGCCACCCGCCGCTGGATGGATGCCATCGCCGAGAACCTGGCCAACGCCCAGACCACCCGCACCCCTGATGGGGGGCCGTACCGGCGCAAGACGGTCACCTTCCACGAGGTGATGGGGCAGGCCCGGCGCGTCCAGGTCCGGCCGGGGCAGGAACGCCCCGAACTGTCCGGCAGCCTGAATCCCGAGGGGGCGCAGGCCGCCGGTTCCGCCCGCCGTGGTCTGGCGCAGGGGGTGGAAGCAGTCATCAGCCGGGAATCCGGCTCCCCCCGCATGGTGTATGATCCCGACCACCCCGACGCCGACGAGCAGGGCATGGTGGCCTACCCCGACGTCCAGGTGGTGCGGGAAATGGCGGACCTGATCACCGCCTCGCGGTCGTATGAGGCCAACATCACCGCCCTGAATGCCGCCAAGGCCATGAACAAGAAGGCGCTGGAAATTTAGCTGATAGCCGACAGCCGAGAGCCGATAGCCGATAGCCGATAGCCGAGAGCCGACAGCCGATAGCCGAGAGCCACCATGGACGAAATTCGCCGCATTCAATCCATCCTCCAGCAGCAGGCACCGCCCGAGGCCAAACCCTCCGGGCCGGTCGCGGGGGAAACCTCCTTTAAGGACACCCTGAACAGCTTCATGGAGGAGGTCAACAGCCTGCAACAGAACGCTGACGAGAGCACCCAAAAGCTGCTTTCCGGCGAACTGGAGAGCGTGCACCAGGTCATGATGGCCATGGAAGAGGCCAATACCAGTTTTCAGCTCATGATGGAGATGCGCAACAAGATCCTGGAAGCCTACCGCGAAGTCATGCGCATGCAGGTGTAATAACCCGGCCGGAACCGTTTTGAGAATCCGATATGGATAACCTCTTCACCGCGTTGCCCAAGCAGATCAAGGAACTGTTCGATCGCCTGACCCTGTCCCAGAAGGCCAGCCTGGCGGGTTTGACCCTGCTGACCGGCCTGGCCATCGTGGGCCTGCTGACCTGGGCCAACCGTCCCCAGTACACCGTGCTGTTCTCCGAGCTGTCGGGGGGCGACGCCTCCAAGATCCGCGACAAGCTGCACGACGGCAAGGTGCGTTACAAGCTGGAAAGCGGCGGTTCGACCATCCTGGTGCCCAGCGACCGGGTCTACGATCTGCGCCTGGAGCTGGCCGCCGATGGCATTCCCAGCCAGCACGGAGTGGGCTACGAAATCTTCGACCGCACCAACCTGGGGATGTCCGACTTCGTGCAGAAGCTGAACTACCGCCGCGCCCTGGAAGGGGAACTGGCCCGCACCATCATCAGCATCGCCGAAGTGGAGCAGGCCCGGGTGCACCTGGTGATCCCGGAACCGTCCCTGTTCAAGGACGACGAGAAGGATCCCACCGCCTCCGTGGTGCTGAAATTCAAGGGCCGTTCGCGCCTGTCGGAAGACCAGGTCCGGGGCATCGCCACCCTGGTGGCGCGTTCGGTGGAAGGTCTGGACCCGGACAACGTCACCATCCTGGACGCCTTCGGCAACCTGTTGTCGGGGATGAAATCGTCCGACCCCGGCATCGGTCTGACCTCCACCCAACTGGAACTGCAGCACAAGGTGGAAGCCTACCTGGCTTCCAAGGCCCAAACCATGCTCGACGGGGTGCTCTCGCCCGGCCGCTCCATCGTCCGGGTCACCGCCGAGCTGGACTTCCAGCAAATCGAGCGCACCAGCGAGGTCTACGACCCGGAGAGCCAGGTGGTCCGCTCCGAAGAGCGGATGAAATCCCAGGCTTCCGACCTGGACGCCGCGCCCTCCAAGGAAGAGAATTCGCTGACCAACTACGAGATCAACAAGACCGTCGAGCACCTGGTGTCCACCGGAGGCAACATCAAGCGCCTCTCCGCCGCCGTCATCGTGGACGGCCACTACCGCGCCGGCGCCGACGGGGCAATGGAATACACTCCCCGCGACGCCAGGGAAATGGGGGCCTTGTCCAACATGGTGCGGGGCGCCCTGGGGCTGCGCGAGGAGCGCGGGGACGTCCTGGAGATTTCCAACCTGGCCTTCGACAAGGAGAGCTTCCAGGAGCAGCAGGAGGTGTGGGCGGCCGAAGACCAGAAGGACATGATCATCAACCTGCTGCCCAAGGCGGTCCTGGTGCTGGCCCTGCTGATGCTGGCCTGGATGGTGCGGGGCATTCTGCGGCAGAGTCTGAAGGCCACCCGCCAGGTGCTGGAACCGCAACCGGCCCTGGTAACCTCCGGAGCGGTGCCGCCCCAGCTCATGGCCGGATACAACGCCGCCCGGGCGCCGGTCTCCCTGCCGCCCATCGAAGCGGAACTGAGCGAGTCGGCCCGCGAGCTGGCCCAGCGCAAGGAGCAAATCGCCCAATTCGCCAAGGCCAAGCCGGAAGCCGCCACCCAACTGCTGAAGACCTGGCTGCTGGAAAGATAGGCGCAGATAACCGCCTCCCGCCGGGGCCGCAAACCAACGCTTAGTGAAATTTACGCAACCGCAACCTGCTTTACCAAATTGATATTCCCATGCCGTCCCATGCCCTGACCGTGTCCCGCACTTCCGACCTGAGCGGCCTGCAAAAAGCCGCCATCTTCATCATGGCCGTCGGCCCGGAAGCCTCCGCCAATATCTACCGCCACCTGAGCGACATGGAGATGGAGTCGCTGACCACCCAGATCGCCAGCCTGCAGAACGTCACCTCCAATGTCATCCAGGAGGTGCTGGCGGAGTACCATACCATGGTCAAGGCCCAGGAGTACCTGGCCACCGGGGGGATTGAATACGCCAAGCAGGTCCTGGAAAAGGCGGTGGGCGAATCCCGGGCCATGGATATCATCAAGAAGGTGCAGATGTCACTCCAGGTGAAGGGGTTCAACATCCTGCAGGAAGTGGACCCCAACCAGCTCATGGCCTTCCTGCAGAAGGAGCACCCCCAGACCATCGCCCTGGTGATGACCCAGTTGAACCCGGTGCAGGCCGCCACCGTCCTGGCCGACCTCCCGCCCGCCATGCAGGTGGACGTCATCCACCGCCTCTCCCTGATGGAACGGGTCTCGCCGGAAACCATCAAGGCGGTGGAAAAGGTGCTCGAATCGCGCATTGACTTCTCCCAGGGCGGTCACAAGCTGGGCGGGGTCAAGGCCGCAGCCGAGATCCTGAACCTGGTGGGCCAGCGCTACGAAAAGCACATCCTGAACGGCATCGCCAAGGAAAATCCCGAGCTGGCCACGGAGATCAAGAACCTGATGTTCGTCTTCGAGGACATCATCGCCCTGGACGACCGCTCCATTCAGAAGATCCTGAAGGAAGTGGACCACAAGGAGCTGGCCCTGGCCCTGAAGACGGTGTCCGAAGAGCTGCGCGGCAAGATCATGTCCAACATGTCCAAGCGCGCCGCCGACCTGGTGATCGAAGAGCTGAAGTACATGGGCCCGGTGCGCCTGCGCGAAGTCGAGGAAGTGCAGCAGAAGGTCATAGATATCATCCGCCGCCTGGAAGAGGAAGGCCAGATCGTGGTGGCCTCCGCCGAAGACCAGATGGTGTGAGGTGGCTCCCGGCTTACGGCTCCCGGCCGCTACGCGATTCACAGGTAACGCTCACCGAATTGATGATAGGCTGAAACACCACCCATGGCTCCATCCCGAAAACTGCCGGAAAAGCTGCGCGTCATCCCCCGGGCTCAGACCCTGCGGCAGGGCACCTACCGCATGGTGACCGACCCCGCCTCGGCGGTGGTGGTCAAGCCGCCCGAACCCTGGGGCAAGCGGCCCGCCGACTTCAACGAGACCGACTGGTTTCTGGCCCTGGCCGAGTCCGCCTGGGAGAAGGCGGAAACGGCCTATTACCGGGGCCTGGAAGAGGGGCACGTTATAGGCTTGCAGCAGGGGCGGGAAGAATCCACCGCCGCCGCGGCCAACTTCCGCCGCAACCTGGAATCCCTGGAGACCGCCCTGCTGGAATTCTATTCCGGGGTGGAGAAGTGGTCGGTCAAGCTGTCCATGGCCATGGCGGAAAAAGTGGTGGGATGCGCCGCCGAACAGCACCAGGACCTGGTCCGCCATACCGTGCGCCAGGCCTTGCAGGAGACCGCCGATCGCACCCGCATCCTGGTGCGCGTCCATCCCGGGGATTACGAGGTCTTGAAGAGCCTGCGCAGCGACATCTCGGCCCTGTCGGAAGGCATTGAGCACTTCCGCATCGAGGCCGACGAGAGCATCTCGCCCGGCAGTTGCCGGGTGGAAGCCCCCTCCGGGCTGGTGGACGCCGACTTCCGGGTGCAGTTGAAGGAGTTGCGCCGGGCGCTGCTGCTGCCGGAGGAGGTCTCATGAGTTCCGCCCTCCGCCAGCAGGGCAGCGAGGCCGAGTTGGCCAGCCGCTACCGCCCCTGGTTCGATCGTGTGGAAGCCTGCCGCCCCCTGATTCACCAGGGCCGGGTGGACGAAATTATCGGCTTGGTGGTCAGTTCGGTGGGGCCGCCGGTGGCGGTGGGGGAAATCTGCCGCATCCAATCGCCCGCCGGCCGGGTCATCCCCGCCGAGGTGGTC
Source organism: Candidatus Zixiibacteriota bacterium (assembly GCA_003599535.1). GTDB lineage: Bacteria > Electryoneota > B3-LCP > B3-LCP > B3-LCP > SURF-9. The sequence goes on along the minus strand of QZKQ01000015.1, from coordinate 29,745 downwards.
GGGTTCCGCGGCAACCGCGTGCTCCTGATGCCCCTGGGGGAGCTGGAAGGCATCGCCCCCGGCTTCCTGGTCACGGCCCAGAGAGAGCCCTTCCGCGTTCCGGTGGGCCCCAGTCTGCTGGGCCGGGTGCTGGACGGCCTGGGCAACCCTATTGATGGCGCCGGTCCGCTGGCGGCGGAGGGGTCTCGCCCCGCCTCCGGATCCCCGCCGCCCGCCCTGCAGCGCCGGCGCATCACCGAACCGCTGGTCACCGGCATCCGCGCCGTGGACGCCCTGCTGACCTGCGGCAAGGGCCAGCGTATGGGCATCTTCGCCGGGTCCGGAGTGGGCAAATCGGTGCTCCTGGGGATGATCGCCCGCAACACCTCCGCGCAGGTCAACGTCATCGCCCTGGTGGGCGAACGCGGCCGCGAAGTGCGTGAATTCATCGAGACCGACCTGGGCCCCGAAGGCCTGCGGCGTTCGGTGGTGGTGGCGGTCACTTCCGACCAGCCCGCCCTGATCCGCCTGAAGGGAGCCCTGGTGGCCACCGCCATCGCCGAATACTTCCGCGACCTGGGGCTGGACGTGCTGCTGATGATGGACTCGGTCACCCGGCTGGCCCTGGCCCAGCGCGAAATCGGCCTGGCCATCGGCGAGCCGCCCACCACCCGGGGGTACACGCCGTCGGTCTTCGCCCTGCTGCCCCGCCTGCTGGAACGCTCCGGCCCGGCCGCCGGAGGCTCTATCACCGGCATGTACACCGTGCTGGTGGAAGGCGACGACATGAACGAGCCGGTAGCCGACGCCGTGCGCTCCATCCTGGACGGCCATATCGTGCTGTCGCGCAAGCTGGCCGCCCGCAACCACTATCCGGCCGTCGAGGTCCTGGAATCGGTCAGCCGCCTGATGCACCAGGTGGTGGAACCGAAACACCGCCAGGCCGCCGCCGCCCTGCTGGAGCACCTGGCCGTGTACCGCGAGGCCGAGGACTTGATTAACATCGGCGCCTACGTCAAGGGGTCCAATCCCCGCATTGACCTGGCCCTGAAGAAGATTGACGCCATCATGACCTTCCTGCGCCAGGAAATGAAGGACAAAGGCACATTCCCCGATACCCGCCAACGACTGCTGGAATTGGCCGCATGAAAAAGTTTACCTTCCGCCTCGAGCGGGTCATCGAGGTGCGAAACGTGAAGAAAAAGGAATGCCAGAAGGCCCTGGCCAAATCATTGGAAGAACTCAGCCGGGAGGAGCAGGAACTGCACAGTGCCGTCTCCCGCTCCCAGGCCGGTTCGGAAGGGCTGCGCCGGGCGTTGCAGAGCCCCGCCCGGGCCGGGGACCTGGCCGGGCTGGAAGATTGGCGCCGCCGCCAGGAAGAGGCGGTTCAGACTCAGGCCCGCCGCACCGAGGAGCGGCGTTTGGAAGTGGACCGGAGGCGCGGCGCCCTGGTCCTGGCCGCCCGGGATGAGAAGGTGCTGGAGCAGTTGAAGGAGCGCCGCCGGGAAGAGTTTCAGGCGGATTGCCGCCGCGAAGAGCAGGCTTTTCTGGACGAAGTGGCGGGGCGCGCCGGGCGCACGGCCAAATGCAGTGCCATGGACGATACGGTTGAAGAACGGTGATGGAACGACCACCCATGACGGAAGAACCCGAAATCCAAGAAACTCCCGAACCGGAAGCGGCCCCCAAATCCCGCGGGAAAATCATCCTCCTGGCGGGGCTGCTGGCGGGCGTGTTCCTGCTGGCGGCCGTGGGCAATTACTTCCACCTGAAGGCTACCTACGTGCCTCCCGAACCGGCAGCCGGGCCCACCCACGACGAGGTCGAAGCGCCTCTCATGGTCATAGACCTGGGAATCCTGGGGAGCGAGGTGTCCGGCGATTCCCTGACCGCCGAGGCGGCTTCGCTGCCGGACAGCGTTGCGCCGGTTGCGGCCATGTCGCCCGAAGACAGCCTGAAACTGGTCCTGCAGCAGCTGGAAACTGAGAACCGGGCCAAGGATTCGCTGCTGGCGGCCGCGGCGGAGCCACCGGCGTCGCAAACCAAAGCTGATCCGGCCGGGACCGATTCCACTGGCCTGAAGCGCAGCGCCAAGCTGGCCAAGATTGTCGAGAACATGGAACCGGAGGACGCCGCCCGCATGCTCGAGCCGCTCTCCGATGATATCGTCATCCATATATTGCTGCGCCTGAAGCAGCGCCAGGCCGCCGAGGTCATGGCCGCCCTGCCCCCCTCGCGGGCGGCGGGCTTAAGCCGGGCCATCATGGAACCCGTGGTACAACGCCAGTAAACGACAACCATCGTGAACCACGTCCGCGCCAACGCCTTCATCGTTCCGGGCAAGACCACCCCGGTTCCCGCCCGGCGAAACAAACCCGCTGCAGGGACGGGTGCGGCCTTCGCCGGCCTGCTGGCGCCTTCCCTGCCGGGCGCGGCGTTGCCGGTTCCGGCAAAAGGCGGTGTCACGAAGAATGCCACGAGCGACGCCCTTGCCAGCGAGGCGAAGGCATCTCCATTCCCGAGCAGTGTCGTTGCGATCCAGCAGCCGGCGGAGAAGCAGTCCCAGCCCCTGAACCATGTCTTCCCGGGCGGTGCGAAGTCGTCTCAAGCCTTGAACAGTGTCACTGCCCCGCAGGGACCACTGCGTGGCGAGGCCGCGGTTTCACCGGGCCGAGGGGTCTCTCCGGACAGTGTCATGGCGAGGCCACGGGTTTCAGCGGGCGAAGCCATCTCTTCGAACAGTGTCATGGCGAGCCCGCGGTTTTCAGTGGCCGAAGCCATCTCTTCGAACAGTGTCATTGCGAGACCGCGGTTTTCAGCGGGCGAAGCAATCTCAAACCCCGACCGGAGAGATTACTTCAGCCCTCCTCTCGGTGGCCCGGGCGATCGAATCAGCACACCCCGAGCGTATGAGGCGGATCGGACTTCATCTCCGGCGGGCCTCGCCCTGATACCGGCCAGCGAGAAAGCTCCGGCTCCCGCGGCCTCCCGCGAGGGCGCTGCCGCGCCGCCGGATCCGCACCTCGGCAGCGCGGAGGCTTCCCTGCCCGCAATCCCCAAAGCGCTTCCGGATGGCGTTCCCGCCGCGTCCGCAACCGGAGACCTGCCGCCATCGGGCCTCTTCGACCGGCCGCCCGCCGCCGCACCGCCCGCCGGAACCTCCCTGGAACCGGCGACCCGGGAAATTCCCGCCGGGATCCCGGTCGAAATTGCCGCGCCGTTTCCGGAGCCGGAGATGCCCCCGGATCTCCCCGCCCGGGGAGGAGGAATACGGGGAGAAACCCTTGATTCTGCGCCACTTCCACCGGCCGAACCGGCCTCGGAGCAACCGGCAGCCTCCTCCGCCGTCCCCGCGGCTTCGGGCGCCGGCGGGGAAAGCTCAAGCATTGGTGCGGATTTTGTAACAGAACCCCTGGAAGCTTCCTCCGCAGCGGCTGCCGGCCGGACCGTGCCGGAAGAGGACGCTTCCGCCGAGGCCGCGCCTGAAATCCCGGAAGCGGCCCAGTCCGAAACGGCGCCCGGGGGTTCCGGCGGACGGAGCGGGGCAGATTCCGAAATGACCTTCGGGCAGGGGAATGGGGGCACCGGAGAGCGCGGGGGGGGCTCTCCGGCACGCCTGGATTCCCCTGCCGGAGGGTCCACTGCCGCGCCCGCCTTCGCTTTCCACCTGCGCCGCCCCGGCAAGAGAGGGGCGGCCGCCAGTGGAACGCAACCGCCGGCGGACGTCGCGCCGTCCACCGGACGGGCTGCAGCCGCCTCGCCGCCGCCGGCGACAGGCCCGGGAGAAGCCAAAGCCACCCTTCACCCCGCCGGACCGCCGCCGACCCTGGAACGGATGCAACGCCTCCAGGAGGTGCACGGCCTGGCCGAACGCCTCCAGGCCCGCGCCCTGCTGGGGAAGAACGGGGGGGCGGAAGCCCTGGATATCCGCCTGAGCCCGCCCGCCTTGGGGCCGCTGCGGGTGCAGGTGGAAGTCCACGGCGAAGAGATGAAACTGGCCTTCGCCGCCGACCGCCCCGAAACCGCCCGAATCCTGGTTGACATTCGGCCGGAACTGACCGGCCTGGCGCAGGATCGGGGCTATGACCTGATCCAGTGCGAAGTGAACCACCACCATGCCGCCACGGGCCGGGAAGCCGATCCTGATATTGCGGATCCCTCCCGACCGCCCCGGCTCCCGAGCCCGTCCGCGGCCCATGAAAACGGCGACGAGTCGCCCGGCGATGCGCCGCCGCCCCGGGTCCTGGATTTCGGCTATAACACTCTGGACCTGGTAGCGTAAATCGGAAAGGAGGTGATTGGATATGAGCAATCCGCTGACCGCCGTCGGAGGGGTGGGCATGAGCCCGCCGGCCCAATCGGCCACCGCCGGCAACAGCGTCATGGGGCAGATGGATTTCCTGCAACTGCTGATGATTCAGCTTTCCTACCAGGATCCCATGAACCCCATCAACAGCCAGGAATTCGCCGCCCAGTTGGCCCAGTTCAGCCAGTTGGAGCAGTTAACCCAGATGAACCAGAACCTGGGCCTTTCCACCCAGACCAACCTGCTGCTGGCCCAGTCGGTCAACAACACCATGGCTGCCTCCATGATCGGCAGGGAAGTGGTCGCCTACGGTAACGAGGTGGAACTGACCGAAGGCCAGGACTGCGCCCTGAATTTCAACCTGAGCGGCGCCGCCCAGACGGTTACCGTCACCATCAAGAACGAAGCCGGGGCCACGGTGCGGGTCCTCGAAGCCGGCCCGCTGCCTTCCGGGGATCAGCAGGCGACCTGGGACGGACTGAATGCCGAGGGGGACGAGCTGCCCGAGGGGGTCTACACCTTCAGCGTGTCGGCCCAGACCTCATCCGGCACCACGGTACAGGCGACCACCTACACCCAGGGCACGGTGACGGGAGTGTCCTACGTCGAGGGCATGGCCGAATTCCTGATCGGCTCGTTGCAGGTGGCGCTGGGGGATGTGTACAAGATTGAAGAGTAGCCAGTTACCAGCAACCAGTAACCAGCAACCAGCAACCAAAGGAGGTGATTGACATGATGGACATCCGGCGCCTCCAGGGAGCCGTGGAAGGCCTGCCGGTGCAGCCGGGCGCCAAGCCCCAGCTGCCGGCCGGACCGCCGGGGGATTTCGCCCGCCTGCTGGATCAGGCCCGCGGCCGGGACGACCTGCACTTTTCCGCCCACGCCCTGCAGCGCATGGATCAGCGGGGCATCCACCTGAGCCCGGCGGAACTGGACAAGATCCGGGGAGCGGTGGACACCGCCGCGGCCAAGGGGTCGCGTTCCAGCCTGGTGCTCCTGGACGAACGCGCTTTCGTCATTTCGGTGCCCAACCGCACCGTCATCACGGCCCTGGAAGGGGAGGCGCTGAGAGACCAGGTGGTCACCCAGATTGATTCCGCGGTGATCCTGTAATCAGAAGCTTTGCGAACCACCACACGACCATGACAACCATGACGGACCGGACACTACACCATTTGCGGGTTGGACCTCACGATGAGGGGACCCCGGCGCTGCGGAACGACCGAAGCGGCGCCCCTGGGGGTAGCGTGCCGGAATCCGTCCCCAACCTAAGGGGGGATTTACCATGATGCGTTCTCTGTTCTCCGGCGTGGCCGGCATCCGCAACCACCAGACGTGGCTGGACATCATCGGCAACAACATCTCCAACGTCAACACCGTCGGCTTCAAGAACAGCCGGGCCACCTTCGCCGAGGCCTTGGCCCAGACCCTGCGCTCGGCCACCGGCCCCCAGGGCGGCTTCGGCGGCAACAACCCCATGCAGGTGGGGCTGGGCATGCAGTTGATGTCGGTGGACACCATGTTCAAGCAGGGGGCCTTCGAGACCACCGGCAACAACACCGACCTGGCCCTCCAGGGCAGCGGTTTCTTCGTGGTCTCCGACGGCAACCAGAAGTACTTCACCCGTTCCGGCGCCTTCTCCATTGACGCCGACGGTTACCTGACCGCCCAGGGCGGCACTCTGCGGGTGCAGGGGCTGATGGCCAACCAGTTGGGCGCCATCGCCAACAACATGTCCCCCTCGGACATCCAGATCCCCTTCGGCATGAAGGCGCCGGCCCATGCCACCGAGAACCTCAGCTTCTTCTGCAACCTGGATGCCGAAGGCACCGAATCCGACGCCTCGCTGACCAGCGCCGGGACCACGGGGGTGACCTCCGTGTCCGGCACGGCGGTCAACGGCGCCGGCGGCACGCACACCATTACCATCACCGGGGACAATGCCACCCAGAGCACCCTGACCGGCGCCGCCACGGGCCTGGCCGGCACCACCACCCTGGGGGACCTGGGGGTTACCGATTTCGACAGTTTCACCGTCACCATTGACGGCGTGGAGAGCACTCCCCTGTCCGGGCTGAACGAGAATACCACCATGCAGATGCTGGCCGACGCCATTGACAACCTGGCAGGCGTCTCGGCGGAATGGGATAGCGGAACGAACCAGATCGTCATCACCAGCGACCAGTACGGGTCCGGGACCACTCTGGCCCTGTCGGCCTGCGAAATCACCACCAACGCCTTCGGCACGGCCGTTTTCGAGGAGGGGGATGATTCCACCCTGGTGGCGACCGACAGCTTCCAGCCCAGCACCGGCGGGGCGGCCATCACCACGGCCCTGACCCTGGAGGCCAACGATGACGGCCTGATCACCGGCCTCGAGGAGTTGGGCGGCGGCGGCGTCACCATCCTGGCGCCGGAATCGGGCGGCGGGTTGGCCGCCGGCACCCTGGTCATTGACACGGAGGACACCGCGCACAGCACCTCCATCGTCACCTATGACAGCCTGGGCGGCGAGCACGTGGTCACCTTCACCTTCACCCGGACGGCCCAGCCCAACGTGTGGGCCTGGGAAGCCGGCGTGGAAGAGCCGGCCCAGACCATCGGCGGCAACACCGGCAGCATCACCTTCAACGATGACGGTTCGCTGCAGGCCTTCAACTACGACGGCGGTGTCTCCCAGCTAAGCTTCAACCCCAACAATGGGGCCAACGGCGCGGTCACCATGAACCTGGATCCCGGCGAAATCGGGGGCGTGGGCGGCATCACCCAGTTCGCCGCGCCCACCACCACCATCGCCCAGACCCAGGACGGCTACGGCATGGGCAACCTGAGCAACATCTACATTGACCAGAACGGCGCCATCATCGGGGCCTTCTCCAACGACCAGAACATCACCCTGGCGCAGATCATCGTGGCCGACTTTCACAACCCCCAGGGGCTGCTGAAGGAAGGCGGCAACCTGTACCGGCTCAGCGCCAATTCCGGCGATCCCATTTACGGCATGGCCCAGACCGACCTGGGATCGAGCGTCCATTCCGGATACGTGGAAATGTCCAACGTCGAGCTCTCCAAGGAGTTCGCCGACATGATTATCGCACAACGCGGCTTCCAGGCCTCGGCCCGCGTCATTACTACGGCCGACCAGATGCTGGAAGAAGTGGTGCGTCTGAAGCGGTAATAACCGTTCCCTGGCCGGGTAGGGGCGCATCGGGTTGCGCCCCTGCGCCGGCCCACGGGAGGAAATCATGATCGAACTGACCCGGTTGAACGGATCCAAACTGGTGATCAACAGCGACCTGATCGAATTCGTCGAAGCCTCACCCGACTCGCTGATCACCCTGACCACCGGCACCAAGGTCATGGTGCAGGAAAAAATCCCCGAGATCGTGGCTGCCGTGGTGCATTTCCGGTGCCTGATCCACCAGCGGATCAAAGATCTCTCGGAGCGGGGGGAAGACCCTCCCGCTAACTCGTAAGCCTCGGACCCGGATTTCGTTCTCCGGCAACCCGTAATCAGCGGGGAGACAGGCGGATGGAAGATTCGGCGCAAACTCAGGAAGCAATCGAGCAGGAAATCATGGCAGCGGCAGGCGTACGCAAAAAACTCAAGATCTGGATGCTGATCGGGATCCTCGTTCCGGTGCTGGCCCTGGAAGTGTTCGCCTCCCGGGCGTTGGTGAAATCCCTGTTCTTCGCGCCCCCCAGCCCGGAGAAGCACGAAGCGGCCGGGGGCACGGAGCCGGGCGAATTCTACGCCATTTCCGACCTGGTCGTCAATCCCGCCGCCACCGGCGGGCGGCGGCATTTACTGGTCTCGGTCAGCCTGGAATACCATGACCCCCTGCTGAAGGAGGAGCTGGAGAAGCGCGATCCCCAGATCCGCGACAACCTGATCACCCTGCTGGCGGGACAGGAATCCGCCGTCCTGACCGACATCCGCTACCGCGAAGCCATCCGCCAGTCGCTCCTGAAGGCGGTGAACTACTACGTCCAGGGCGGAGAGATCGAGAAGCTGTATTTTACAAAGTACGTGTTTCAGTAGCAGTCAGTGATGGGCTGTCAGCCGACCGCCGACAGCCGAGAGCCGACAGATGAGAGCCGACAGATGAGAGCCGATAACCGATAGCCCAGAGCCCGAGATGGACAAGATCCTGACCCAGGAAGAGATTGACGCCCTGCTTTCCAACGTGTCCCGTCCCGACGAGATGGACATGAACCTGTTGGAAGGCGCCAACCGCTTCCATGTCTACGACTTTAAGCACCCGGATCGCATCTCCAAGGAGCAGATCCGGTCGCTGCGCACCATCCACGAGAACTTCGCCCGGCTCTCGGCCACCTATCTCTCCACCTTCCTGCGCACCATGGTGGACGTCAACCTGCTCTCCATTGACCAGGTCACTTATTCGGAATACACCCTGTCCCTGTCGGTGCCGTCCAGCATCTACGTGCTGCAGGCCGACGGGCTGTCGGGCAAGATCATCCTGGAAATTTCCCCCATCCTGCTGCTGTTCATGGTGGACCGGCTGCTGGGCGGTCCCGGCGAGACCCAACTGGAACCCCGGGAGATCACCCTGATCGAGCAGAACGTGGTGAAGTCCATCATCAACCGCCTGATTGAGATGCTGAACGAAGTCTGGGGCCAGGTGGTGGACTTCCGCGGGTCGCTGCATTCCTTCGAGACCGACCCGCAGTTCGTGCAGATCGCCCGCTCGTCGGAAACCATCGTCATCATCTTTTTCGAGGTCAAGGTCAAGGGCTTCGTGTACACCATGAATGTCGGCATCCCCTATTTCTCCCTGGAGCCGATTCTGCCCAAGCTGTCCAACCAGGCGGTCATCGGCACCACCCGGCGCAAGGGCGACGAAGACCGTACCATGCTGCGCCACACCCTGCAGGCCACCCGGGTGCCGGTGGTGGCCCAGTTGGCCAAGGCGCGCCTCACCGTCCGGGAATTCCTGAACTTCCGCCGCGACGACGTCATCCAACTGCCCCAGCGGGTGGACGCCGAACTGCCCCTTCTGGTGGGCGGAAAGGTGAAGTTCGTGGCCGTTCCGGGCAATGCCGGGCGGAAGAAGGCCGTGCGCATCCTGCGGGTGGTGTCGCCCCTGGAAGAGATTTTTCACCAGTAATCTGGAGGGCTTGTGAGTACGGACCGATTCCTGCAGAACCTGCAGTCCGTCATCCAACCCGCGCTGAAGCCGTTGACGGAGGCTTTCAGCGCCGCCCTGAACCGCCCCACCCGGCTGCAGTTGGGCGAGGTCGGCCCGGTGGACCTGGACCAGCTCCGGGAGGACTTTCCCGGGCAGGCCGTCCTGACCCGCGCCGTGTTCGTGGCCGGCGTCTCTTCGGACATGGCCTACCTCCTGCCCGCCGCCTGCGCCGCCGCCTGGGGGGATCTCATGGTCATGGGCGACGGCAACGCCGAGTTTTCCCCCGACGAGCATCTCGATGCCGTGACCGAGCTGCTGAACCAGCTCTCCGGCACCCTGGGCCAGCACCTGACCTCCGTGGCCGGATTCCCCGTGCAGATCCGCGCCTCCCGGTCGAGCCTGGAAGAGCTGGCCGCCGTCTCCGACCTGGAATCCTACTTCCGGGCCGACCTGGCCATCCACGCCCAGGGGATGGATCCGGCCCTGCTGGTGCTCCTGTTCTCCCCCGACGCAGTGGAAGATTTGAAGAAGATACAACCGGCTAAGAGTCAACCCATGACAGATCGCCCACCCCCCGCCGTGCTCGAGGAGACCGGCCCGGAGGAGGAAGCAGGCCCGGAAGTGCATTCCGCCCGGTTTGAAGACTTTGGATCCGCTATCGGAGGAAGCAGCGCCGCCCCGCAGAACATTGACATCCTGATGGATCTGGAGCTGCCGGTCATCATCGAGCTGGGGCGCACCTCCATGTTCATCCGCGACATCCTGGAACTGGGGCCGGGGTCCATCGTGGAGCTGTCCAAGCTGTCGGGCGAGCCGGTGGACCTGTACGTTAACGACAAGAAGTTCGCCCAGGGCGAGGTGGTGGTGATTGACGAGAACTTCGGCATCCGCATCACCGACCTGATCAAGGTGGAAGACCGCATCCGGAGTCTGAAATGAGGCGGTCAGGCCGACTCCTGATCCTCCCGCCGGCCCTGGCCCTGTGGACCGCGGCCGCCGCGGCCCAGGCGCCGGGGGACCCCGGCCTGGGCGCCGCCTCGGTGAAGGCCTTCTTCAGCCTGCTGCTGGTGCTGGGCCTGATCCTGGTCTGCGCCTGGCTGGCCAAGCGCTACCTGCACCTGTCGCCGCCCGCCGCCGGGCGCAGCGACACCCTCCAGGTGCTCGCAAGCCGAACCCTGGGGCCCCGCCGCTCTGTGCACCTGCTGGAGGTGGAGGGCCGCCGTTTCCTGGTCGGCTCCGGGGAGGCGGGGGTCACCCTGATAAAGGATATGGACACGCCCCCCGGCGAATCCGCGAAGGCCAAAGCTTTGTAACCGGACGAATCCCATGCCCCGCCAATCCATCGAAGTGAAGGTCAGTGCTTCGCAAATGAAAGCCTCCGTCGCCCTGAACCCCGACCCGGCCGGGATGCCTCCGGAGGTCTACGAGGTGGTGGACGAGCTGCGGGCGAATGGGGTGGTGTTCGGCATCAGCCGGGAGGCGATTGAATCCCTGCTGGCCCGCCGCCGTTGGGGCGAATGGACCCAGGTGGCCTGCGGAGTCGAGCCTCTGCCGGGGGAAAACGGCTGGGTGGAATACTTTTTCGACCCGGAGCTCGATCCCCGGCCCCGGCAGTTGGACAATGACCGGGTGGACTACCGGGAAATCGGCCTGATCCAGGTGGTGCAGAAGGATGTTGTCCTGGCCCGGCTGTGCCCCCCCACTCTGGGCGTGCCCGGAACCAACGTACTAGGCGCCGAAATCCCCGCTCAACCAGGGGCCCCGGCCGTCATCCGCAGCGGCCGCAACACCACCTTCGCCGACGAGACCATGACCGAGTTACGCGCCACGGTGACCGGATCGGTCTCCCGCGCCCCGGGCGGCGCCGTCCACGTGGAGCACACCCTGATCGTGCCCGGAGACGTGGACTACTCCAGCGGCAACATTGATTTCCCCGGAGACGTCATCATCCGGGGCGACGTCAAGGGCGGTTTCCGGGTGTGCGCCGGGGGCAAAGTCGAAGTCCGTGGGGTGGTGGAGGACGCCATCATCGAGGCCAAGGGGGACGTCCTGGTCAAGGGAGGCTTCGAAGGGACGGGCCGGGGGCTCATCCGCGCCGGCGGCGCGGTACACCTGAAATTCGTGGAAAACCAGGCCGTGGAGGCCCAAGGGCCCATCCGGCTGGGGGAAAACGCCCTGAACGCCCGGCTGAATTCGGGGGATTTCATCTACCTGGATACCGGCGCCGGAGCGGTTCTCGGCGGCTGCCTGAAAGCCCGCCTGGGGTTGCGCGCCCGGGTCCTGGGCAATCCCGGGTTCATCCCCACCGTAGTGGAGATTCAGCAGGAAGAAGAGAGCGACCCGGAAATCGAGCGCCTGCGAGGCACCCTGGAACACCTGGGAACCGAGACCACCAACCTGGAACGATCCCTGTCCCTGCTGGGGGCGCTGGATCATTCCCAAGTGCGAGGCGCGCCCCAGCGCGAGCGGGAGCGCCTGGCTCTGACCCGCCGCCTGGCCGCGCTGAATGCCCGCCGCGAACGCGAGGCTCAGACACTCCAGGAACTGATCACCAAGAAAGAAACCGATCTGACCGGAAAAGTGGTGGCCCAGCGCCGGATTTATCCCGGCGTGCGCGTCATCATCGCCGGCATCCGTCTGGTCGTCAAGGAGGCCTGCGGCCGCACCGTCATGCGCCGCCGCGGCCTGGACATCGTCGCGACCACCTGGAATGCCGGCGGTCCGGTTCCTTCTGTACCTGTCGCGGAGGCTTCCGCATGACCAACTCAACCCTCTCCCTGCGCGCCCGCATCGCCCAGATCCAGGATCTCCCCACCCTCCCTCGGGTGGCCACCCAGGTGATGGAGCTGCTGCGCGACCCGTTCTTCTCCGTGGAGGCGCTGAGCCGCATCCTGCACCAGGACCCCTCGCTCTGCGCCAAGATCCTCCAGATCGCCAACTCCGCCTTCTACAGCCTGCGCCAGCCGGTGGATTCCGTGCGCCGGGCCATGCTGGTACTGGGCGCGCGGGAGATCCAGCACATCGTGCTGTCGCTCTCGGTGTTCAAGTCGCTGCCCGATGGCAACGGCCGGGCGGCCTTCGACCGGGAGGCATTCTGGGAACATTCCGCCCGCAGCGCCGCCGTGGCCCAGGCCTTCGCCGGCCGGCTCCGCCTGCTGGCCGGACGGCCCCTGGAAAAGGAGGCCGAGGCCGCCTTCTGCGCCGGACTGCTCCATGACCTGGGCAAGATCATCATGGAATGCTATTTCCACGACGAATTTCTGGAGTCACAGTCCCTGGCGCGAACAGAAGGCCTCGATCCGCGGGAGGCGGAACGCCGGGTGCTGGGCGAGGATCACGCCGTCATCGGCGCCTGGTTGGCCGAATTCTGGCGCCTGCCGGAGACCATCATCGCCGGCATCCGCTGGCATCACGCTCCCGAACAGGCCCCCAAGCACCAGCTCCTGGCCGTCTGCACCCAACTGGGCAACCACTTCAGCCGCATCGCCGGCGCCGAAGGCTCCGACGAGGTGGTGGCCGAGTTCTGCGCCCTGCCGGCCTGGACTGTGCTGCGCCAGCTGGTGCCTGAAGTGGAAACCATCAACCTTGAACGCTTCACCTTCGAATTGGACGACGAATTCGACCGCGCCCGGAGTTTCCTGGTCATCGCCGGGGTTTGACCGCCGCGGAAGGTAGCACCTTCGGAATATTTCCTGCAATGGGGTAGGCTTGTACCGCCCAACCGTTCACCGTCTCATCCCCGGCGCCGCCGTCCTCCTGGCGGGGGCGCTGCCGGCCGCCGCCCAGACTGCCCTGCCCAAGATCAGCATCGGCCTGGACCGGGCCAGTTCGCCCCAGGACCTCTCGGTCACGCTGCAGATCCTCCTGCTCATGACCGTCCTGACCCTGGCTCCCTCCATCCTGGTGATGATGACCTCCTTCACCCGCATCGTCCTGGTGCTGCACTTCCTGCGCCAGGCGTTGGGGACGCAGAACATGCCGCCCAACCAGGTGGTCCTCGGCCTGGCCCTGTTCCTGACCCTGTTCGTCATGAGCCCGACCATTGACCGTATCCGGGATAACGCCTGGGTCCCGCTGCAGGAAGAGCGGATCACCACCCCGGAAGCTCTGAGTAGCGCCGGCACAGAGCTGAAAAGTTTCATGCTGGCCCAGACCCGGGAGAAGGACCTGGCCCTGTTCGTCAACATGGCCGGCATGACCAAGCCCGACGCGGTGCAGGATCTGCCCCTGAAGGTGGTCATCCCCGCCTTCATCATCAGCGAAATGCGCATCGGCTTTCAGATCGGCTTCCTGATTTACCTGCCTTTCCTGATTATTGACATGGTGGTCGCCTCGGTGCTCATGTCCATGGGCATGATGATGCTGCCCCCGGTGATGATTTCCCTGCCCTTCAAGCTGCTGCTCTTCGTCCTGGTGGACGGCTGGTACCTGATGGTGCAGTCGCTGGTGGAAGGGTTCGCGAGGGTCCCATGACGCAGCAATTGGCCATCGAACTGTGCAAGAACGCCATATGGACCACCCTGATGGTGGCCGCCCCCATGCTTCTGGCCGGCCTGGTGGTCGGCATCCTGATTTCCCTGTTCCAGTCGGTCACCCAGATTCACGAAATGACCCTGACCTTCATCCCCAAAATCCTGGTGGTGGTGGTGGTATTGATATTGACCCTGCCCTGGATCATGAATCTGCTTCTCTCCTACACGGCGGAACTGTTTGCCCTGATGGAGCAAGTGAAATAACCTTTTCCTTCCGGAACCATGATGCATACACTCGAGGCCTCTGCCCCGCCCGTAGCCGCCGTTCCCCCGGTCGCCGGGGAACTGAAGCAGCGCATCCTCATCGTGGATGACGATCCCAACATCGTCCAGGTGATCGAACAGGCCCTGACTTTCAAGGGCTACTCCACCTGCTCGACCACCGACGGCGAGGAGGCCTTTCGCATCTTCCGCGAGGAGGGCGAGTTCGACGTGGTGCTGACCGACCTGGTTCTGCCGGGGATCTCCGGCATCGAACTGCTGGAGAAGTTCAAGGAACTCGACCCCACCTGCGAGGTCCTGGTGCTGACCGGGTTTGGTTCCAACGAGAAGGCAGTGGAGGCCCTGAAAAAGGGAGCTTACGATTATCTGAAGAAGCCCACCAACATTGACGAATTGTTCATTGCCGTATCCAAGGCCATCGAGAAAAAAAAGCTATCCCTGGAGAACATCGCCTATCAGATGGACCTGGAGCGGGTCATCGAGGAGCGCTCCTCGGAACTGCTGCGCACCCAGAAGTTCCTCCATTCGGTGCTGGAAAGCTCCACCGAGTACTTCATCATCGCCAGTGACGCCGAAGGCTTGATCACCCTGTTCAACAGCGGCGCCGAACGGCTCTTCGGCTACAAGCGCACGGAAGTCCAGGGCCATCGCGCCATCCTGTTCCTGGCCCAGTCCGAGGCCGGGAACGCCGCCGGCATGCAGGATTTCCTGAAGTCGGGCGTGATTGACCAGGCCCACACCGTGGTCACCCGCGACGGCCGCGAAATCACCATCTCCCTGACCGTCACCCCCATCCAGGACGAGTCCGCCCGGAGCGTGGGCTACATCTGGATCGGCAAGGACATCACCGAACAACTGGCCCTGCAGGCCCAGCTGAAAGAGTACGCCCAGAACCTGGAAAAGCTGGTGGCCGAGCGGACCCGGGAAATCCAGGAGCGCAACCGCCGCCTGGAAGACACCCTGACCCAGTTGAACGACACCCAGATGCAGTTGTTGCAGTCGGAGAAGATGGCCTCCATCGGCCAACTGGCCGCCGGCGTGGCCCACGAGATCAACAACCCCATCGGCTTCATCAATTCCAACCTGAGCACGCTGAAGAAGTACATCATCAACCTGAAGGATTACTGCCGGGCGGTGGACCGGGTGGTGCAGAGCGACGACGCCGACTCCATCGAGGAGCTGATCCGCCTGAAGAAGATCAAGAAGGTGGACTTCATCCTGGACGACGTGACCTCGGTCATCGAAGAATCCATCGAAGGCACCGACCGGGTCAAGACCATCGTCCAGGACCTGAAGGATTTCTCCCATCAGGACAGGGGCACGCTGAATGAGTACGACCTGAACAAGGGCATCCGCTCCACTCTGAATATCGTCTGGAACGAGCTGAAATACAAGGCCGAGGTCATCCAGGATCTGGGCGATCTGCCCCTGGTCCGCTGCTATCCGCAGCAGTTGAACCAGGTGCTGATGAACCTGCTGGTAAACGCCAGCCACGCCATTGCCGACAAGGGCAAGATCTACGTGCGCAGCCGGGCCCGCGACGATGAGGTGGTCATCGAAATCGAGGATACCGGCTGCGGCATCCCGGCGGAGAACCTGGCCAAGATCTTCGAGCCCTTCTTCACCACCAAGGAAGTGGGCAAGGGCACTGGCTTGGGGCTGTCCCTGTCCTACCGCATCGTGGAACGGCACGGGGGGCGCATCGAGGTGGACAGCAGGGTGGACGTGGGCACCACTTTCCGGGTGATCCTCCCGGCGGACGGCCCCCCGGCGGCCGCAGCCGAGTGGGTCCCGGCCCTGGCGGAGGAAGCATGAACCCCCCCCGCCTGCTCCTGGTGGACGACGAGCCCAACATCCTGAAGGCGCTGCAGCGGCTGTTCTTCGACGAAGAATACGAAGTATATTGTGCCGGTTCCGGGGAAGAGGGGCTGGAGGTGCTGGCCGGCAATGAAGTGGATCTGATCATCGCCGACTACCGCATGCCGGGCATGAACGGCATTGACTTCTTCCGCCGGGCGCGCCAGGCCCGCCCCGAGGCGGTGCGCATCATTCTGTCCGGTTACGCCGACGTCAAAGCCCTGGCCGAGGCCATCAACGAAGGCAACATCTACAAGTTCATCTTCAAACCCTGGAACGACGAGGACCTGAAGAACACCCTTCGCCTGGCCCTGGAACAGATGCGCCTGTTGTCGGAAAACCAGCAGTTGGCCCGCGAGCTGCAGCAGAAAAACCGGCAACTGGAGGACTTCAATCGGCAACTGGAACAGAAGGTGGAAGAGCGCACCCTGGAGCTGCAATTCCGCAACAAGGTCCTGTCCATCTCCCAGGAAATCCTGGAACTGGTCCCCATCGGCATCGTCGGTTTCGGCGACAAGGGTGACCTGGTTCTGATGAACCTGCAGGCCAGCCGTTATCTCCCCGCCGCCATCGGCCGCCGGGTGGAAGAGGCGTTGCCTTCGGACCTGGCGCAATGCTGCCGCGAAGCCATCGCCCGCAAGGCCATAATCCGGCGCGAAACCGCCATTGGGGGGGAACGGTTCATGGCGGTCATCAGCCGCCTGAAGGCCGAAGACAGCGCCGCCGGCTGGATGCTGGTGCTGCACCCCGCCAGCCTGATCGGGACGCGCGAAGTCCCTCCCCCGCAGCCATGATCCCCCGCTTCCGGAGTCTCGGGGGTGCCCCATGAACCCGGCCTTCCTATGGGACCAGGCCCTGGTCCTCACCCTGGTGTTCCTGCGTATAGCCACCGCCCTGGCCCTGATGCCGGTGTACGGCTTTCGCGGCCTGCCCCTGGCGGTCAAGGCGGGGCTGGCCTTCTTCCTGGCCCTGGTGCTGCTGCCGGCGGTACGCCTGCCGGCAGGCTGGAGCCTTCAGGGAGCCGGACTGCCCGCCTTCCTGGCCCTGGCCCTGCCGGAAGTCGTCGCCGGGCTGGTGCTGGGGCTGACCACCGGCTTCATCTTCTACGGCATCGAAATCGCCGGACAGTTCGTGGGCCTGCAGATGGGCCTGGGCATCGTCAGCGTCATGGATCCCCTAAGCGAGCAGCAGACTTCGATCATTTCCCAGTTGCAATACTTCTTCGCCCTGGTGATCTTCCTGACCTTCAACGGCCACCATTTCCTCCTGGAAGGGCTGGGGCAGACCTTCCAGGCGGTGCCTCTGGGCGGCGCGGCTTTCCCCGGCGGCATGGCCGGCCTCTTCATCCGCATGGCGGGGGACATGTTCGTGGCTGGAGTCAAAATCGCCGCGCCCGTCACCGCTGCCCTGATCCTGTCGGAGGTGGCTCTGGCCATCACCGCGCGGGCCATGCCCCAGATGAACGTTTTCCTGGTCGGCATTCCCCTGAAGATTACCGTGGGCCTGCTGGGATTGGCACTATCTTTGCCCATGCTGACCTATATCCTGGACCTTTTATGGAAGCGCTTCCAGACCGACTGGCGGCAGATCATCGCTTTGCTGGGCCAGTAGCCCGCCCGGCGGCGAATGGCGGTCTCCCCGGCGGTCTGCACAACCGCCGGTTTTTTGTTTGGGGCCACTGATAACTGGTGGCTGGTCGCTGGCCAAGGTTCCCGCAAAGTATCGCTGATTTGAAATGCCTCATAGTTACCGCCAGGATTGAAGCGGGCAAACTGGCGCAGCCGGTATGGGAGTGGCATTCTGCTTTCCGGCGCACTACCGTGCAGCGCGTCAGATTAGCGATTCCTGGCGGGAGGTGGTTGAATTGGGAATTGCCGCCAGGAAACGCTAATCTAACATTCCTCTTTTTTGGGTCGCAGGAAGGCTCATCAATTCATCTTGAGTGTGCTGGGACGGTGAGCCCGCTTCAATCGTGGCGGCAACTGAAAGAGAACCTTCTCGTGCAAACCCGCAAAGCGAAAAGAGGGTCTGTGACCCCGCGAAGGGAATAAAGGGACTGTGTCCCCATGCCGGAATCCAAGGACTCCTTCCAGGAAAAAACTGAAAAACCAACCGGCCGACGCCGCCAGGAATCGCGCCGCAAGGGACAGGTCGCCAAATCCCAGGATATCAACGCTTCCCTGGTGCTGCTGGCCGGGCTGGCCGCGCTCTCCATCTGGGGCGGGTATATGCTCTCCCGCATGATGGTCGCCAACCGCTTCATTTTCACCCATCTCTGCCGCATCGAGCTGACTCCCGAGACCCTGCCCGGGTACTTCCTTTCCGGCGCCCTGCTGCTGTTCAGTGTTCTGGCGCCGGTGGTGGCCACCATCCTGCTGGTGGGGATCGCCGCCAACCTGCTGCAGACCGGCTGGCTGCTCTCGGCCGAACCGATCCGCCCCAAGCTGTCCAACCTGAACCCGATGAAGGGGTTGAAGCGCCTCGGTTCCAAGCGGTCCGCCGTGGAGCTGCTGAAGGGCGTCCTGAAGCTGTTCATCGTCGGCTGGGTGGGGTACACCACTCTGGCCGGCCTGGCCGAGGAGATGATCCCCCTGATGGACCGCCCGGTGTGGGATATGTACCGCTGGATCTGCGGCGGTGCGGCCAAGGTGGGCTACCGCACCATCCTGGCGCTGGTGATCCTGGGCCTGATTGATTTGATCTACCAGCGCTGGGATCACCTGCAGAGCATGAAGATGACCAAACAGGAGGTCAAGGACGAGCACCGCCAGGCCGAGGGTGACCCCCAGGTCAAGTCCCGCATCCGCTCCATCCAGTTGAAGACGGCCCTGCGGCGCATGCGCAAGGATGTCCACAAGGCCGACGTGGTCATCACCAACCCCACCGAAATCGCCATCGCCCTGCGTTATGACCCCGCCACCATGACCGCTCCCGTGGTTTTGGCCAAGGGCAAGCGCAAGCTGGCCGCCCGCATCCGCCAGATCGCCCTGGAGCATGACATTCCCATCGTCGAGAACAAGCCCCTGGCCCAGGCGCTCTACAAGGGAGTGGAGGTGGGGCAGGAGGTCCCGGGCAATTTCTACCAGGCGGTTGCGGAAATTCTGGCCTACGTTTACCGCCTGCGCGGCGATTCATACGGGAACTACCACTGATTGCGCCGGGGCACGCAAGTTGCAGAGGAGAGGTAGGTCAGACACTTCCGTCCCACCAACCAAGAATTTATGGCCGCCACCACCGCCACCTCTTCGTTTTCTCATCGCTTCGCCAGTCGCAGCGACGTCGTCCTGGCGGTGGGCGTGATCGGGATTTTGATCCTGATGGTGGTGCCCATCCCCACCTTCGCCCTGGACCTGCTGCTGGCTCTGAACATCACCGTGGCCGTGGTCATCCTGATGGTGGCCATGTACACCGAGGAACCGCTGTCGTTTTCCGTCTTCCCCGGGCTGCTGCTGGTGGTGACCCTGTTCCGCCTGTCCCTGAACGTGGCTTCCACCCGGCTGATCCTGGGTGAAGCCTATGCCGGCTCCATCATCCAGGCCTTCGGCACCTTCGTGGTGGGAGGCAACTACGTGGTGGGCGTGGTCATCTTCCTGATCCTGAACGTCATCAATTTTGCCGTCATCACCAAGGGATCGGGGCGCATCGCCGAAGTGGCCGCCCGCTTCACCCTGGACGCCATGCCCGGCAAGCAGATGGCCATTGACGCCGATCTGAACAACGGGTTGATTGACGAGCAGGAAGCCCGCACACGGCGCGACAAGATCAGCCGCGAAGCCGATTTCTACGGGGCCATGGACGGCGCCTCCAAGTTCGTCCGCGGCGACGCCATCGCCGGCCTGATCATCACCTTCATCAACATCCTGGGGGGGCTGGTCATCGGCATCCTGCAACTGCAGATGCGCCCCGGAGAGGCCCTCTCCACCTACACCATCATGACCGTGGGCGACGGCCTGGTGGCGCAGATCCCCGCCCTGATCATCTCCACCTCGGCCGGCATCATCGTCTCGCGGGCGGCCTCGGAAGCCAACCTGGGATCGGAGATCACCCGCCAATTGCTGCAGCAACCGAGGCCGCTGTTCCTGGCTTCCGGAGTGCTGGGCTTCTTCGCCCTGGTGCCGGGCCTGCCCACCGCCCCCTTTCTGCTGCTGGCGGGGCTGAGCGCCTGGCTGGGCACCCAGGTCAAGGCTTCGGCCGCGGCCCGGGCGCAGGCCGAAATGGTCACCCAGAAGAGCAAGACGCAGAAGGAGCCGGAGCGCATCGAGGACTACCTGAACGTGGATCCCATGGAGCTGGAGATCGGCTACGGCCTGATCCCCCTGGTGGACAATGAACACGACGGTGACCTGCTGAGCCGCATTACTCTGATCCGCAAGCAGCAGGCCATCGCCCTGGGCATCATTATTCCCCCCATCCGCATCCGGGACAACATCCAGTTGAAGCCGCAGCAGTACCGGCTGAAGATCCGGGGTAACGAAGTGGCTTCCGGGGAGCTGCACATGGGGCACTGCCTGGCCCTGGACCCCGGCACCGCCAAGGGCAAGCTGAAGGGAGTGGCCACCCGGGAGCCGACCTACGGCCTGCCCGCCGTCTGGATCCCCACCGACGACAAGCTCCGCGCCCAGGACCTGGGCTACACCGTGGTCGAACCGGCCGCCGTCCTGGCCACGCACCTGGTCGAAGTCATCAAGCAGAACGCCCATAAGATTCTTTCCCGGGAAGACACCAAGACCCTGGTGGACAACTTCAAGAAGCAGAATTCCGTGGTGGTGGAAGAGCTGATTCCCAACCTGATGACCTACGGCGGTGTGCACAAGGTGCTGCAGAAGCTGTTGAAGGAAGGCATCCCGGTGCGCGACCTGGGCACCATCCTGGAAACCCTGGCGGACTATTCCGGCCTGACCAAGGAGCCCGACATCCTGACCGAGTACGTGCGCTACAGCCTTTCTCCCGCCATCACCCACAAATACCAGGATACCGACGGCAAGATTTACGCCCTGACCGCCGATCCGGCCCTGGAGAAGATGATCCAGGAAGAGATGAACCGGGCGGGCGGGTCCCGCAGCGGTGCGCTGGCCCTGCCGCCGCCGGTGCTGAACCGCATGTACCAGCAACTGGATCGCCACGTCCAGACCATGCAGGCCCAGGGGCGGCTGCCCATTCTGGTCTGTTCGCCCACCGTGCGGGCCACTCTGCGCCGCCTGGTGGAGCCGGTACTGCCGCAACTGGCGGTGATCTCCTACGGGGAGCTGCTGGTCAACGCCGAGATCGAATCGGTGGGCATGCTGACGGTGGAAGCCCGGGCCGAAGCGGCGTAAACACAATTCACCGCAGAGACGCAGAGAACACAGAGAAAAGTAGTCAGTAGTCTGTAGTCAGAAGAACAGGAGCCAGAAGTCAGGAGTCAGGAGCTGACCGGACAACCCGTAAGAGTCGAACGTGGATAGCCGTAGGTGCCACGCAGTGGTCCCCTCGGGAAAACCTACGGAGACGGACGGTCCCCTCCTCCCCTTCCCGACCCGCCACGCAGTGGTCCCTTCGGGACAGGGGTCGAACAAAATATAATCAGCGAAATCTGCTCAATCTGTGAAAATCTGTGATTCAGATGCGGGGAAGAGTTGATGACCGCCGCCGGGAATCGCTTCGCTTACCTCCTGGCGGCAACCTGGATCCCTGGCTGCATCTATCCGTCCATCATTCACTGTGCGGAGTCATCCGTGCCCACCTCAGCATATCAAGACCAGTCTCAGGGAAGTCCCGGGAAGAACCTTCGCCCGGCACACCCGCGGAGCGATAAAGCATCTGTGAGACCCATGAAGATCAAGAAATTCGTCGGCGCCAGCATGAGCGAATGCCTGCTCAAGGTGAAGAAGGAACTGGGCGAAAACGCCGTCATCCTGGATTCGCGCAAGGTGCCGCGGGGCGGGCCGTTCAGTTTCCTGCTGAACGACATGGTGGAGGTCATCGCCTCCACCGAAGACCGCCATCCCCCGCCGGTCAAGGAGCGCAACTGGTCGCAGGTGGGCGCCGAACCGGCCGCGCCGGTTGCGCCTCCAGGCGTGTCGGCGGCCGAATTTGCCCTCATTTCCGATGACCTGAAGGGCCTGAAGGATACCGTCCAGCAGATCACCGACCACCTGAAGTTCCGCCAGCTCCCCAGCCTCCCGGCCCAACTGGAAGGGCTGCACCGCGACCTGCTGGAGAACGGGGTGGACGACCGCGTGGCCGCGGCGCTGACCCAGGAGATCACCCTGCAGCTTTCCGGCCCGCAGTTCGAAGACCGTTCCCTGATGCAGCGGGCCCTCTACGAGCGCCTGGGCAAGATCATGAAAGCCACCGTGCCGGTCACGGAGAAGGGCCGGCCGCGGGTCATCGCCCTGGTGGGGCCCACCGGCGTGGGCAAGACCACCACCCTGGCCAAGATGGCCACCCATCCCAGCATCTACGGACGCAAGCGGGTGGCCCTGGTGTCGGCCGACACCTACCGCATCGCCGCGGTGGAACAGTTGAAGACCTTTGCCGCCATCGCCAACATTCCCATGGACGCGGTGTACCGCCCGGCCGACATCCGCCGCGCCCTGGAGCGCTTCAGCGACCGCGACGTGATCCTGATTGATACCGCCGGCCGCAGCCAGAACGACCGCGGGCAGTTGAACGACCTGGGGGCCTTCATGGAGTACGCCGAGGCCGACGAAGTCCACCTGGTGCTGTCGGTCAGCACCCGGCTGGAAGACCAGTTGGACATCATCCACAAGTTCCGGGTGGCCAACCCCGGGCGGCTGATCTTCACCAAACTGGACGAGACCACCAGTTTCGGCTCCATCCTGAACGTCTGTTACCATGAACGCAAGGCGGTGTCGCTGCTGACCTGCGGCCAGAACGTCCCCGACGACGTGGCCTGGCCCACCCAGACCCAATTGGTGAAGCTGGCGGCCAACCGGGGGTACTTCCGGAATGAGCTCCTGCCCTCCATCGCGGGGACGGGATAAATGATGGTATTCACCTGCGCCCGTATCCGCGTAACCACGTTGCCGTAAATGGAGGCGTAGAGGTGAAGCGTCGGCCATATCAGACCACCAGTGACACGTTCGGTCAGTTCGAGGTTATTTCCTTCGCGTGTCATTCCAGACCGTGCGAAGCGCTGATCTGGAATCCAGGAAGGCTGGATCCCGGGGGCGCCCCTTGGGGGCGCGGGGATGACACCCTACACTAAGCTGAACGGAAATACCAGCAAATCGCTACCCATGCTTCCCCGGGGTAATTCCCGGGGAAACGAAAATAATTTACATACTCCGGCATGATCAAGGACCAAGCCTCCAAATTGCGGGACCTGTCAAAAATCAAGCGCCTGACGGACGAACACCTGCACCCGGTGCGGCGCCTGGCGGTGACTTCGGGCAAGGGCGGGGTGGGCAAATCCAACCTCAGCTTGAACCTGGGCCTGGCATGGCAGAAGCTGGGACGGCGCACCCTGCTGGTGGACGCCGACACCAACCTGGCCAACATTGACATCCTCCTGGGGATCACCCCCAAGTACACCCTGGCCGATGCCATCCTGCGGGGGGCGTTCATTGCCGACGTGCTGGTGGACGGCCCCGAAGGCCTGCGCATCCTGCCGGCCGGGTCGGGGGTGGTGGAGATGGTGGGGCTTGACGACCTGGTCCAGGATCGCCTGGTGCGGGGGCTGGAAGAGCTGGAGAAGAGCCGGGATCTGGTCCTCCTGGACACCGGCGCCGGCATCCATGAAGGGGTGGTGGAACTGGCCGGCGGCTGCGACGAGGTCATCTTCGTGACCACGCCCGAACCCACCGCCATCACCGACGCCTATGCCGCCATCAAGGTAATTTCGTCGCGCAATGCGGCGATTAAACCGTACCTGCTGGTCAACCAGGCGCGCAGTTCCGAAGAGTCGGAGGAGGTGTCGCGCAAGATCTGCCTGGTGGTGGAAAATTACCTGGCCATCCACCTGGAACCGCTGGGCTTCCTGCCGCTGGACCCGCACGTCCCCCAGGCGGTGGCCCGGCAGACTCCGTTTTTGCTGGCCTACCCGCGCTGCCCGGCCTCCCTGAACCTGATGATGATCGCCCGGCGGCTGCTGAAGCTTCCCCCGAGCAATTCCGGAGGAACGCTGTTCCGGCAACTGTTTTTCCGCTCTCGTACGCATGAACCGGCTGGAAGGACGAAGTGATGGACGAAAAAACTCGCAAGGGCCCCTCCCTGGCCGCCATCTCCTGCCTGCTGACCCTGGCGGTCTCCCTGTGGATGGAAGTCGAACTGAGCAGCGCCCTGTTCCGCGCCGTGCTGGTGTACCTGGGCCTCTCCCTGGTCCTGCTTGTGTACCGCGTCATCCTGGGACATTACCTGGTGATCTCGGAACGGAAAGCGCGGGAAGAACTGCTGGAGAAAGCCCGCCGCGAAGCCGAAGCGGAACTGGCCCGGCAGAAGGAGAAGGAGGCCAAGGGAGCCAAGGCGGCGCCCCGGCAGAAGGCTCCGGCGGAAGCCTAAGGAAGGGATCGGACATGCTGTCCCGGGCCGGGTAGCCCGGGCCACGACGCAGGATCATGGAAGATAACCGGCAACTCTGGCAGGACTACTGCCGCACCCGCGACCCGGCGCTGCGGGAAAAACTGGTGCTGATCTACCTCCCCCTGGTCAAGTGGACGGCCGGGCGGCTGAAGCAGACTCTGCCCCAGGCAGTCCAGGTACAGGATCTGGAAGGGGCCGGAGTCCGCGGTTTGATCCATTCGGTGGAGGGCTACGATCCCGACCGCGGCACCCGTTTTGAGAGCTACGCCGCCACCCGGGTTCGCGGAGCCATGCTGGACGGTTTGCGGGAATTCGACTGGCTGCCCCGCTCCCTGCGCACCAAGGCCAAATCGCTGGAACGCGCCTTCGAGGCCTGCGAAGCCCGCCTGGGGGGATCGCCCGACGAGGAGACCATGGCCGGCGAACTCGGCCTGAGCGTGGAGGAATACCGGGATCTACTGGAGGAGGTCGGATCCCTGCAGATCGTCTCCCTGGACTGCGAACCGGCCGGCGCGGACAGCGAAGGCAGCTTCCACGACCTCATCCCCGACCCGGGCCGCGAAGACCCCCTGGCCCGCATCGAGAGGGAAGAATTGCGCCACCGTGTCCTGGAATGGCTCCAGGAACTACCGGAACAGATGCGCCGGGTGATGGTGTTATACTATTATGAAGAGCTGACGTTAAAGGAAATCGGCCAGGTGCTGGACCTGTCGGAATCGCGCATCTGCCAGATCCATTCCAGCGCCCTGCACTCCCTGCGCGCCCGCCTGCACCAGGAGATGGTGGCGTGAGGCGGCCCAGGGAGGAACATCCGGCCGTTCGCCCCCGGCGAACCCTGCGGGGCCATGACGCTTTCCCGTCAGCCACCAACCGTCCACAGCCTGAGACCGGCAGCCCATGACCACGCTCCCCCACAACCCGCCGGGGAATCGTCCGGCGGACGCGGAGATCCTCCAAGTGAAGCGCCTGGCCGAGAGCATCCCCGGCCTGCCGGCGCTGCCCGCGGTCGCCGCCCAGTTGATGGAGGCGATGGACGACCCCACCACCTCCGCCGCGGAGCTGGCCCGCCTGATCTCTTCGGATCCGGCCCTGACCGCCCGGCTGCTGAAACTGGCCAACTCGACGTACTACGGCTTCCCCCGGCGCATCGGCACGGTCAACCTGGCCGTCGTGGTGCTGGGCCTGGAGACGGTGCGGGACTTGAGCCTGTCCGTGCTGATCACCGATTGCTTCTACCATCCCCACGACGATCTGCCCTTCCCCTTCGATAAGTTCTGGTCGCATTCCCTGACCTCGGCGGTGGCCGCCCGGCTGATCTTCCGGCTGTGCGGCATTCCCAATCCCGGCGAAGGGTTCGTCGCCGGACTGGTGCACGACATCGGCAAGCTGTTTCTGGGGCGCTACTACCCGCAGAAGTACGCCGCGGCGCTGCGCCGGACCGAAGAGGGCGTGTCGCTGCTGGAGGCGGAGCGGGAGGTATTCGGCGCGGCCCATCCCCTGGCCGGCGCCTGGCTCCTGGATTCCTGGAATCTGCCCGCCTGGCTGGTGGAAGCCGTCCGCGACCACCACGCCGCCTCGGGTGATGCCGGGCGGCAGGCCCTGGCCATTTCCTTCGCCGACCTGCTGGTACGCCGCGCCCACTTCGACGGCGGCGGCCCCCGGCACGACCGCGAGGCCTCCCCGGAAATGGTCGGAGCCCTGGGCTTGAAGAAGGACGTCTACGGCGTCCCCGATTACGGCGCCTACCTGGAGAAGCTGCGCCGCGAGCTGCAGCGATCCGAAGACATGACCGAGGCGTTCCGCCGGGATTCCGCTCCCAGCCGCGACCCTTTTTACCGAGCTTGACATGACTGGCGATCCCCGGGATCCCCAGGATCCCCAAGGCAAAACCCCGCCCCCTGAACCGGAATCCGGCGCCCCGGAACCGGCCGCGCCCTCCCCGCGCGGCGCAGAATCCCCCGAAGCGCGGATGGCCGAACTGATGGCGTCCTTCGAAGACCAGATCGACAATCTCCGTTCCCACATCGCCGACCTGGAAGCCCGCCTGAGCGAACTGCGCTCCTCCCGCGACCGCCTGAACAATGCCTTAAATGAGTTCCTGAACCTCCAGGGGTTCACCGAGATGCTGCGCGCCACTTCCGACCCCCGCCGGGTGGCCGAAGCGCTCCTGCCGCTGGTGCGCCGCATCATGGATTACGACGCCATGGGCGTTTACCTGTTCAACGAGGCCGGCACCGGGATCGAACCGCTGAATCCCGCCCCCGCGATACTGAACCAGGCGGCCCAGAGCCAGTATGAGGAGGGGATCTTCGACTGGGTGGTGACCGAACGCCGCCCCGTGGTCATCCCCTGGATGGAGAGCTTCGGCCCGGCCGCCGATCCGCCGGAACGCAACCTGATCATCACCCCGCTGGTGGTGGGCGACCACCCCATGGGCGCGGTCATCCTCTCCACCCTGCGCCGGTCCGACGAGTTCGCCACCCAGGAACTGCGCATGCTGGCCTTCGTGGTCACCCACGCGGCCGTGGCCCTGCAGAATGCCCTGCGCGCCCGGGAAGCCGCGGAACTGCGCGACTTCTACCACAGCCTCCTGGAGCACGCCGGGGACATCGTCTTTGCCCTGGACCTGCAGGGACGCTTCACCTATGCCAACCCGCGCATCGAAGAGCTGGGCTGGCGGCGGGAGGAATTGCAGGGGGAGAACTACCAGGCCCTGTTCCGCACCGCGGAAATGGGCGAGCGCATCCTGGGGACGCTCATGCGCGGCGCCCGCCAGACGTTCGACCTGGAAATCAAGTCCCGGATGGCCCACAGCCAGCAGTACCTGGTGAGCCTGGTCTGCCTGAAGAACGAGAAGGGCGAGCGGGCCGGCGCCCTGGGCCTGATGCGCAACATCACCGAGACCAATCGCCGCCAGAAGAAGCTGCTGGAATCCGAGCGCCTGGCCGCCTACGCCCAGACGGTGATCACCTTAAACCATGAGATCAACAACCCCCTGACGGCGGTGCTGGGAAACCTTTACCTGCTGGAAAAGGAAGCCCGGCGGCTGAACGACGAGAAGCTCCTGGCCCGTCTGAAGGTGATTCAGGATAATTGCCAGCGCATCCAGAACGTCATCAAGAAGCTGGAGCGCATTGACGAACTGAAGACCGTCTCCTACCTGGGATCCACCAAGATGGTGGACATCGGAGGGATGGACGACGACCAACCCGGGGAATGACGGCGTGAAGCGATTCGCGACACTTCTCGCTTGGGGCTTTCTAACGGCGGCCGCTTCCGCCGCCACCCTGACTTCGGTGCAGTCCTCCTACCATGCCGGTGGCAACTTTGCCGTGGTGGTGCTGCGCTTCGACGACCGGGTAAAGCACCAGGTGCGGGAGGTGGCCGGCGGCCTGGAACTGACCGTGCCCGCCTGCCGGGTCTCGCCCCGCGCCGCCGGGGAAGCCGCCGCCGTGGGCAACGCCCTGGTGCGCGAACTGTCCCTGGAAGCCTCCCCCCAGGGGCTGCGCCTGGATTTCCGCCTGCCCGGAGCCATGAAGCTGAAGGTGCGCGAAGAGGTCGCCCCCTTCAGTTTGATCCTGGACCTGTCGCCCGCCCCCGCAGGCCTGCCCGCCGCGCCGCTGCAACCTGCGGCTTCGGCTCCGCCGCCCGCCCGGGACTGGCTGGGCGAAGGCAAGCAGGCCCTGGCCCAGGGAAACGAGAGCGAGGCCCTGGCCGACCTGGAGAAGGCCGCCCGCCTGGGACCGGATTCCTGCGAGGCGCACTTCTTCCTGGGCCTGCTGCAGCGCAAGTGGGGGCGACCGCAGGCCGCCCTGGATCATTTCCGCCGGGCCAAGGCGGACCCCTTCCTGGCCGCCCGCGCCGCCACCCAACTGGCCGCCCTGTACCGTCAACTGGGCCGCACCGCCGACGAGGTGGCCGAATGGGAGGCCTTCTTCGCCGCTCTGCGCCGCGCCGATCCGGCCCTCGATTCCCTGGTCCGGGAGACGCAGCGCCTGGGAGAGCTGGAGGAGGCCGCTGAACCAGCCGCCGGTCCGGAGGCGGGTGCCGCCGCGCCGGAGAACCAATTCGCCGCCCTGGTTTCCCCGCCCATGATCGAATATCTCCTGATCGCCGCCGTCCTCCTGCTGACCCTGGTCATCGTCTTTCTCTACCTGAAGCAGCGGGAGCTGCAGCGCATCATCGCCCGGCTGGCCCTGGAACCGGAACCGGAGCACCCGGTTCCGCGCCCCGCGCCGCCCCCGGAGATCGAGGCCGCCGCGCCCGCACCGGCTTCCCCGCCCCGGCCGGCTCCCCCGCCTCAACCTCCGCCCTCCCCCGAGGACAAGAGCGCCGACGACACCGCCCGGGAGGTGCTGGCCCTGTACAAGGCGGGCATGTCCCTGTCGGCCATCGCCGAGAAGCTGGGCATGGGCCAGGATGAGGTGCGCTTGATCCTCAACCTGATGCGGGACAATAAAGGGTAATACCGCACCACTGCATGAAAGTCCGCCGCACCCAGCCTGCCTCGCCGCGCTGGGACGAGGCCCCGGGATGGATCCCGGGGCAGACCGTCCGCGGGAGGGTGATCCGCCGCCTGGGGCCGGGCCGCTTCCGCATCCGCGCCGGCGGACAGGTCTTCGAAGCCGATTCCGACCTGCCCCTGGAGGAGGGCCAGCGGCTGCTGGCGGGGGTGGAGAGCCATGACGGCCGGATCGTCCTGCGCCTGCTCGACGGCGAACCCCAACCTCCAGCCGACGCCGCCGCGGAAGAGGCGCGCCGCGTGCTGGAGAGCCTGGGTCTGCCTCCTGGAGAGCTGGAGCTGCGGGAATTCCTGGACCGGCTGGAACGCTACCGGCCCTACGCCCGCCTGCTCCGCCTGGAACCGTCCGATACCTGGGTCCTGGCCCTCCTGTGGGCCCGGGGTCACCGCGGCGGCGCGGAAGCCTTCGCCCAAACCAGCGAATGGCTGCGCCGGTGGTCGCGGGAGTGGGGTGGAGGCCCGGAATTGCCCGACCCCGCCACCCTGGCGTGCGACGCGGCCAAAGGCGAGGCGAGGAACCTTCCGGCGCCGGAGGCCCTCCCCTGGAGCCCGGAAACCACCCATGGCGGCAGCTACCGGACCCTGGACCTGGACGGCAGGCTGCTGCACCGGCTGGGCCGGGATCTAACCGGAGTCCGCCGGGTCCGCTGGACC
>QZKQ01000089.1 GCA_003599535.1 Candidatus Zixiibacteriota bacterium | reverse complement strand
GAATGGTAGGGCTCTACCCCCCATACCTCCCAAGAAGAGCAAAGTTCCTCCGCAAAGAGGATAGTTTTGGGAATATTTCAAAGATCTCATTCCTGTCTGTCAGGAGTGAGAGAGTGAGATCGATGTCAGACAAGAATGTCTGACCTACCGGTAAAGGTCGGTAGGATAGACATTTCTGAGAGTCGGAAGCCCGCACCCAAGCCCGAGGAATCTCTCCCAAGCTCTGGAGTTGATGATGAAGCAGATCAAGATTGACCCCGTCACCCGGCTGGAAGGGCACGGGAAGATTGACATATTCCTGAACGATGACGGCAGCGTGGCCAACGCCTACCTGCAGATCCCCGAACTGCGCGGCTTCGAGAAATTCTGCCAGGGGCGGCCGGTGGAAGAGTTGCCCCGCATCGTCACCCGGCTGTGCGGGGTCTGCCCGGAAGCGCATCACCTGGCCTCGGCCAAGGCCTGTGACTCGGTGTACCATGTGGACATCCCCCCCACCGCCCGGAAGCTGCGGGAGCTGCTCTACAACGTATTTTACGCCGCGGACCATACGGTGCACTTCTACCTCCTGGCCGCGCCGGACTTCGTCTGCGGCCCCCACGCCCCGGTGGCCGAACGCAACATTCTGGGGCTGATCGCCAAGGTGGGGCTGGAAGCCGGTAAGCGGGTCATCAAGCACCGCGCCCAATGCCAGGAAATCATCGAATTGCTGGGGGGCAAGAAGATCCACCAGGTCAGCTCCCTGCCCGGCGGCGTGTCGGTCGGCCTGAAGGACGAAGACCGCAAGCGCTTCCTGGCCTACTGCAAGGACTTCGTCGAATTCGGCCAGTTCACCATCCAGGTGTTCAACGACATCGTCCTGAAGAACACCGAATATCTCAATCTCATCCTATCCGAACCCTACATCCACCAGACCTACTACATGGGCCTGGTGGATGAAAATAACAAGGTCAACTTCTACGACGGCAAGATCCGCGTAGTGGGCCCCGACGGCAGGGAACTGTGCAAGTTTGAGCCGAAGGATTACCTCCAGCACATCGCCGAACGGGTCGAGCCGTACAGCTACCTGAAGTACCCCTACCTGAAGCAGGTGGGGTGGAAGGGCTTCGTGGATGGGCCGGAATCAGGCGTTTACCGGGCCACCCCACAGTCGCGGCTGAACGCCGCCGACGGCCTCACGACCCCCCTGGCCCATGCCGAATACGAGCGTTACTTCGAGACCCTGACCGGCGACCGCTCGGGGCGCAAGCCGGTGCACCACACCCTGGCCACGCACTGGGCCCGCATCATCGAGCTGCTCCACGCGGCGGAGAAGTCCCTGGAGTTGATATCGGACCCCTCCCTTTGCGATCCCAACATCCGTACCGTGCCTACTGCCAAGCCGACCGAAGGCGTCGGCGTGGTGGAAGCCCCCCGGGGGACCCTGTATCACCATTACGTGACCGACGACAAGGGCATCGTGCAGCAGGCCAACCTGATCGTGGGCACGACCAATAATAGCGCCGCCATCAGCATGTCCATCAAGAAGGCGGCCCAGGGCGTGATTCAGCCCGGCCAGCCGGTCGGCGAAGGGCTGCTGAACATGGTGGAGATGGCCTTCCGCGCCTACGACCCCTGCTTCGGCTGCGCCACCCATTCCCTGCCCGGGCAGATGCCCCTGGAGGTGAACCTTCGCAATCCGCACGGAGAAATCGTGCAGGTACTGAAACGATCATGAAGACGGTGATCCTGGGGCTGGGCAACCCCATTCTGCACGATGACGGCGCCGGTCTGGAGGCCGTCGAGTTGCTGCGTCAGGCGAAACTGAAGCAGGACGTCGAGGTGAAAAGCGCCGCGGTGGGGGGATTCCGCATCCTGGATCACCTGGCCGGCTACCGGCGGGCGGTCATTGTGGACGCCATGATGACGGGGGGACGTCCCGGCGACGTGCGGCGCATGCAGGTCGAGGAGTTGTGCGGTGAACTGCATGCCTCCTGCGTGCACGACCTGAGCCTTTCCGGCGCCCTGGACCTGGGCCGCGGGCTGGGCATGGATCTGCCCGAAAAGATCGTCATCTACGGCATCGAGGTGGCCGACCCCTACCTGCTGCGGGAAGGGTGTTCCCCGGAAGTGCGCGCCGGGGTACGCCGGGCGGTGGACATGATCCTGGCCGACCTGCAGGATGAATCAGCATACTTGGTGGAGGAATAGAGCACACCGTAATCCGGAATGACCAAGCGTTCCGGAGCCCCGGGAACGAAGAACCGCGATCCGCCGCCCTGGCGCCTCGCGGTTTTTCGTTTTGGGCTATGTCACAACCCGGGAAATTGCTTCATAAAACTGCAAGGGGCGGCCACGCCGGACCGCCCCTACGGTTTATCCCCTGTTCACGCCGCGCCGAACAGGCGATCACAGTGACGGCGTCACTTCACCAGCATCATCTTCTGCGTGGCGGTGAAATCACCGGCCTGCATACGCAGCAGGTACATCCCCGAGGGCAGCCCCGTGCCGTCGAAGGTGACCTGGTGCACGCCGGCTTCACGCCAACCGTCCACAAGGGTGGACACCACCCGCCCGGCCGTGTCGAACACCCGCAGGCTGACGCGGTCAGCCGAGGCGAGCTGATAGCTGACGGCGGTCGTGGGGTTGAAGGGATTGGGGAAGTTCTGATCCAGAGCGTGCGCCTGGGGCAGAACCGTCGTGGCCGCAACCGGGGCCTCAGGGCCGCTCTCCTGCCAGTCGCACAGCCACTCGCCGCCCCACTCTTCCACCACCTGGTCGCCGCGCAGCGTGGCGCTCTTGGTGAAGGGGAAGCCGTCCGAGAACACCTCCGGAAGCATGGGGAAGGTCATCATGGCGCGGTAGGAGTACAGGCCCGCCGGAGCCGTGGCCGGTATTGTCTGGGCCTTGATCCGGGTCACGGTGAGGCCGGCCGGCAACGTTAGGCTGACCGGCTGCGCCAGGACGTTGTAGAACGACCCGTTGGGCAGCTCGGCCTGCAATTGCAGGCTGGAGATCAGGACCGGGCCGGTGCCATTGTTGGTCAGGGAGATGGTGTAATCGAAGGATCCGCCGGTGGCGGGGATAACGATGGGCGGATTTACCGGCGTCATGGTCACGCAGGTGACTGCGGGGATGAGGTCGGCGGTAGACCGCGGCAGCAACTGGTATCCGGCAGTGTAGGGTGAAGAGGCGTCGAACTGGGAGATGAGGCCTTGGACTGTGATGGGCAGCGTGGGGATGGCGGTGCCGGGAAGGTCAGTATCCTGGTCAATCCGCACCTCGAAGGAATCCGCCCCGGAGGTGACCCAGTAGTTGGTATTGCCGGCGAACGTCCCGGTGGTGCAAAAACGCACACCGTGGACATGGATCAGCAGGCTCTCGTCATCTTCGCCCAGAAGATCCAGATCGGAAATCCACTGCGAGGCGACGGATGAGGTGGACAGCACTTCGATGACGGGGTCATAGTTGAAGTTGGAAGGATCGTCCACGATTTCGGTCAGGCCGTTGTAGAAGCCGATCCAGCCGGTGACCTTGACCTGCTGGCCGACCAGCCACGGAGCGGTGCTGATCACCGGGTCGAAAACGGCGATGGCCGGGCCGCCGGTAGCGCTGGTCTGGAGGTGCGCGGGGCCGGAAGCGCCGAACTGGCTGGTGGCGGTCACGTAGCCGATGACGGTGTGGATCTCATCCAGGGTGGTCGGCACGCCCAGGGAGTCGTTGGTGCGCAGTTCGGCAATCGAGGTGACGTTGGCGTAATTGTGGTACTCATAGCGGTAGGTGGTGCCGGGCGCGCCCGAGGGGGCCAGAGCCACCAAGCCGGCGTTATCCACCGCACGGATGTAGAAGGTCACCGCCGAACCCGCCGGGTAGCCGGAGATGGTGTTGCCGTAGACGCTGTCGCCGGCGGCGCCGTCATTGTGCAGACCGTCGTCGAAAAGCTGCAGGGCGATGAAGCCGGTGCCGGGATTGTAATGCACCCGGGCGGTATCCACGGCGCCGTCATCGTAAATGCGGGTGTTGATGACCACCGGCTGGTTGTGATCCGGCAGGTAGGGGTTGGGCATGGTATTGGTAATCACCGGCGGAGTACCGACGCCCACGGCTGCCTGGGGGGTCGGAGTGGCCAGGTCTTCCCAGTCGGTGGCGTAGTCGGTGTCCACCCCCGGCGCTACCCGGGACAGCGAATGGCCGGAATAAATGTCAGGGTTGCATTCCAGCGAATCGGCCGGATTGCTGCGGTCGCCGGCCAGCCCGTAGTTGTTGGGCCAGTCGTAGGGGCAGGTGTCGGTGTAGCCGGCCAGGTTATTCAGGCGGACCGCATCAGTTTCGCTGCCGCCGTTCTGGAAGTTGAAGAACTGGATAACGTTGGGCGTGACGGCGAAGAGGGAATCCACCAGGCTGCCGCCGATCAGAAAGTAGCTGCCCGGCTGGATGATCGTTCCCGGCGGGATGGTGTAGGTGCCGTAGCTGTAGCTGGTACCGCCCCACTGGATCTGCCAGCCGCCCAGGTCCACGGCGGCCGTGCCGTTATTGTACAGCTCGATGAATTCCTTGTTGTCGTCAGTGCTGGCAGGATCATAGAACAGCTCGTTGATGACCACCGCGGCGCCGGCGGTTCCCGCCAGTATCATCACCATGGTCAGCCCGCAAAGAAATCGTAATTTCAGCGACATACTTCACCTCCAGGAAGGTTTGGGTATATGGTCGTCTTGTCTGTAGGTTCCGGTAACGGCTGCATACGCCGCAGCAGGGCAAGAAGATGCATCGAAGTTGTTAAAGTATGATGAATGAGGTATGAATAAAAGGTAAGGAAAGCGAACCTGAGAGAGATTCCAGCGTCAGGTCGCGCCGCAGTGAGGATTTCCTGGCGTTCCGTTCACCACTGCCGTGGCGGACCGCCTTTCGCGGCCAGGACCTGACGCAATGGAGGCTGCCAGCGGGACCGGAGGCCGCAAGGGAATCATTCCCTTTGGGTCGCTGAGGGGTTCCATCAATAGCGTGTGTGAGCCATAATATAACAATTTACCGGTGGTAAAACAACAGTTTTTTTACCCACCCGCAAATTTGATTTGAGGCGCAATAACCGTGGGAATGAACGCGTTATCACTATTCATTGTTTTACAAGCAATTAGGCAGGGAATCCCGGTTTGGCGAAAAAAAAGCGCAGGCAAAAAGTGCCTGCGCCGGCGGGTCATGGCTGGGTGTGTGCGAGTCACCCAGGCGAGAGGTGGTTCATGAGGCGCTACTGCCGGGAAGTCGGAGACTCGGCATCATCGGAATTGGCGTACAGGTGGTGCGACTTCAGGCAGTCAATGCAGACCTTCAACCACTTGGTTTCGGTATCCAGGTGGCGGATGGCATGTTCCAGGATCATGTCGCACACGGGCGGCAGATCGCGGTGGGCGGGAAGCTGCCGGTTTGATTCCAGGGCGCGCCGGGCGGCCTTCACCTGTTTGCGACGATCCGTCAGCAGGGCCCGCAGTTCCTTAGTCGGCAGATTGCAGGCGAAGTAAAGGCCGACGTCGAAGTCCAGGTAAGGGCGCTGGAAGTGCCCCATCACCTCAATCAGCAAGCGGCGGAATTCCTCCCGCCCCTGCACGGTGATGCGGTAAATAGTGCGATCCGGTCGGCCGCTCTGGTGTTCTTCCCCCACCACCTCCACGCAGCCGCTTTCCACCAGCTTTTTCAGAGCATGATAGATGGAACCGAACTTGATGTCGGTCCAATCCCCCATATGATGCTGAATTTCTTTCTTCAGCTCATATCCATGGTAATCTCGCTCTTTCAAAAAGCCGAGAATGACGATAGGTACTGACATCAGTAAGCCCTCCACAGCTTACTACAATATACAATATTGAATATTCCCGCGCAAGTGAAATTCTTCATTTATTGGAGAAGTGCCGGCAGCCGTTCACTTCCATTGCGCACTACTTGAAAGCTCAGGAAAAGCCCCGTCGTCCAGGGATGAAGTTTTCGCTCTGAGTTGCCGAATATAGAAGAGGCTCTATCTTGGGATGGAATCTTTCATGGGCGTAAAGGAATTCGTGCACGCGTGGAATCTGGAGCGGGCGTCGCAATGGGAGATACTGGCGGTGCTCGGCGGGATAACGGTCGTGCTGCTGATCCTGGCGCTGCGCGACCACCAGGCGCGGCGTCTGACCGTCCGGGCGCAATGCGCCCTGGCCCGGCGCGACTTTCAGATCCTGTGCCGGGAGCGTGGGTTGGCCCGGGAGGAGACTGAGCTGATGCGCGCCTACGGCCGGCAGTTCGGCGACGAGATCCTTCCCGGACTGGTGGCGTCCAACTTCACCTTCGATCAATTCGTGCGCCATACCCTGAAGCAAGCCGAGGCGTCGCAGATTCCTCGTTTGACTGCCGTACTGTCCAACACCCGCAGCCGCCTCGGGTTCCGGCCGCCGCCGCGGGGCATCACGCTGAGTTCCACCCGGGAACTGGCTCCCGGCCAGATTCTCTACCTGGTCTTTTCCGCCGACCGCTTCATCGAGTGCATGGTGCGCGAAGTGGATGAGATCCGCCTGCGGATCCTGGTGGAAGGGCGCGTGCCGCGTACCATACCGCTGGCGCCGGGCGCGGAAGTGCGCCTGCACTTCAACCGCACCAACGACGCCCGCTACACCGGGACCGGCCTGATCCGCCGTGTGGAGGCCGAGGATGACGGCATCTTCCTGACGCTGGACCACGCCGACCAGTTGCGGCGCGAACAGCGGCGGCAGGATTTCCGGGTGGAACAGAATCGGTCGGTGGCCTTGTGGGTGGTGCCGGACCTGGAGGCCGAGGACCTGGCTCCGCTGGACGTCCTGAATCACCAGGCGCCCGAACGTGTCACCCTGGATGACCTGTCCGGCGGCGGGGCTTCCATCATCCTGCGGCGGGAATTGCCGGTGCGCCAGAAGGTGTACCTCCGCCTGGACCCGACCGGCTGCTACGGCTTGCCGGTGGTCGGCGGCACCGTGGTGCGCTCCTCCCGGCGAACAGGGCTCTCCTGCTGGGCCGTCTCCGTCCGGTTCGACGATCTGCGCCCCTCGGAGCGGCAGAAGTTGGTGCGCCACGTGTTCATGCAGGAGCGGGAAATCGCCCGGGCGGGGTAAATCTTTCCCCCGGAGGCAAAATCGAATCCACCCCTCCGAAGAACCGGGAAATCCTTGCCATGACGCTGAAAATATCCCTATATTACGGTGGCGGAAATGCGCCACCGGCGACCCTCGGGGTGCAACCGCATGAATTCGGGGAAGACCATATCGGAAGAGGATAATCCCATGCCGGATTTCCTGGCAGTGGACCCCAAGCCCGCGACCGGGACGGCCGCATGGACCAACGCCTCCCGCCGCCGCCCGAATACTCGGGCCATGCAGGCGGAGGAAGCCGAGCGACTCCATGCGCTCCTGGAAAGCATCCCCCTGGCGGCCGTCAGCGCCGACGCTGACGGGACCATAAGGGATCTGAACGCCGGCGCCGAACGCCTGCTGGGCTTGCGGCGCTACCAGGCCGCGGGGAAGTCCCTGTACGACTTTCATGGGCCCGATACCATCGCCCGCATCCGGGCCATGTTCGACGATTTCGCTTCGGGCGAGCGGCAGAGTCCGGTGGTGGTGGAACGCGAACTCAACGGCCGCTGGGTGCAGATGCGCTTCACCCCGCTTTTCGACCGCGACGGGCGGCTGCAGGGAGTCAACGCCACCTTCGCCGACGAGACCGAGAAAAAGCAGCTCCGGGAGCGCATCCGCGCGCTGGAATCCGACCTGGTACAGGAACAGAAGCTGTCGGCCATCGGCATGATGGCTTCGGGACTGGCGCACAACCTGAACGGGCCGCTGGCGGTGATCGTGGGCTACCTGGACCTGCTCTACGCCCGTCAGTCCCACTTGGGCGAAATTCCGCTGATCCTGGCCCAGGCCGAGCGCATGAAGGACATCATCTCCACGATGATGATGAAGAGCCGCCACGACCAGGACCGGCAGAAGCGGACTCTCGATTTGAACCAGTTGCTGCAGAACGAATTGAAGTTCCTGGAAGCCAACCTGCAGTTCAAGAACCAGATCACCAAACAGTTCGAATTCGCCCGGGGGCTGCCCCCCGTGTACGGCCTGTACAGCGACTTTTCCCAGGTATTTCTGAACCTGGTAAACAATGCCGTGGATGCCATGGTGGATGCCCCGGTCAAGACCCTGCGGGTGTCTACGCGGTGCGATGAGGATAACCTGTATGTGGAAGTGGCGGATACCGGCTGCGGGCTCGATCCCGCGGAGGCCGAGAAGCTGTTCACGCCATTCTATTCCACCAAGCCGCCGGTAGGGGAAAACGCCTCCGGCCGGCCCAGCGGCACGGGGTTGGGGCTGTCCAGCGCCCGGCAGCTCGTGGAACAGTACGGTGGCCGGATCCAGGTGGAGGGCCGCCCTGGCGTGGGCGCCAGCTTCACGGTGGTGATCCCCCTGGCCGCCAACCGCCTTCCGGCGGAAACGGGAGGGAGCAGAATGCACCGCGACCAACTCGCGGAAACCCTGGCCTGAAACTGCTTCATGGGACCGCCTCCGGCCCGGCCGGAGGGATAAAATACCGAAGCCCCCTATGTGGGGGCTTTGGCGCTCTAATTCGGAGGGCCACGCTACGTCGTGGCCAAAACTATTGGAGGACCACGCTCCGTCGTGACCAAAAGATTAGAGTACCAAGCTAAAAAAAATAGCCCCGATCCGTCAGCGGGCGGAGGGCCCTCCGAAGCGATGCGGGGAGAAACGAAACGGTACGTCCCGGGATCACTCCCCCACCGCCCGGGCCACTTCGAAAATACGCTGGAAGACCCAGTTCAGCAACTCTTCGGGGACGCCGTTGGGAATGCGGGCGCGGCTGCGTAGATCGCAGGGATCGTTGATGTAGTCAATCAGCAGGGGAGCACCGTCGCTGCAATAGACGATCTCGGTGCTGAAGAACTGCATGGGGAAACGGTTGGCCAGGTGCAGGCCCAGGGTGCGCAGGTCGTGGAAGCCCATCAGGCCGACCTCTTCGCAAGGCATGAGGTCATAGATGTGGGTGGTGTTGTCCCACCAGCAGACCCGGATCTCTCCGAACAAGTGGTAGACCCGGAACCAGGCGCGCCGCCCCGTCACCATCGCCGGTTCGATGAACTCCTGCAACAGCCAGGGCTCGCCCGGCCGCGCGCTCATCGCCTCCCGCAGGGAATCTTCCGACCAGTGCTGGATGCGGACCCCCTCGCCGCCGCCGGAAATTCCCGGCTTCAGCACCAGGAACTTGCCGCAGCCCCAATGCAGGTCTTCGCCGTTGGAGGAGTCGGTCAACACGCGGGTCTGGGGGACGGGAAGGTGGTTTTGCAGCAGGAGGCGGTGGAGGTGGGCCTTGTCCATGGCCAGCAGCGTGCCGCGCACCGGGTTGATGACCCGGCTGCCGGCGGCTTCGGCCCAGTCGGAGATATATTGCGCTTCACGGTGGACGTCGCCGGCCCGGTCCCACAGTATGACAGGGTAATCCTGGGCCACGGTGTTCATCGAGAGGCGCCGGAAGCCGTCGGGATCGAAAACCTTGACCCGCAGGTCCAGGTGATCGGCTTGGCGCAGGAAATCTTCTACCAGGTACGCATCTTCAGACCACTCCCAGAGCAGCCAGACATGATCCCGTTTAAGCATTCAGATTACTCGATTTGCTTCGTAAATATGCACAGATCATCGCCCGGACGGTAATACTCCTTCAGCCGGGCGCTGAGTTCGAATCCATTTCGCAGATAAAAATCACGGGCAGGTTGGTAGGCAGGGGTTCCCGAGGTATTAAGTACCAGCAAGCGTCCTCCGTGGTTCCGCAGGTCCTCCTCGCAAGCTTCCAGCAATGCTTTGGCCACACCCCGGCTGACGGCGCCGGGCGAGCGCAGGATCCAATAAAGATCCCAGGTCCCCTGGGTCAGCGGCACGGTGCCGTAGCAGATCAACCCCACCAGAGCGCCATCCTCCACCGCCAGCACCCAGTGATACCCCTCCTCCCCGGCCAGCGTTTGCTGGGCCAGCTCCACGCCGCAGATGATTTCATCTTCATTGAAAACCTGCACGTCGCGCAGCATTTTTTCGATGCCGGGCAGGTCTTCCCGGCGCAGAATTCGCCTAAGCTCCATGAGTCCTGTGTCTCGCATTATGGATGATTTGCCGGACGAAATCCGTAAAGCCGATACCGGCGGAATCCAGCGCCCGGTGAAACCCGCCGGACAGGGAGATGTCCGGGTTGGGATTGATGTCAATGATGCAGGGCTGCCCTTCCCGGGACCAGCGGAAGTCAATCCGGGCGTAATCCCTCAGTCCCAGCTCCGTGGCGGCGCGGACCGCCAGGTCCGACAGAAGGGCCCGGATCTCCGGATCCCCCTTCATGGGATTGGTGGTGGTGCCTTCGTAGGCCACCGATTCGTAGGCCCACTTGGACTCGTAGCAGAGCATATGCGGCTGCCCCGGCGGCAGGCCGCTGAAACTCACCTCGAACGCCGCCACCACCTGCCAATCCGGCCGCTGCACCATGGCCAGAGAGAACTCCCGACCGACGATGAATTGTTCCAGCAGCAGCGGTGCGAAACCGTCGTGGACCAACTGCCCGTGGCGTTCGCGCAGCTCGTCCAGGTTGCGCACCACGTTGGCCGGGGTCAATCCCTCGGAGGCGTCGCGGCAGGCCGGCTTCAGGATAGCGGGAAAGGGGAAGGGACCCAGGTCCTCCACGCTCCCACCCAACGGAAGGCCGGTCGGTACGGGCAGCCGGGCGTCCTTCAGCACGGCGCGGGCGCGGCGTTTATCGAGGCAGAGGCTCAGCGTGGAAGGCGGCGACCCGGTGTAGGGCAGGCGCAGGGCCTCGTACAGCCCGGCCAGCCAGCTCTCGCCCCAGGGAAGCCCCTGGTAGCTTTCCACCAGGTGGAAGACCAGGTCATCGCGGCCGTTGCCGGTGATGCGGTGGATGAAGTCAAGCAGGGACGGTTCGGGAGTGACGGCGGCGTAGGGCAGTCCCAACTCTTCCAGGGCCAGGCTAACCGCCTCGACTTCGTCGGCTACCCCGGCATCGGAGGAGAGGGAATCCGGCCCTACGGCGGTGTGAGCAATCCAGATCATGACCCGTTGTTCCCGTGTCTATCCAGGGCTGCTTGAACGATTTCGCCGATCAAGTCGCGGTACTCCATCCCCCGGCGGCGCGCCAGGATGACCAGGTCGGAAGAGACCGGGTTCAACCCCGCCAGGGGATTGATTTCCAGAACCGAAGGCCGGCCGCGGGCGTCCAGCCGCAGGTCCACGCGGCCGAAATCGCGGCAACCGGTCAGACGGTACGTGGCCAGGGCGATCTCCTGCGCGGCCTGAACGGTTTCCGCCGGCAGTTGCGGCGGCACGTGGTAGCGGACCAGGTCGAGGTAGTCCTGCTTGGTGCGGTAGGAATAGATCTCGCCGGACCCGGGCAGGAACTCGATCTGCATGCTGCCCAGGACCCGGGCCGCGCCATTGCCCAGGATCCCCACGGTCAACTCCGCGCCGGGAAGGTACTCTTCCACCAGCACCGGCCAACCGTAGGTCTCCCCCACCCGGCGCACCACACGGCGCAGGGCTTCCGGGGATTCCACCCGGCAGTCCGCCTGGATGCCCTTGCCGGAACCTTCCGCCAAGGGCTTGACGAAGGCCGGCAGGGGCACGTCCAATGCCTCCACGGCAGACGGTCCCTCCACCGTCCGGAAGACCGGCGTGGGAAGGCCCTCCGCCTGGAGCACACGCTTGAACATGGCTTTGTCCAGGCAGAGGGCCAGGGTCAGGGGATCGGCGCCGGTGTAAGGGACTTCCAGCATCTCCAGCAGGGCCGGCACCTGGGCTTCGCGGCTGCGGCCGGTCAGCCCTTCGGAAAGGTTGAAGACCAGGTCCACCCGGCCGCCGGCTTGCAGGAACTGGAGCAGTTCCCGGCCGTCGCCCAGCGGCAGCGGCTCATGCCCCAGGGAGGCCAGAGCCTGACTTAAACCCTCGACCGTTTCCCGGGAATCCAGTTCGGCAGCCTTGTCCGGCGGCTCGCCGGGCCGGGGTTGATGTTTTTCCGCCAGGTCGTAGCAGAGTCCGACGCGCAGCCGCCTCATTCCGGCGCCTCGGTGAACAGGTCGCTGGTTTCCGGCTGTGGCTTTTCGGTGATCCGCTCGCGGTGCATCCGGGCTCGGGGCCCCTCGCGCAGGCGGCGCAGTTCGCGGGGCATGCCGGCGGGAGCCAGCGCTTCCTGGGCTCCCAGGGCCAGCGCCGCCACGCCCATGACGCCGGCGGGAATCTGATCCTGGGGCACTTCGCCATTCTCCACGTAGCGGACCAGCATCCCCTCAAAGTTGCGCAGCACCGCGCCGCCGGGGAAGGTGGTCAGCATGTAGTTGGGCATGACCGGGATCTTGCCTGCCCCGTGGGGCGCGTCCACCACGTAGGTGGGCACGGCCAGCCCCGAGGTGTGACCCATGAGGTACTCGATCAGTTCCATGCCGCGGGAGATGGGAGTGCGGAGATGCGCCGTCCCCTGGGCCGGATCGCAGTGGTACAGGTAATAGGGCTTGACCCGGAAGGTCAGCAGTTTCTGGAACAGCCGCTTCAGGGTGTTGGGGTCATCGTTGATCCCCTTCAGCAGCACCGTCTGGCTGCCCAGGGGAATGCCCGCCCGGGTCAACTTGTCGCACGCCTCCCGGACCTCGGGCGTCAGTTCGTCGGGGTGGTTGGCGTGAATGTTCATGAAGATGGGGTGGTATTTCTCCAGCATGCGGCAGAGATCGTCCGTCACCCGGTAAGGCAGGGTGATGGGCAGGCGGCTGCCCAGGCGGATGATTTCCACGCTGGGGATGGCCCGCAACCGCGCCAGGATCTCGTCGAGCTTGGCGTCGGTCAGGGTCAGGGGGTCGCCGCCGGACACGATCACGTCCCGGACTTCCGGGTGCCGCTTCAGGTAGTCCAGGCAACGATCCAGTTGGACTCGCGACGTGTCGCGTTCGCGGCTGCCCGCAAAACGACGGCGCGTGCAGTGCCGGCAGTACATGGCGCAGCGGTCGGTCACCAGCAACAACACCCGGTCGGGGTAGCGATGGACCAACCCGTGGACGGGACTGTCATCTTCCTCGTTCAGCGGGTCCAGGCGGAGCGAGGGCCTCTCCTCCAGCTCGGCGGAGGAGACCACCGCCTGTTTC
Source organism: Candidatus Zixiibacteriota bacterium (assembly GCA_003599535.1). Lineage (GTDB taxonomy): Bacteria > Electryoneota > B3-LCP > B3-LCP > B3-LCP > SURF-9. The sequence goes on along the minus strand of QZKQ01000089.1, from coordinate 35,029 downwards.
CACAACGGCCCTCCGGGCCCTTCCAGCGCCATCACGGTGGCGAAGTAGGGCGGAATGGCCATGCGGAAACGCTGCAGGCAACGAGTCAGTTCATCTGTTTCAGTTCCGTTCAGGGGGAATACATTGCGCAGGTCATCAACCGTGGTGAGACGATGAGCCATCTGCCAGCGCCAGTCGCGCCATTTCTCCTCGGGGATAGAACGCCAAATCTCCGGTCTGAGGGAGGGAGGGCGTTCAGAAGGGGGGCGTTCCGAGGGGGGTTTGTCGTTCATTGCTAAGTGAAACCTCCGGGAATTAGGTCAGCGATTCACGTGAAAAACTTTGGCCGGATATGGATCACGGTTCAGTACCGTTTTATGAGCGTATTTTTGGGCGTAAAAATAATCAAGCGCAAGGGCATTGTCAAGCAAATTCTTCATTTATTTGATGAATGAAGGCGAGTTTTTGGCCCTTTTCCGCGCGCGTTGAAAATGCGGCCTGCGCCGTAATCCGCCGTCATCTTGCAAATCCCCGAAATAACCGGCGATTAATTGGCGTGCGCCAGACTGCGATTTTCAAGCACATAACTTATTTTATTTTCGTAAAGTTCCGGGGATGTGTTGGACGGGAATGAATTTTTTTGGGGCGGGAGAGCGGAGTAAAAAAATCAAGGCTGCCGCCCAGGATCTTTTCACGGTCCTGGATGGCAGCCTTATGGCTGTTAAAAGGCTCTCAGGTCAGTTGAAATTCACTCGTCCGTTGACGTGCAGAGTGGGGTTGATGATTTCGAAGCCGGCGTCCACCACCGTGCCGTGGCATTCGTTGCAGTCGTCGTCGTCCGGGTGATTCTCTTCCGGGGGCATGCCGTGGCAGGCGCCGCACTGGAGCTGTGTCCCTTCGAGAGCGATCCAGGAGGGATCATTGTCCTGGTGGCCAAGATCGAACTCACCATGGCAATACACGTTGGAGCAGGTCGCTGCCTCACGGTCCCAGGAGGGATTGGCGTTGGCGTCGGTGGCGATGGGTCCCCAGGAGAGGTCGGCGAAGGGGGTCCCGTCGTCCACGTGGCCGGGGGCGTCCACGGAATCCGGCAGGACGTGGCATTCGGAGCAGGAATACGGCCCGCCCAGCACCGGACGGTTCAGAGTCTGCGGCCGGACGTGGTAGATGTGCGCTCCCACCCCAATGAAGCTTGGATCCACGTGCTGCGTCAGATCCTTGGGGGGAGCCCAGTATGCAGTGTCCGCAGGATCGGCCGTGTACACACCGTGGCAGGTGTTGCAGGCTTCCGGGGTAGGCTGGTGGCAGTCCACACAAGCGACTTGGGACAGGCCCAGGGAGGCCACCATCCCGCCGGCGTAGTCCGCGCCGTGGCAGTCGGCACACTCCCACACGCGGTAGTTGATGGTCCGCAGAATGCCGCCGTGTTCCGCGCCGTAATTGGTGATCTGGTTGGTGTGGGGGTATTCTGCATGGCAGGTCCAGCAGTCCCAGATCACCTCGCTGTTTTCCGTCCGCCGGTGGCACCCGGAGCAGGTGCTCAGGGTGGTATCGTCTTCCGCCAGGCGGTCCCAGACGACGTCGCCGTGGAAATCCGGGGATTGCGGATCGGCGAACCCTTCCGGGTGGGGAGATATCCCCTGGTCTCCTCCGGTGGGGTCGGAACATCCGGCGAACAGGGCGAGCAGTGCGGCCAGGGCCGCCATGGACAGTAAGGGCAGCCAGAGTTTCATTCGTCACCTCCATGGCCGTGACACCCCGGCCGGATGCAGGTCGGATCGTCCAACCCCAGATCGTGGCAGGAGAGGCAGGATTCCAGGTTCGCCTCCGCTTCCCCGGCGTGCGCGCCGCCGGTGGTCACGTTGGCCCAGCCTGCGCCCAAAGGATGGGTGAGAACGCGCTGCTGTCGGTGGCAGTCCACGCAGAATTCGCGGGTCTCATGGCAGGTCAGGCATTCGGATTCCTGATCCAGCACGGAAAACGGATGGGTGAAGCGGAAGTTCAGCGGATGGATGCGCCCCTGCAGGTTTTCGCCCTCGTGGCAGTCCAGGCAGAAGCGCTGGGCATGGCAGCGGGTGCACCATTCGGGCTGGAGGGAGGCGTCCTGGCCGTGCTGCCGGCGAAAGTCAATGGTGTGATCCGGCGGCAGCGGCGGGCGGTTCAGGCCGGCGGTGTTCTCGCGGAAGGCCTCCACCAGTCCGTCCACCTCGGTGGCCGCATGGCAGTTGACGCAGAATTCCCGGTTGATCTGCAGGTTGGGCTCGTGGCAATCCTGGCAGGACATGTTCTGCTCCGTCACGTGCACCTGGTGCAGGTTGCGATCCTGGGTCTGGGCGTCCGCCGGCGGGCCGCCGCGGTACAGCAGAAGAGCCAGGGTCACAACAGCGACGACGGGCAGGATCCGGCCCGGGATTCCCAGCCGGTAGGGAAGAGTTAAAAGGACCATTTCACCCTCAACAAGCCGCGGATATCGGAATCGTAACGGGGATTATTCAAGCCCTGGAGGGAGGCATCAACCAGGAGCGGCGCGACGGGTACCAATCGCAGGCCCACTTGGGCGGCGGCCTGATCTTCGCGGTCTTCCTGGTCTTCGAAGGTGTAGGAGCTGTAATCGGCGCTGAAGTAGGCTTCCGCGAACCGCGCCAGCCGGTAGGAAGCGGCGCCGAATGCGCCGTTCTCCTCGCCGAAGTCGCCGAACCGCTGCCGGTAGCCCACCACCCCCCAGGGGCCTTCGAGAAACAGTCCGGCGGTGGCGTTCACCTCCTGGGTCAGGTAGGTGTGCGCCCGCAGGCCCAGCCAGTACCCCGGCAGAATCTGGTACGCGCCGCTCGCGCGGACCAGTTGAAAGGTTTTGAACTCGATATCCTCGAAGGGCGAATCGGGCGGCACCCAGGGCGTGCCGATAGTGAACTCGCCCAGCAGCCGCACGTCGGTGGCGGGCCCGTAGCGCACCTGCAGGCTGGCGCGGTGGAGGGCTTCCGGGCCGCTCAGGTTCGCCTGTACCCGCGCCTGTCCGGTCAGATTGTCCCGCAGCCGGTAGCCCGCAGTGAGACCGGCGCGGTGACGGTACAAGTCGCCGTCGCGCTCTTCCCGCAGGTAGCTGCCCAGCAGGTTGACTCCGCGCACGGCGCCGCGCACGGCCGCGCCGAAGGCCGGGTTGGCCTCAATATCCCGCAGTTCGGCCTGACGCTGGGCCGGCGGTACCAGGCCTCCCCACAGGGTGAGGCCGCCCCACCGCGGCCGGTAGTTCACCCGCAGGACGTCGTACGTGCCCACGCCCACGCCTTCGAACAGAAACTGCCGCCCCAGGCGCAGATCAAGGTGGGGTGTTCCCGCCCAGCGCAGGTAGAGGTTCTGCAGGCGGAAGGCGCTGGAATCGGAGAAGTCGTCGGCTGAATCGCCCTGGTAGCGCATGTGGGCCACCAGCGAAACCCCTCGCACGGCTTCCGGTTCCAGGCGGAAGAACAGCCATTGGTAGACTTGCAGGTGGGTCTCGGCGGTGTCTTCGAAGGCGTACAGGTCGGTGAGTGTGTACCCCCGCAACGCCTGGCCGGCGCAGGGCGCGGCGGCCAGAAAAACCGGCAGGAGCACCAATCCGAAGCGGAATTTGGCTTTCAAAGGGCTACCCTCAAAATTTGACGGGTGACAGCCTACACGCGGCCGGATCGCGCCGTATAAGATCAAGTGAAGCAGTTCACACGTATCGCAGGATGTACGGCGGTGTTGGGCCAAATAATGGGCCGGGGACGAAGAAAATTGCATGTGCGGGCGCCGGCCGTCCGCGGGTTGGCCGACTTGTGCAATAAAATACAACCTCATCCCGCCCGGCTGCAAGGAAAAAACGGGAAATTTGCCGGCCTCCGCCGTCGGGATTTTACAATTTCTTTACAACAGAAATTGGCCCGAAAAATCTCTTGCTTTTGGGGATTTTTTTGGTTAATTTGAGCCCCGCGTTTTCCCTTTCAGAGCCGGATGACACTCCCGAATGAGCCCTGAACGGACTCAATAATCTCTGGAATATTCGCAGAGTATTTGCCATGCCCTGAACCGCGGCTGAAGGCTGGGGGGCAATTTCGCGGGGAAGGGCGGCCATACCGGGAGTACCCACGGATTTTCCAGGCAAATCCCACGGAAAGGGAGCATTGATTCTCCGCCTCGCCTGCCCTCGCTCCCCGTCTCCCGATTCGGAAAATCCCCGTCTCTCCAAGGCCGATTTTCATCCGGGTATCACCCGGCCGGCTGGCGTCCGGCTCAACGCAGGAACAGGTTGTCCCAGAACTTCCGGGCCAGAATGCGCAGGTGAAACCAGGATTTGATGCGGAAGGGCATCTGCGCCAGGATGCGGGGGCGCATATAGAAGGATAGGGTGCCCCAACGCTGCAGGGATTTCAGCCGCTCGGGCGCGACTCCCTTGGGCGAGTAGGTGACCCGGGAATAGAACAGGTCGCCCCAGTAGAAATCGTGAGCCAGCTCCCCGTCGGCAATCAACTGATTGGTGATTTCCGCGCCGGGCAGAGGCAGGAAAGAAGAGAACAGGGCGCCGTCCAGGGGCAGGCTGCGGGCGAAGCGGATGGTGGCCTTGATGTCCGCCTCGGTTTCGCCGGGGAAGCCGACGATGAAGAAGGCGTTGACCGTCAGCCCGGCCTGCTTGATCAGGCGCACCCGCTCGCGCACCAACTCCAGGGTCAGACCCTTCTTCATGGCGTCCAGGATGCGCTGGGACCCGGATTCGATCCCCACCAACGTGGAATACACACCGGCTCTTTTCAAGTCTTTCAGCAACTCCACCGTCACCGTGTTCAGGCGGATGCCGTTGGGGAATCCCACGGAGAGTTTCATTCCCCGGCGGCGGAAATCCTCCATTCCGTCGGCGAACTCCTTCACCCGGTCGGGAAACTGGGTGAAGGTGTCATCTATGATGTGGATCTCGCGGATGCCGTAGTCGCGGTACAGGGTCTCGATGTCGTTCAGCACGTGCTGGATGGAATGTTTGCGGATCTTGCGCCCGGCGATGGTCCGGGCGGCGCAGAAGGTGCACCCATAGGGACAGCCCCGCGTGGTCAGCACCGGGGAGATGGGAAACCGGTCGAAGAAGGCCCCATGCGGCGCCTGGGGGAACGTCTGGGGCTGGATCAAGTCCCAGGCCACGTGACCCAGAGCATCAAGATCTTCGACGAATTCGGGGGGGGTGGACAGAATGGCGCCGTCTTCCCGCCAGACCAGTCCGGGGATCTGCCGGTAATGCCGTCCGCCATGGCGGTAGTCATCCAGGAACGCGGGCAACGAGATTTCCGCTTCCCCGCGGAAGGCGAAGTCCACCGCCGGCAAGGATTTCAGGGTATCTTCCGGGTTGCCCGAAGGGTGCGCCCCACCCGCCAGGATCAGGGCGTTGGGCAGCACCTGGCGGACCAGTTCGGTACTCCGGCGGGTGGCGTCCAGATCGCAGGAAGCCACCTGGAAGCCCACCACTTCCGGGTTCTCGTCGCGCAGGAACTTTGGCAGGGCCTGGAGGGGAATATTTTCCTTGGTACTATGAAGCAGTTGGGGGGTGTGCCCCGCTTTCCGAAGCGCCGTCGCCAGGTGGCCCAGACCCAGGGAAGGGACCACGTAGTGGGTTTCGGAATAGGGCATCGCCAGAACGACCTTCATGCGAATTCCTTCGTAGAGATGAGCTGGGCCTGAGGTTCGAAAGGTTGCTATAAGAAAATATTGCTTTTAACTGGGGCCAAAACAAGTAAAAACTGGAGAATTTGGGGTCGTGGGGGGCGACCCGGATCGTATCTCGGAATCCCTGGACATCTTGCTTCTCCCGGCACATTCTTCTCCACCGGCCTTATTTTCTGGGCACCTTATCTTCCCTGTTTGCCTGCAGCACTCCAATCCAGCGTCACTCCATGACCTCTACGGTACTCCGGACCGGCGCCGCGGCGGATGCGCGCGACGGCCTGTCGCAAAAATTCCGGCGCCTGCTGGAAGCCTCCAACCTCTCCCGGTTTGTGGGAAAGGGAGACCTGGTCGCCGTCAAGATGCACCTGGGCGAAAAGGGCAACGTGCGCTACCTGCGCCCCATCTACGCCGTCATGCTGGTGGAGGCGCTGAAAGAGCTGGGCGCCCGGCCGTTCGTGACCGACACCCCGGTGCTGTACCGGTCGCCCCGGCGGGAGGCCTGGAGTTACTACGAAGTGGCGAGGCGCCACGGCTTTACCGCGGAAGTCCTGGGCTGCCCCCTGGTGATTTCCGGCGGTCTGAAGGACCGGTCGGTGCCGGTGGACGTTCCCCATCCCCTGCGCCTGCCCCGGGTCGGCATTTCCACGGAAATTTACGACGCCGAGGCCTTGATCTCGCTGGCGCACGTCACTCTGCACATGCAGTTCCCCCTCGGGGCGGCGCTGAAGAACCTGGGCATGGGTTGCGTGGACATCGAAACCAAGCTGGCCATGCACGAGGCCCGGGGCGCGGCCAACCGCCTGCTGTCCCTGCAGGAGGCCATGGTGGACGGAGCAGCGGCGGTGCTGGACAAATTCCGGGACAAATTCTACGCCTTCAACCTGATGCTGGACGTCACTCCCGACTGCGACTGCTGGGACCGCACCGACGTCCCCGTGGTTCCCGACCTGGGAATCCTGGCCGGAACCGATCCGGTGGCCCTGGACCGGGCCGCCTATGACCTGATCATCGCCGCGCCGGGATATCCCGGATCCCGGGAGGAAGGATCCGGCGGCATGGCCCCCGGCGGCGCCAAGGTGCAACCGATTTACCCCAAGATTGACCCGGATGCCTATTTCCACATCACAGAACGAGCGGCTATTGGCAGCACTCTGTACGAATTCCAGGATGTCTAATTTTCCCTACCCACGCTTTTTGCGACTCAACCATTCGCAGGAGAACGCATGAACATCGCTATTACGGCTGCTCACGCCCTGGAGTTTTCCACCTTCCGCCGCTACATGGGACGGGTCCACAAACTACCCTTGGACGGTTGGGCTTACTACCTGTGGCAGCACCAGGGCAACCAGGTGATCCTGCTGGAAACCGGGATCGGACCGGAAAAGGCTGAAGGAGCCTTCCAGCATCTGCTGAAGGCCTACCGCATAGACTGCACCATCAATTTCGGCTCGGCCGGGATGATCAGCCGGGATTACCGCGTGGGCGACGCCTTCCTGGCTGTGGAAATCGCCGACGTCACAGGTCGGGGCCTGCTGAAGACCGATCCGGCCATGACCGAGGCCATCGGCGCCTTCCTGTCCGGCGAACAGATTCCCTTCCACCGGGGACGCCTGGCCACCTCACCGGAACCGGTAGTCAAGTGCTCGCACCGCCTGCGCCTGGCACAGCAGTTCGAGGTCGGCGCGGTGGACATGGAAGCGTACGCCCTGTGCCGGCTGGCCCTGGAGAAGGGGGTGCCCTTCGCCTCGCTGAAGATGATCTCCGACCGGGCCAACGCCATGACCCGGCTGGAATTCTGGAAGAATCTGCCGCACATCGAGCGCACTTTGGGGAAACTGATGTACGGCTTCCTGGAATATCTGAAGGCTGCCTGACGCCGGACCCTGTTCCGGCAAATTCCAGAGACCCCGCCCCGCGCGGGGTTTTTTAATGGATTCGGGGCAGGCCTGACCGGCTTTTCGGCGGAAAAAACCGCCTACAGGCCAATTTTGCCCGCAGTTTCGTCGTAATTCCCCTAAATTCGGTTGCATCGCCGGCGGAAGTTTCGTATCATTTGACGCATTACTCCTCCCCCGACCAGGGCGCCATGAAGAGCCACACCCAGTACCTGACATTCAATACCCGCCGGCGGCGGGAATTCATCAACATCACCGGCCGGGTGGAAGAGGCCCTGGCGCAGAGCGGGGTGCAGGAAGGCATGATCCTGGTATCGGCCATGCACATCACCGCGGGCGTGTGGGTCAATGATGCCGAGGAGGGGTTGCTGCAGGACATCGAGGAGTGGCTGGACCGCCTGGCGCCACCCGCCGATTACCGCCACCACCGCACCGGCGAAACCAACGGCGACGCCCACCTGAAGAACCTGCTGGTAGGCCACCAGGTGATCCTGCCGATCACCCGCGGCCGCCTGGACCTGGGTCCCTGGCAACAGGTCTATTATGCCGAATTCGATGGGCGGCGCGCCAAGCGGTTGATCATCAAAGTGATGGGAGAATAAAGGAACTACGAGGCGGCGCCGGGGTACAAAAAGGGAATACAGGGGGATTCATGGGTTCCATGCAACTCCTGCTCATCGTGCTGGGGGCCATCATTATCGGCATCGCGGTGCTGGTCGCTCTGGGTGCCTTCAGCCATAGCGTGGCGGAAAACAACCTGGACCGGGTCACGGAGTACCTGATGGAACTGGGGGTCCGGGCGCAGAAATACTATCAGATGCCGGCCTGGCTGTCCGGGGGGGGCCACTCCTTCATCGGTCTTACGGCAGATCCGGCCGGGATCGAAAAACTGACCAACATCTCCGCCAACGGTTACGGCACCTTCAGCATCCTGGTGGCCGGCAACACCACCGAAGTGACGCTCCAGGGGGTGGGCACCGAGGATGGCGACCGGGACGGCACCAACTGCACCGCCACCCTGCGGGTGCTGTCCAATAACATGATCATGACGATTGTCAACCGATAGATTGGCGAATCCGGGGATCGGCGCAACGGAGGCATGACCGCACCTTGATATCGCGACCGGAAGGCCCTACTCGGGGAGAGGCCTGGCGCGACGCGCAACGGCACCAGCTTACTGGACGACTCGCACTACGATCCGGGCGCACTGGCTGCCACGGCTGACCTCAAACCACCTTCCAACTGAACGGAGCAACAGGCAATCATGACAACTCTTGACGTCCAACTCTTCTACGTGGCCTTCTGGCTTTACTTTGCCGGTTTCATCACCTTCAGCCTCTACATCCCCATCCGCCGCAAGAAGATCTCCGACCTGGCCCTGGCCTTCATGGCCCTGGGCCTTCTCCCCCAAACTGCCGCCATTTTTGTCCGCTGGACGACTTCCGATCACGTCCCGCTATCGAACATGTACGAATACATGTCCCTCATGAGCTGGATGGCGGTCGTATCTCTTATAGTACTGGTGTGGCGATATAAGCGCCCCCTGGTGGGCAGCTTCATCGCTCCGCTGGTGTTCATGCTGATGGTGACCGCCTCGCTGCTGCCCAAGGAAGTCAGCCAGCAGTTGGTCCCGGCGTTGCAGAGTTACTGGCTGACCATCCACGTGACCCTGGCGGCGCTGGGGTCCGGCACCTTCGTGGTGGCCTGCGCGGTCAGTTTCGTGTACCTGATGAAGGTGCACCGGCGCGATCCTCGGGCCGGCATCCCCGCCCAGGCCCTGCGGCTGTGGCTGGGGGCTTACCTGGTCTTCCCCCTGCTGTTCTTCGTTCTGCTGAAGATCTTCGGGTTCAACCCCACGTCGCGGATGGTCTTCGCCGGGGGGGGCGGGCAGACGACCTGGGGGGCGTTCATGATTGCCTGGGGCATGGCCCTGCCGCTGGCTTCGGTGCTGCTGGCCCTGGTGTACCACTACACCATCCGCCGGCGGGACGTCAGCCAGTTCGGTTCGAACCTCTTCGCCGTGACCTCTCTGGCCCTGCTGCTGGCGGGTTTGCTGGCGGGCATCGGCAACGTGTTGGAAATCTTCACCATCACCCCGCGCAGTCCCCTGCGCATCTTTGAATTTTTCGGCGTGACCGCGGTGCTGCTGGTGCCCTCTTTCCTGCTGCTGTACCACTTCATGTACAACCTGGGCGCCAACGTCATAGCCAAGATGGATTTCAACCTGGATCTTCTGGATGAAATAAATTACAAGGCCATCACCCTGGGATACCCCCTCTACACCGTGGGCGCGCTGTTCGCGGGGGCCATTTGGGCCGAGCAGGCCTGGGGGCAGTTCTGGAGTTGGGATCCCAAGGAAGTCGGGGCGCTGATCATCTGGCTGTTCTACTCCGGTTTCCTGCACGCCCGTTACAACCGCCAATGGCGGGGAACCCGGGCGGCCATCCTGGCCGTCTTCGGCTTCCTGATGGTCCTGGTTTCGTTCTTCGGCAATTACTTCTTCGGCGGACAACATGCGTACACCTAAACTTTAACAGGCGACAGCGATCATGCAACTTCGCAAATACATCTTCCTGACCCTGCTCAGTGCGGCGCTGATCCCGGGATTGGTTCAGGCCCAGGGGTTCGGAAAGAACAAGGTACAGTATTTTGACCAGGACTGGAGTTACCTCCAGAGCGAGCATTTTGACGTCTACTTTTACCAGGGAGGATACACCATCGCGGAATTCGTGGCCGATGCCGCGGAAGAAGCCTACGTCGAAATTTCCCGCTCCTTTGACTACGACCTCCGCGACCGCATCACCATCGTCACCTACCAGTCGCACAACGACTTTCAGGGCACCAACGTAACCTTTTCCACTCCGGAAGAGGGGGTGGGCGGCTTTACGGAATTCTTCAAGAACCGGGTGGTGATCCCCTACGAAGGATCCTACGAGCAGCTCCGCCACGTGACGCACCACGAACTGGCCCACGCCGTCATGCTGGAGATGATTTATGGCGGCGGCTTGGGGTCCATCCTGGCTTCGCTCTCGCGCATGCCCATGCCCGGCTGGTTTGCTGAAGGGCTGGCGGAATACGAATCCCGCCACGGCTGGGATACCGAGTCGGACTTCTTCATGCGCGACGCCACCATCAACGGCTATCTGCCGCGCATGACGGAACTGGGCGGGTTCCTGGATTACAAGGGCGGCCAGTCCATCTTCTACTACGTGTCCCAGCGTTACGGCAAGGAAAAGATCGCGGAACTCATTTCCCGCATCAAGAGCGCCCGCGACGTGGAGCGCGGCTTCAAGCTGGCCCTGGGACTGGACTTCGAAGAGTTGGACAAGCGCTGGCAGCAGTGGTTGAAGCGGATCTACTGGCCCACCGTGGCCGACCTGCAATACCCCGAAGACATTGCCAAGCGGCTGACCGACCACCGCAAGCGGGGCAACTTCGTCAATAACTCTCCGGCCCTCTCCCCCGATGGCGAGCAACTGGCCTACCTGTCCGACCGCAACGACTATTTCGACATCTACCTGATGAACGTCGGCGACTCCAAGGTCACGAAAAAGTTGTTGTCGGGGCAGACCAGCGCCAAGTTTGAAGAGTTGCACTGGTTGCGGCCGGGCCTGTCCTGGTCGCCGGATTCCAAGTACCTGGCTTTCGCCTCCAAGGCGGGCAAGAGCGACGCCCTGCACCTCCTGGAGGTGGAGAAGTCCAAGGTGGTGCGCACGCTGCGGTTCGACCTGGACGGCGTATTTTCCCCCTTCTTTTCCCCCGACGGCCGGCGCATCGCCTTCGTCGGATTGAAGAACGGGCATTCCGACATCTACGTCGTCAACCTGGACGAAGAGCAGTTGACCAAGGTCACGGACGACATCTTCAGCGACCTGGATCCGGCCTGGTCCCCCGACGGGCGCTATCTCACCTTCATCAGCGACCGGGGCGACTACCTGGAAGTTCCCGGCGAGGGCTTCCGCATCGCCGGCCACGAGTACCACCAGACCGATGTCTACCTGGCCGACATGGAGAACGGGGGGCGATTGCAGCGCATCACCTTCGACGAGTACGACCAACGCACTCCGGAATGGACCAATCAGGACAATGTCCTCTCCTACATCAGCGACCGGGACGGCGTCTACAACCTCTACCTGCACGACCTGGATACGGGCGAGTGGCACGCCATCACCAACATGCTGACAGGCTGCTTCCAGCCCACCTGGTCGAACAGCGGAAGCGTGGCATTCTCCAGCTTCTTCGACGCCGGGTACGACATCTTCTACCTGCGCGATCCCTTCGATCCCGACCTTCAGCGTTCCGCCGAACAAGTGGCGGCCCGCACCATGCCCATGGAGGGCAAGCCGGTGATGACGCACCGCGAGCGGGTGGAAATGGCCGCGGAGGCGGATTCCGCCGCGGTGGAAGGGGATGGGGTGATCACCACCACTCATCCGGAGCAGGTGGAAGAAGGATCAAACTCGGGAAGCGCGGGCCGCATGATCTTCGACGACCGCTTCCGGGAAGAGCCGGAACCGGAGGTGCAGCCGGTGTTCCTCGATTCCAGCGCCTACCTGGCGGACAACGGCAAGTACAAGGTCAACGACTACAAGCCCAAGTTCTCCCCGGATATCGTCTACGCCACGGCGGGATATTCCACCTTCTTTGGCTTGCAGGCCATGGGCTTGGTTCTGTTCAGCGACGTGCTGGGCAACCACCAGATCTACGCCGGCCTGGACGTTTACTCCGACCTGGAAAACTCCAACGTCCAGTTGCTGTACTTTTACCTCCCCAAGCGCACGGATTACGGCATCGGGTTGCGGCACAACGTGTACTTCTTTTACCTGTACAACGAGGAGACTGACAGCTACGAATACTTCCGTGACCGTAACTACGGCCTGAACTTGTACGCGGAATACCCTTTCTCCCGCTTCTCGCGGCTGGAGTTGTCGCTGGAAGCCACGGGCATTGACCGGGAAGACTACAGTTGGATATTTGACGAATACCGTTACCGGGAGAAGCGGCGGGTCATCATGCCCGGGCTGGCCTACGTGCACGATACCATCCTGTGGGGCGAGACGGGGCCGGTTAACGGCATGAGGACCCGGATCTCAGCCTACGTCAGTCCCGACCTGGAGGACTACTTCAACATCTCCGGGTCGCCTGGTTGGGGCCTGGACTTTCAGACTTTGATGGCTGATTACCGCCGGTACTTCCGCCTGGGCCGGGACTTCACCCTGGCGATGCGGGGCACGGCGGGATTCTCGGAAGGCCGGGACCCCATGAAGTTCTTCGTGGGCGGTGAAAGCAACTGGATCAACCGCGACTACCAGGGCGGCGAAATCGAAGGGTCCATTCAGGACATCTACTATTCCAGTTTCGTCACCCCCTTCCGGGGCGGGGATTACTACGAAGCCCAGGGGACGCGCTTCGCCCTGGCCAACGTCGAATTCCGCTATCCCTTTATCCGCCACCTGGTGCTGGGCTGGCCGCTCCCGCTGCATTTCCGCAACATCCGGGGCGCGCTGTTCCTGGATACGGCGGGCGCCTGGGAAAACGACGACTTCCGCGGCACGACCCGCACCCCCGCCGGGGATGTGACCTTAAACGACCTGATGATGGCTTACGGGTTGGGCGCCCGGGTCAACCTGGGCATCTTCCTGATCCGCTGGGACGTGGCCTGGAGAACGTACTGGGACCGTACCGACAAGCCGCGCTACTTCCTGTCTCTGGGGGCCGAGTTCTAAGGCCACCATACCATGCCGGGGATCGGCATAACGGCCGGCGGGGAACCGCCGCCCTTGGGGTTATCCCATGCTCGACGCCATCGCCCACCTGGGGCGAGCCGTTCTGAATTTCATCCGCGAAGCGGGAGGCCTGTTTCTCCTGCTGGGGAGAATCCTGCGATTTTCTCCCCGGGTGTTCAAGGATCGCGACCTGTTCTTCGAGCAGGCCATCAACATCGGGTACAACTCCATTCCCATCGTCATCATGGTGGGGGCCTTTACCGGGGCGGTGTCGGCCTGGCAGACCAACTACCAGATCGAGGGCTACGTTCCCCTGCGCTACCTGGGGCTGGCCACGTTCAAGGCGGTGGTGATCGAACTGGGGCCGGTGCTGACGGCGCTGATCCTGGCCGGGCGGGTGGGCGCCTCCATCGCCGCAGAACTGGGCACCATGCGGGTCACGGAACAGATTGACGCGCTGGAGTCCCTGGCCATCAACTCGGTGCGCTACCTGGCGGTGCCGCGCTTCTTCGCCGCGCTGTTCATGATGCCGGCGCTGGTCACCCTGGCGGACTTCACCGCCATTGCCGGCGCCTGGCTGGTGGCCCTGCTGCTGTTGGACATCCCCACGGCCACGTTCTTCAGCGAGATCCCCAAATTCTTCCGGGTGTTCGACATCATCGCCGGACTGATTAAGGCGTTCGTGTTCGGCGGCATTATTTCCCTGGTGGGGTGTCACATTGGTTTCCGCACCGAAGGAGGAGCGGAAGGGGTGGGACGATCCACCATCCGCTCCTTCGTGCTGTCCGCCGTCCTGATCCTGATCGCGGACTATCTCCTGGCGACCATTTTCTTCTAACGTGCCAATCCATGATCGAAATACGCAACCTGGTCAAGTCCTTCGGCCCCCAGAAACCGGTCCTGCGCGGCGTCAACCTGGTCATCCGCACCGGCGAATCCGTGGTCATCATCGGACGTTCCGGGTGCGGCAAGAGCGTCATGCTGAAGCTCATTACCGCCCTGATGCCTCCGGATTCCGGCCAGGTCTTGATTGATGGAGAGGACCTCGTCACCCTTCAGGAGCAGGACGTGTACCGCGTCCGGCAGAAGTTCGGGGTGCTCTTTCAGAGCGCCGCGCTGTTCGATTCCATGACCGTCTACGAGAACATCGCCCTGGGGTTGTGGGAGCACACCACCAAGTCCGAAGAAGAGATTTCCCGCATCGTGGCGGAAAAACTGGCCCTGGTGGACCTGCCGGGCACTGAAAACCTGAAGCCGGCGGAGCTGTCCGGGGGCATGAAGAAGCGCGTGGGGCTGGCCCGGGCCATCGCCATGAGCCCGGAGTACGTGCTCTACGACGAGCCGACCACCGGCCTGGATCCCATCAACGCCGACGTCATCAACAACCTCATCATCCGTTTAAACGAGCGGCTGAAGGTGACCACCATTGTGGTGACCCACGACATGACCTCCGCCTACAAGATCGCCGACCGCATCGTCATGCTGCACCGGGGGGTGATCATCTTCGACGGCACTCCCGACCAGGTGCGCAACACCACCGACGAGGTGGTCCGGCAGTTCATCGAAGGCCGCGCCGAAGGCCCCATCAAGCAGACGGCCGTGGTAGCGGCCAACCCCGATCCCGGCATCATACGGCACCCCGTTCCCAAGCGGGTCAAGCTGCGCAGCAAAGTCATGCCGGAATAGTACCCATGGTTGACAATAAAAACGGCGATGCGCGGAGCATCGCCGTTTCTCATGGTTTTACTTCTCGATCTACGGCCAGTCGTCAATTCCGTAGCCTGTCCAGTGGTCGTCCGGAACGCGGAACTGGATGCGCCGCCCCTCCCCGTCGGGCATCAGCCCGGTGCTGACGGCTTCCACCATCATCACTTGGCCGCCGTCGGTGCGATAATCAAAGTTCCACTCTCGCGTCAGGTCCGGCATGATGGACAGGTAGCCGGTTTCGCGCAGGGTGGCCATGCCCTTGGGGAAGTAGCCGTGTTCGTCCTGGTAGCGATCCACGGCCGAGGCGATGTCGCTCATGGCCGCCTGCACCCGCTGCGACCGGGCCAGGACGTTGGGATCGTTCTTCCGGGTGCCGGCGCAGCCCAGCAGGGTCAGCAGCAGCCCGGCGCCGCACAGCATCACGATAAGACGGGTCACCTTCATCTATTACCTCGCATGAAAAGAGGGGATCGGTTCAGGAAGGGCGGGACAGGAGCACCGTCACGGTGGTGCCTTCCCCGTCTCGGGAGGTCACTCGCACGTCGCCGCCATGGGCCCGGGTAATGGCCTCGGCGTAGGTGGTCCCCAGGCCCGTGCCGCCCATCTCCTTCTTGGTCGTATTGAACCGCTCGAAGAAGGTGGCCAGACGTTCCGGAGGCACCGTCTCGCCGCCGTTGTGAATGGCCACGGCCAGACGGCCTTCCTCCCCTGAAATGAGAACGTCCACATCCTCTCCCGGGATCCCCGCCACGTGCTCCAAAGCGTTCTTCAGCAGGTTGACGAATACCAGTTCCAGCCGGGCCGGATCGGCGAAGACCTGGTCTCGGGCGGCGCGGTTGGTGATGACGATGCGGGCGCCGGTCCGGCGGGCCAGGGGCGACAGGTGATCGGCGGCGCGTCGCAGCACCTCTTCCACGTGGAGGAGGCGGCGGTCGAGCGGCTCGCAGCCCTGCTCGAAGTACTCCAACTCGCGCAGGGCGTTCAGGACTTTCAGGGTGGAGATGACGGAATTCTCCGCCGATTCCAGGAAGCGGTCCACCCGCGGAGGGACCGGTTCGGCGTGGCGGCGGGCCAGTTCCAAATAGCCGGTGACGCCGGCCAGGAGGTTGCGCATTTCGTGGCGCAGGGTGGCCCCGTTCTCGCGGCGCAGGCGTTCGATGCGGGCTTCCAGGCGGCGTTGCTCGGAAATATCGAGGGCCAGGCCCATGTAATGGGTAATGTCTCCGGCGGCATCGCGGATGGGAGTGATGGCCAGCAGCACGGGGATGGAATCGCCGTTCTTGCGGCGATTGACGATTTCCCCCTTCCAGGCGCCGGAAGCCGGGTTCAGGATCTGCTCCCACATGCGGCGGTAGGTTTCCGGGCTGGTGGAGGAGTGGCGCAGGATCCGGGGAGTGTGCCCCAGGACTTCTTCGCGGGTATACCCGTAGATGCTCTCGAAGGCGGGATTGACGTCCACGATGACTCCGTCGCGATCCGTGATCATGATGGCTTCAGAGGAATCGCGGAAGCTGCTGCGGTAGATTTCCGCGGGCAGATCGTCCGGGGCGTAGGGGTTATCGCGACGGTTGGTGAAATCGGCGGACATCGTTTTCCTGCTACGAACAGCGGCGGCTCTGGCGCCGTTGCACCGCCCAACGGCCCAGCGGCCCCAACAGATTGAAGGCGTAGACGATTAGTCCGCGCCGGGGGGGCACGTAACTGATCGTGCGCCGGTTGATGATGGCCTCCCGGATGACTTGGGAGGCCTGGCGCACTCCGGCCTTGCGGCCGGGGCGGCGCCCCTGCCATACCCCGGCGTCGAAGAACTCGGTATCCACCGGCCCGGGGTTGACCAGGTGCACCGTGACGCCCGATCCAGCCAGCTCGTAGGCCACCGCCTCGGTCAGGGCGCGCAGGGCCGACTTGGCGGCGCAGTAGGGGGCCATCATGGGAATCGCCACCATGCCGGCGGTGGAAGAGACGTTCACCACCGCCCCCGAGCCGCGTTTCACCATCTCCGGGATCAGGACGCGCATCAGGTGGGCCGGGGCTTCATAATTGACGGCCATGAGGCGAAAGATGTCGGCGGGGGCTTCTTCCAGGAAGGGGCGGTAATTGCCGTATCCGGCATTGTTGATCAGGACGTCAGGGATGCGGCCGCGCCGGATCAGGTCTTCGAGCAGTTCCGCGCGGGCTTCGGCGGCGGCCAGGTCGCAGGGCAGGATTTCCGCGGTGCCGCCGCTCTGCTGCACTTTCCCAGCCAGCTCTTCCAGCCGTTCCCGGCGCCGCGCCACCAGGATCAGATCGGCGCGCCGGGCGGCGAAATCCAGCGCCGTCTGGTAGCCGATTCCGGCAGAGGCGCCGGTGATGAGCACCAGTTTCCCGGCGAAGGAGTTCATGGCGTCACTGCCCCAGCCACGGCCCCAGTCCGCTGAAGGTGGCCTTCAGGGCGGCCGCACGGTTGGCGAAGGTGATGGATTGCAGGCCGCCGCCCCCCCAGCGCAGCAGGTGGAAGACAAAAGCAGCGGAGAAAACGTCCCCGCATCCAGTGGTATCCACCAGGGTCTGTACCGGGAACGCGGGCACCTCCTCCTTCAGAATGCCCTGCTCGTCCATGTGGAAGTACAGCGCCCCCAGGTTCCCCCGCGTGACGATCACCCCCAAGGTGCCGTTCTCCAGCAGCCAGTCGGCCACTTCCACCAACCCCGCCAGAGTGGTCTTGTTCTGCCCCGCCAGGCTGGCCGCTTCCGTCAGGGTGAGCTGCACGTATTCCATGCCCCTCAGCCAATCCTGCCAGTCCCGCAGTACGCGCATCCGTCGCCGGCCCTTGGGATCGGGATCGGAGAGCGTCAGGCTGTGCACGTCCAGGAGAATGGGCCCCCGGAAGAGCTGCCGCACCCGGTGCAGGGTCTCCTTCTCCAGGTCGCGGCCGGAGGTGAAATTAATCAGGAGGAAGTCCAATCCTTCCAGGTGGTCGCGAATATGATCCAGGGGCAGGGGCGGGAAGTAGAGCTCCGCCGTCTCCTCCTTCTCGTCGAAGGACTGGCACTTCAGGGTCACCCGGTTCTGCCGGGGCGCCAGGGGAGTGATGCCCCCCAGTTCGATGTTGTCGAAGCGCCGCAGCAGGGTCAGGAAGTCCTCAATGGCGTCTTCGCCCACCGGGCAGATGGGATGAACCGTGCCCCGCCCGCGCAGATAGTGGGACAGGGGCAGGAGATTGTACACGAGGCCGCCCCAACTTACCGTCTTCCGGCCGTCGGGCAGGAGGAGAGTATCCCGGTTGGGCGTCCCGATCACTCCGATCTTCATGACTATGCTACTCCCGGGGCATGGGGATGGTGTGGGCAGGAGGGGGGATTCCGGCTTGCGCCGGTGGTCGTCCCTGGTCTGGCTGAAAAGGGCTTCTGCTACAGTAAGTACGGATCAAAAAGCCGGATATACGAGGCCTCACACTGGAATTGAGATCTATAAAGAAAAAATATAGCATACGGCTGCCGCCGGCAGGCAAACCGGCCGAGCGGGCGGAGTCGGGCTATAACGAATATACGTACCTTAGCGGGTCAAAGCAAGAAAAAAGGCGAAGGTTTCGAGGGTTGCCGGGGCGCAGCCGCCGGAGGCGGCCGGGAAGGATGGGTTGGCGGGGTCCGGCGCCGGACCCCCTGCGCAAAAGACCCTATTAATCGCGCCGCTCGCGCTGGCGCCGTTCCACATTCAAGCGGCGTTCGGAGATGGTTTCCAGGACGCGCTGCTGCATCTTGTACCCTTCGGGAGTCAGGTTCCGGCGCTCGCCGATGCGGCGCTCTCCTTCCCGGCGGTCGATGAATACCTTTCCCATGGTGAATCCCTTCGGATGAATGCCATCACGATGCGTCACGTCCGGTTCCCGCCCATGGAGCGCCATAAAGTACGAAGGAAACGGCGCAAAGTCAAGGGAAATCATCACGGAGTCCGATATCGGGGCATAAAAATGGGGCCACGGCCGAAGCCATTGCCCCAAAAGGGAATACCACGAGTCAGGCTTCACCCCAAGTAGGATCGCAGGGACTTGGAGCGGCTGGTGTGGCGCAGCCGGCGGATGGCTTTCTCCTTGATCTGGCGCACCCGCTCCCGGGTGAGGTTGAATTTCTCGCCGATCTCCTCCAGGGTCAGCGGGTGTTCGCGGTTCAGGCCGAAGTACAGGCGGACGACCTCGGCTTCGCGGCGGGACAGGGTTTGGAGGGCCCGTTCCACTTCCTTGCGCAGCGACTCTTCCATCAACCCATGGTCGGGCGAGGGGGCGCGGTCGTTGTGGATGATGTCCAGCAGGCGGTTGTCTTCCCCCTGGTTGAAGGGCGCGTCCATGGACAGGTGGCGGCCGGACATCTTCAAGGTGTCGGTCACCTCGAAGGCGGTCATGTCCAACTGTTCGGCGATCTCTTCGGGGGACGGTTCCCGCTCGAACTCCTGCTCCAGGTTGCTGAAGGCCTTGCCGATCTTGTTCAGGGCCCCGACCCGGTTCAGGGGCAGGCGCACCACGCGGGACTGTTCGGCCAGCGCCTGGAGAATGGACTGGCGGATCCACCACACGGCGTAGCTGATGAACTTGAAGCCGCGGGTCTCGTCGAAGCGCTTGGCGGCCTTGATCAGGCCCAGGTTGCCTTCGTTGATCAAATCCCCCAGGGAGAGCCCCTGGTTCTGGTACTGCTTGGCCACGCTGACCACGAAGCGCAGGTTGGCCTTGGTCAGCTTCTCCAGCGCGACCTGGTCGTTAACCTTGATGCGCCGGGCCAGCTCGATCTCTTCCTCGGTGCTGAGAAGTTCGACTTCACCGATCTCCTGCAGGTACTTTTCCAGGGATTGATTGGCTCGGATGTTGATTTTCTTGGAGATTTTGGTCATTGGCACTCCATTGGCGTCCATGTCATCCCGAGGTTTCCGGTCGCGGCAGGCACACGAAAGCCGCCGCGCATACCGCGGCGACTGCCTCCCTCCCCCTCGGGCGTTCCGCACAATAGTAAAGCCAAATCACTGGCAAGTGTTGGTCGAAAAAAAAGTACCTAGGGATGTGACGCTTCGGTTTCCGCCTCCCGGTCCGCACCAATCGGGCCGGACGGGAGGCGGATTCGCGTCATGGCGGCGGTCAGGGTTTGATCGCCTCGTAGGTCTTGCGGCCACCCCGGTTCAGGCGGAACAGCACCGCATCTTTGGTATCGCCCAAATCGGAGCTGATCTTGCGGTAATCTTCCATATTTTTCACCGGGCGGCGGTTGACTTCAATGATGACGTCGCCGGCCTGGATCTTTCCTTCCGCCGGGCTGTTGAAGTCCACTTCCGTCACCAGAACGCCTTCTTCGGCTTGAATGTCCATCTGCTGTCCCTGCTGGGAATTCAGCGGCTGGACGTGCAGCCCCAACCAGGTATCCTGCTCCCGCCGGTTACGGTTCTCCGCCTGGGCGATGTACTCGCTGCGGTTGCCCAGCCGGAAGCTCATCTCCCGCCGCTTGCCTTCCCGGATCACGTCCAGAGTGATTCTCTCGTCCGGCTTGTGCTCGGCGATCATGAAGCGGAATTGGGTGGGATCGTTCACCGGCTGGTCGTTGATGGCGGTGATGATGTCGCCGGACTCCAGGCCCCCCTCGGCGGCGGGGGTGTTATCTTCCACCAGGTCCACGAACACGCCCTGCACGTCATTGTCAATCTTCAGGGCTTCCCGGGTGGCGTCGTCCAGCTCCCGGGGCACCATGCCCAGGTAACCGCGGGTCACCTGGCCGGTTTCGCGCAACTGCTGCACCACGTTGCGGGCCATGTTGATGGGGATGGCGAACCCGATCCCCTGGCCCTGGGTGTTGATGGCGGTGTTCACGCCGATCACCTGGCCACGAATGTTCACCAGCGGCCCGCCGGAGTTGCCGAAGTTGATCGAGGCATCTGTCTGGATGAAGTTCTGGTAGGACGGCCCACCCCCGGCGATGGCCAGGTTGGATCGTCCTTCGGCGGAGATGACGCCCACGGTGACGGTCTGTTCCAGGCCGAAGGGGTTGCCGATGGCGATGGCCCAGTCGCCGATGCGGATGTTCTGGGAATCGCCCAGTTCGGCCACCTGGTCCTGGCGGAAATCCGCGTCCTTGACCTGGATCAGGGCCACGTCGGTTTCGGGGTCGGTGCCCACGATTTCGGCATCGTACACGTGACCTTCCGCGGTCTTGATGGAGATGCTGGCGGCGTCGCCCACCACGTGGTTATTGGTCAGGATGAAACCGTCCCGGGAGATGATGATGCCGGATCCGCCGGAGGTCACGCTGCGGGGCACATCCGGGTGAAAGTCGCGGGGGAAGAACTCGCGGAAGGGTCCCCAGTCAAAGCCGTCGCCCCGGCCCTGTTCCTGCTTCTTGGCGGTAATGTTGACCACCGCCGGCTTGACCTTGGCGGCCACCGCCACGAAGGGACTCTCTCCCTCATCGGTCAGGATGCCGGAGGATTTCAGGGCTTCTTCGAGTTCTTCTTCCTGTTGATCCTGGGCGCTGAGGCTCGCCGTCCAGTCCATGCGGGAGGCGAACAGGATGCCCATCAGGGTGAAAGTGACGGCCAGGATCGCCAGGGCCGTCAACCGTTTGAATGTCTTGACAGTGCCTTCGTTCATGGTCTTCTCAACATTTGGATGAATCGTGTTCGATTCCTTCGCGTACCGTTGACAGTATTACGGCAGGCGGCAGCACATAGTTGCCGTCTGCTGGCTTATACTCAGAATTCGGGATTTTTCTCCCGCGGGTCGAGACATTGTCTCGGCACGAGTCAAACGGCACATGAATCGCGAGGTATGCGAGGTGTAACAGAAGCGGCGAAAAAGGAAGCCGGCGGCGGGAATGTCGGGATTCCCGCCGCCGGGAATGGGAGCTCAGAGACTGTCGCCGGCGAGCGTGCTGGCGATCAGAAGATGGCGTAGATGAACGGCGCCAGGGCGGAGGTCTGCGCGAAGACCAGCAGCGTGCCGATCAGTACCATCATCACGATGATGGGGCCCAGCCACCACTTTTTGCGGACCTTCATGAAGCCCCAGATTTCAGCCCATGCGGATGTACCCGGCATTATTCCCTCCTCTATCGTTTAATACTGCTTTTCATAGCGGGCTGGATCGAAAGGCGCCTGGGGCCGGTCAATCCAATAGGTGGCGGCTTGGGGATCCCACTTTTCCTTGATCAAATCCTTGCCCAGCAGGCGCAGGATGAGACCGATGGGCGTGAAGATCAGGAAATAAGTCAGGCTCAGAATCAGCCGGGTGTTGAACCAGGCCAGCGCCAGGGCAAACCGGATCCACAGCTTGTAGAGCGGTTTCAGCGCCATGGGGATGGTCAGCCCGGGCAGCAGGAAGGCGGCGGCCAGGATCCACAGGATCGTGGCGGCGCGGACGTGCCCCCAGAAGAAGTACTGGGCCAGGCCCACCACCGTCAGGGCGGCGGCCATCACCAGAGTCCATACCCGGATGTCGCGCGCCGTGATTTTGTGCGGATTTAAAGCGTCGTGATTGGCCATGATTTAGTCCAGCTCAAACTCCTTCTTCCAGTCAATGTCCTCTTTCAGGGGCGGCTGCTCGGTCTTCTCCAACAGATAGGAGCCCATGATGAGGTTGTCCATCTCGGTGCGCATGAAGCAGGTGTAAGCGTCCTGGGGCGAGCAGACGATCGGTTCGCCGCGCACGTTGAAGGAGGTGTTGATGATCACCGGGCACCCGGTGCGCTCATGGAAGGCCTTGATCATATCGTAGTACAGCGGATTCTCCGTCCGGTTGACGGTCTGCAGGCGGGCGGAATAATCCACGTGGGTGATGGCGGGGATGTCGGAACGGATGACGTTCAGCTTCTCGATGCCGAACAGCTTCTCCTGCTCCGAGGTCATGGGGATGCGCCGTTCGGGCCGGACGTCGGCTACCAGCAGCATATAGGGGCTGGGGGTATTGATGTCGAACACCTTGGACGCGTAATCTTCCAGCACGGTGGGGGCAAAGGGGCGGAACGATTCGCGGAACTTGATCTTCAGGTTCATCACCGACTGCATCTGGCGGTTGCGGGCGTCGCCGATGATGGATCGCGAACCCAGCGCCCGAGGACCGTACTCCATCCGTCCCTGGAACCAGCCGATGACCTTGCCGGCATCAATCAGGGCGGCCACTTCCTGGGGGATCGTTTCCCGGGGAAGGCGCCGGAAGGGAAGCTGATGCTTCTTCAGGAAGGCTTCGATTTCCTCGTCTTTGTATTCCGGCCCCAGGAGGGAAGCTTTCTGCCGGTCGCGGTACCCATTGACCGCCACGCTCACTTCGGCGGCGCGTTCGGAGGCGACTTCCCGCGGTTGGTCCAGGTAGTGATGCCAGGCGATCAGTCCGGCGCCCAAAGCTCCGCCGGCGTCGCCGGCGGCGGGCTGAATCCAGATGTTCTTGAATGGCCCCTTGCGCAGCAGCTTGCCGTTGCCCACGCAGTTCAGAGCCACGCCCCCGGCCAGGCAGAGGTTGTCCATGCCGGTGCGCCGATGCAGTTCGCGGGCCATGCGCATCATGACCTCTTCGGTCACTTCCTGCACCGACCGGGCCAGGTCCATGTCCTTCTGCGTCACCGTGGATTCGGACTGGCGCGGCGGCCCGCCGAAAAGCTTGTGGAAGGCGTCGGAGGTCATGGTCAGGCCGGCGCAGTAGTTGAAGTACTTCATGTTCATCTTGAACGAGCCGTCTTCTTTCAGGTCAATCAGCTCGTCCAGGATGGTCTGCACGTACTTCGGCTCGCCGTAGGGCGCCAGGCCCATGACCTTGTATTCACCGGAATTGACTTTAAACCCGGTGTAGTAGGTGAAGGCGGAGTAGAGCAGTCCGATGGAATGGGGGAAATGCATCTCCGCCAGCAGTTCCAGGCGGTTGCCCCGGCCGAGGCCCATGGAGGAGGTGGCCCATTCCCCCACGCCATCCATGGTCAGGATGGCGGCTTCCTGGAAGGGGCCGGGGAAGAAGGCGGAGGCAGCGTGCGATTCGTGGTGTTCGGGGAATAGGATCTGGCCCTCGTAGCCCATCTCTTTCTTGATGGTGTCGCGCATGAAGAGCTTCCCCCGAAGCCACAGGGGCATGGCCATCAAAAAGCTGGGGAAGCCTTTGGGAGCGTAGGCCAGGTAGGTTTCCAGCAACCGTTCGAACTTGATCAAGGGTTTGTCGTAGAAGGCGACGTAGTCCAGATCTTCGGACCGCAGGCCGCCCTCCTTCAGGCAGTAGGCGATGGCATTGGCAGGAAAGCGGTGGTCGTGTTTCTTCCGTGTGAACCGCTCTTCCTGAGCGGCGGCAAAGATCTCGCCATCCCGGATCAAGCAAGCAGCCGAATCGTGGTAGTATGCCGAAATGCCCAGAATGTGTACGCCTGATTTCTTGGTCATGTTTCGCACGGTTCCGTTACTGGTATGGGGCTTGCGAACATCTGTGTTATTCATAGTAATATAAAATAAATAATGGCATAAGTCAAGTTAATTTTGCACTATCGGGGATTTTCCAACGTGCCGTTCACTTATGACTATTTTCCACTGATAAATACGCCAAACCCTGCGGAACGATTTGTGAGGGTGAATTTGCGGCTGGAAAAATGGGTAAATCGGGGATGGTGAGTGGCAGCAGGCGAGGCAGGATGCAGCTACCGGGGATCCCGCCCGCCGCGACCCGCCGCAGCTCCTTGACAACGGCAGAACCCGGCGTCCCTTCGGGTTCTCTCCGCCGGCAGATTCGCGACGACGGGCACGGCTTGCAGGGCAGGATAGAGGGGGCAAATCGCGGCAACCCTTCCGTCCCTGCTGCCAAATTCATGCCGAAGTTCCAATCTGTGCCAGGTGTAGCGAAAGCGCCGCTTTCCCGGCGTAACCGCGGGAGATCCGCTTCGGAAGTCGTGCAAGGCTTGCAGCCCCAGGAAGAAAAATTCCCGGCCTTTCAGGGGAGGCCCTGGCGGCACAACCGCTCCAGCTCCGCCGTTTCCATGGGAATCGCCTCAACCACCCCGGTGTGCAGGAAGAAGAGCAGCGCCTCCCGGGGCAGGGTTCCGGTCAGCCCCTCCCATCCCCGGGCGTAGAAGGCCAGTTGCGCCCGGTAGGCCGCCAGCCGTTCCGGCGACAGGGCCAGGGGGCGGCGGTCGCTCTTGTAGTCTACCAGCACCCAGCCGTCATCCCGCTGAAAAGCCAGGTCCAGGCTGCCGCGCAGCAGCAGGCCGTCCACCTCGAACAGCAGGGGGTACTCGCGTACGGCCCGCCGGGCCTGGCGCAAGTCCCCGCCCAGGGGGGATCGCAGGAAGGTATTCACCAGGCGTACGGCTTCAGCCAGGAGAGCCGGATCGGGTGGGCGGCCGAAGAGGGGCAGCGCCTCGCGCCGGGCCGCCTCTTCCACCCGGCGGGAGTCAGCGTCCGGAGGCAGGACCTGCAGAAGGCGATGGACCCA
Organism: Candidatus Zixiibacteriota bacterium; assembly: GCA_003599535.1. GTDB lineage: Bacteria > Electryoneota > B3-LCP > B3-LCP > B3-LCP > SURF-9. Next base: position 9,647 of record QZKQ01000089.1, on the reverse strand, counting down.
GAGGCCGAGGGCCAGGCCCCCTTCGGCGGATTCATCCGTCAGCAGGGAGCCATCTTCAGAGATGCGGAATTCGAAGGGAATTACCCCGGACGCCGGCAAAGAGGCGTGAGCCCCCCAGAGATGCTCCGTGACCGATACCGGACGCCGTCCGGGCGCGGGGGGAGCGGGGAATCCGGCGGGCGCCTCTTCCGGTGCTGCCGGAATTGCCGCCGGGCCGCGCCGGGGAAGGGGGGCGGGCGGCCCGTCCGGAGCGCGGAGCAGGCGCAGACCCGCCGGCGCGCCTGCCGCGTCGAACAGCGGCAGCGGGCCCTCGGGCACCCGGGCGGCATCGAATATATCGTTCGCCTCCAGTCTCAGGTGATCCAGAATCAGCTTGAACCAGCCGGCGGCGCGGTAGCCCTTCTCGCCCTCGCTCCCGGAGGCTGTCAGGAGAAGCTTCTCCCGGGCGCGGGTCAGGGCCACGTAGAGCACCCTCTGATCCTCGCTCTGGCGGCGGACTTTGGCTTCCTGGTGCATCGCCTGGAAGAGGAAGGGCTGGAAGGGCTTTCCCCCAGGCTGCGGGCTCTGCAGACCGAAGGCCGCCGCTCCGTCCGCGCGGACGGTGAAGGCGCCCCCGGAGCTGCGGGGGGCGTAGTTCAAATCGAACAGCGCCACCAGGGGCGCTTCCAGGCCCTTGGCCCCGTGCACCGTCATGACCTGCACGGCGCCTTCCCCGGATTGCGGATCGGGGGCCGAAGCCTCGCGCACTTCGCGCAGCCGGATCTCCTCGAAGGCGGCGCGCAGCCGGGCCAGCGGTTCGCCGGCGCGGGCGTCACACAGCCGCAGGAACTTGCGCACATTGACGGCCTTCAGCCGGCCGTCCGGCAGGGAAGCCCAGTGCGCCTCCAGGCCGGTCTCCTGGATCCAGATCTGCAGCAGGCGGCGCAAGGGGAGGCGATCCTTCGCTTCGTACAGGCGGGTGAACAGGTCCAGGAAGCGGGCGGCGCGGGCGGGTAGATCCGTCCCGGGCGCGGCAGAATCCCGGAGTGCCGTCAACCCTTCGAAGAGCGGACGCGTCTCCCAGCGCGGCTCCCCGGCAGCGGCGGCCAGGGGATAGCGGCGCAGTTCCAGCAGGTCGTCGCAGCTGAACCCCACTCCCGGGGATACCAGCAGGCAAGCCAGGCTGAAATTGTCTCCGGGGTCTTCCAGCGACCGCAGCAGGACCATGAAATCGTTGATCTCCAGGGCATCCCAGAAGCCCCGCCCGGCCTGGATCAGGAACGGGATCTCCCGCTCGCGGAAGGCCCGCTCCAGCGGGTCGAAGCTGCTGCCGGCGCGCACTAGCACCAGGACGTCGCCCCAGGCGGGCGGGCGGAAGCGGACCTCCGGCGGACCGGAATCGGAGGGGATTTCCTCGCACACCCGGAACATTCCGCCCTTGACCAGCTCCTCCAGACGGCGCGCCAGGAAGCGGGCTTCGGCTTCGCGGGCCTGCGCCCGGTCGGGTCCGTCCGCCAGGAGCAGTTCGACCATTTCATCCGAACCGGAAGGATACGGGTAGCTGGGTTTCAGCTCCAGAAAAGGAGCCTCCTCGTTTCCCTGCCACAGGCGCAAGAAGAGGGGATTCACCGTTCCCAGCACCGAGGCCCGGCTGCGCCAGTTTTCCTCCAGCAGGATCTCCTTCCCCTCCCCTTCCCGGGCCCGGCGCGCGGCCCGGGCGAAGAGGTCCACGTCGGCGTAGCGGAAGCCGTAGATGGACTGCTGCACGTCCCCCACGATGAACAGCGGCGCCCGCTCCGCCAGCCGGTTCAGGATCTCCCACTGCACCCGGTTCAAATCCTGGGCCTCGTCAATCAGGACGCAGTCCACCGGCGGCGGCAGGCCGGGCCGGGCCAGGATCTCCAGCGCCCGCTCTTCCAGGTCCAGGAAATCCAGCGCGCCCTGTTCCAGCTTGCGGGCATGGTAGGCCTGCAGGTAATCCTGGTAGAGCGCGTTCAGGGGGAGGCGCACGGCATCGTAGTCGCCCGCGAAGAAGGCGTCCCACAGGAGAGGTACCAGGTCTTCCTTGACGCGGCGCAACGCGGATTTCAGCTCTTCGCAGACGTTCAGCCGGATCCCCTCCAGTTCCCGGCAGGTCTGCATGGTCTCCGGGTGGCGCAGGTGGGGCAGGCGGGCGAGGCGTTCCAGGGCGCTTAACGCCAGGCGGGCCTTCTCTTGCGACCCGGGGGAGCAGTCCGCGGCCATCCGGGCCAAGGCGGCGGCGAGTTCGGCGCGCAGGCTCTCCGCCTGGGCGAGAATGGCGGCGGGATCATCGCTCAAGGGGAGGAACGGGGCTCCCGTGCCCCGCCCGGCACAGCGAGCCGCTTCCACCAGGTCCAGGAATTGGCGCGAGAACCCCCGCGAGGCAGGCGACAGCCCGCGGCGCGGCTGGAAGTCCCCCGGCCAATGCAGCCGCGCCACAATGGCCTCCAGGTCGGCGGGACGGTCGCGGCGGAGGCGGGCCAGCACCCCGGTCAGGATCTCTTCCTGCAGCAGGGTGGCCTCCAGGTCGTCCAGAATGCGGAAGCCCGGGTCCAGGCCCAATTCCAGGGCGTGGGGGGCGATCAGCCGCGAGCAGAAGCCGTGCAGGGTGCAGACCGGGGCGGCGTTCAACTCCGCCACGCGCTCGGCTTCGCCCCGGGACTCCAGTTCGCGGGCGACGCGCTCCTTCATCTCGGCGGCGGCCTTCTCCGTAAACGTCGCCGCCAGGATGCGCCGGGGAGACAGGCCCTGTTCCAGCACCAGGCGCAGGTAGCGTTCCACCAGCACGCGGGTCTTGCCGCTGCCGGCCCCGGCGCGCACCACCAGGAAAGCGTCATCTGAGATGACGGCCTGGGTTTGGTGGGGAGTCAAACCGCTCATCGCCTCTCCCGGTAACGGCACAGATCGGCATAGTCGCACGCGCCCGGCCCGCAGGCGGCGAAATCGAGCGGCTGGGGCGCGACGTCGCCCCGCATGACAGCCCGGGCTTTCGTCTCGAGCATGGTGCGGGTGGCGTGCAGCATGGCTTCCAGGTCCTCCGCGGACAGCTCTTCCATCTCCAGCTCCTCGCGTCCCTCCAGGTCCGCGGGCGCCTCCGCGGTCTTCAGCCCGCGGATGACGCCGGAGCGCAGGTACATCTGCAGCAGGGCCACGGGGCGCAGATTCAGGAGACGCTGGGCGGCCATCCAGTAGAGCGGCAGTTGCGGCTGCAATCCCGTGCGCACCGCGGCGAAGAATTCCCGCGCGGATTCGTTTTCCGCCTTGCGGTACTTGTATTCCAGGACCAGCGCGCGGCCCTCGGGGCCCAGGTCCAGGCGGTCAATCTTGCCGCCCAGCATGGCGGTGAACCCGCCGAAGCCGAAATCCAGGCCGGGCAGGGCGCGGTGTTCCCCAAAGATCAGTTCCAGGGCGGCGCGGTCTTCGCCGTCCAGCCGGGGAGAAAAGCCCGCCGCCAGCCGGTCCCAGCCCAGTTCGGCGGCCTGGGCCAGGCTGCGGACCAGCTCGGCTTCGGCCCGGTCAATCTCGGGATGGGGATCGAACCGCTCCGTGGCGCGGCGGAAGAAATCCCGGGCCAGGGCGGCCGGATCCGCCGGTTCGCCGCGCAGCTTCCGGCGCAGGTACTCCTCCAGGGCCTGGTGCGCCACCGATCCCAACAGCAGGGGCGACACCGGCTCGACCATGGCGTCGGCCAGGGGGGACAGCTTCAGGACGAACCCGGCGAAGTGCAGGAAGCGGCACTGGATGGCGCTCTCCAGCCGGCTGGGGCTCCACCACCCCCCCAGGGAGCGCATAATCCGCAGGCCGTGATCTCGTGTCACCCGGCCGGACGAGTCGCCGGCGGGATCGCGGGTGAGGTTCTTCAACCCGCCTTCAGCGAAGGGCCGCCAGCTTCCCGCCCGGGCCAGCAGATCCGCGCCGCGCTGCCGGGCGCCGGATTCGCCGGCCAGGCCGGGGAAGGCGTTCAGGAAAGGGGACAGGGCCAGCTCGTCGCCGCCATCGTCGAAGCGGGGACAGGAGAGCGCCAACAGTTGCCCGGCGTTGGCAGTCTGCTGCCGGAAGAGGCGCAGCCTGGCGGCATACTCCAGCGGCGGATCGCCGCTCAGGAAGGGGTTGACGCGCCCCGCCGCCGGGAATCGCGAATGCAGCGACAGCCACAGCGCCACGGGCACGGGCAGGTGATCGGGGCGGGCGGCGGGACAGATTTCCACAGCGTCCCGGCGCAGGTCTCGGGGCAGATACGCGGCCTGGCCCACGGCGCGGTCCAGTTCGGAAACCAACACGGACCGATCCACCGCCTCGGGGAAGCAGGGGGCCATCTCCTCCAGCGCCGACCCCAGGCATTCCCAGGCGGCGCGCTCCTCGGCGGCCAGGGCCGGGTCGGCAAGTTCCCCGGACGGTTCGGCCGGCCGGGCAAGCAGGCCGTCGGCCAGGGTCCGTACCCAGCGGTTGAAGGCCGGGCCGTCCATCGGGCCGCGCAGGTCCAGGGCCTGCAATTGGGTCAGCGCCTGGGCCGTTTCCCGCCACCCGGATTCTTCCGCCTGTTCGATCCATCCCCGGCCCGGGGGGTGGGTGCGGCGGTCCGGCTCGGCCAGCACCCGGCGGATCATGTCGGCGGCTTCCTTCCAGGGCAGGGCCAGGGCGCGGGAACGCAGCAGGTCCAGCACGTCGGCGCGGCTCCAGCCCGACTGGAACAGGGCCAGCAGCTTGCGCAGCAGAACCACGCCGGGGAACTGCGCCAGCGGCCGTCCAAAGGCGGGCCTCACCGGGACCTGGTAACGGGCGGCGGCGTGCAGGAGGCGTGGAAGTTCGTCTTCGGCGGCGGGGTGGTACAGGCGGATTTCCCCGTAGCGGAACTGCCCCCGCGCGGCCCATCCGGCGATGGCGGCGAAGGCGGCGTCCAGCTCGGCCTCGGGCGAAGCGGGGCGCAGGAACAGCACGCGGTCGGGCGGGACGGCGGGGTCAGGCGGCGGGCCGGGAGGCGCCTCCGGCAGGAACCCGGGAGGCAGCAGGACGGCGGCGGAGACCCCGGCGGCGGGCGCCAGGATCACCCGGGGCATGCGCCGCGCCACCGCGGCGATGAATTCCCGCTCCAGGGCGCTGACCTGCTGCAGCGGCCCGATGAGGATCTCCCGCGGCAGGCGCACGGGGACGTCTTCGACTCCCAGCAGCACCACGGCGCGGCGCAGGTATTCCCCCGGAGTGCACTGGCCGCGCTCTTCCAGCGCCCGGTGGAAGCGGGCCTGCAGGGATACGAAATCGCGGGGCGGGGGCGGGCCTTCGACGGAGGGCAGGCGGCCGGCGGGGAACCAGCCCCGGGATTCCGCCTCCAGCAGCGAGGTCCAGAAGAAGGGGGCGAAACCCGGACGGGCGCAGGAGGCGCGGTAGCTTTCCGGGGCGGACTGGGCCAGCAGGCGGTTCAGGATCAGGGCGGCGGCGGTGGGGCGAACCACCTGGGGGGGCGGGTCGTCGGGGCGCAGGCCGGCGGCCAGGGAGGCCAGCGTGCCCAGCGCCTGCAAGGGGATGGCGGGGCGTTCCAGGGCCCGCAGCAGGGCCAGTTCGGCGGCTTCGCGGTGGCGGGCGTCGGGCAGGACCCAGAGGGGCGGGTCCCACAGCCGGCCGCTCAGCATGGCGGCGAAACGGGCCAGGCAGGCATCCCAAAGGCTGACGCCCGGCGGGGCGGAAAGGATCTCGATCCGGTCCGAAGGTGCGCTCACGGGCGGCGTCCCGGTTGGTAGGGAGAGTGGCGCTGGATTTGGAGGTAATATACGACGCTGGCGGGCGATTTCAAAACGGATTTCGAGGGAAGTGAGGATGGAGATGCAGGTGGGCCGGCGTCCCTGCCGGCGGAGGGTGGGGTCTACGTTCGCCGGCCTCGCCCGGGAATCAATTCCCGGGCTACCTCGCTTCAGTCCAAAAGGACGTAAGGGAGCGGTGGGTGGCCCGGCCAGCTTGCCACGCAGGGGTCGCCGCAGGCGAATAGCCGGGAAATGCCCTGAGGGTCGAACGAAACTTCCCACCAAGGGTTAGAGTGTCACCGCTTTTCCGCACCCCTTGCATACGGCCCCCAGCTTCCCGTACCATACTCTATGGGTACCGCAGCTCCCGCACAGGAGATCCCTCCGCCGGGTGGCGCTGCAGGCGGAGCATCTCCACTGATAGCGGCCTCCCTTGCGGGTCTTCTCGAGCTTGCTCAGGCAGAGCGGGCAGACGCCGGATTGCTTGACCTGGGCGTAGCGGTCCGGGTGGTGATGATGAGGGGGCGGGATGTCGGGGGGGTCGGGATAAGGCATATAGCTACTTACCGTCAGATAGAATTGTCGGGTCCTCGCACTCAACTGCATTCGCCGGTGTGGCCCGGCCAGCTTACATGGCCGGGGGATCACAGATTTTCTTTCGCTTCGCGCGACGATGAACAGGTGCCTTGGACGACTCCGCAGGAGTCGAACATGGGTAGCCGTAGGTGAAACCTACGGAATGGAAGGGACTACCCCACCTCCGACCCTGCAAGGGGTCGAACCATGGTTCGCCCAACGGCATCCCACCGCAAGGGGTGGGGCACTAAGCGGATGTCAGGCAGGGCGGTGGGCGCTCCCCGGCTGGTCCCAATTATTCATCAGGAGGGAATTTGCGGGGGTAGAGGGGCGGAAATTGCGTCTGGTTGACACCGTTTTCTGCCATCCGACGGATCCGTTGGCCAGTAGAAACTGCTTTTTACTATTCGTGTGCACGAATGTAAAGTTGATCAATTGTAAAACGAATGGATTCACCCGCAACAAGCGGGTCGCCATGCAAGAACATATCTATAAAGAACGTATTGTATTCCATAGTCGTGCATAAATAATTCAAATCCACTGTCATGATATGATAATCAGCACAATCTAAATGGAAAGTGTCAAGGAGTACGTACTCATCTTCAATGTAATCTTCTATACTAATTTGAAGATAATTATTCCCATCGGTCAAAAAGTTCACATCCACACCTATTCGCAGTTGGGCTTCAGCTGCGAGTCGTAGATCGAACCAGTCGGTTATTCTGAGGAGAAATACTGAGTTATCTTCATCTAATAAAGTGACAGAAATGCTACCAGTTGGATTGAATGAGATAAAACCTTCATAAAGGTTGTAATAGATGTCAGAAGTATCTTCAAAGGTCCAAACTGTTACCCAATTTTCTTGAGGGCTAATCGGTCCGCCTGAACTGCCAGGGTTGCATCCCCATAGGCCTACGAGCAGGATTAATGCGAGAGGTGCATACTTCATGAGCGGTTCCTCTTTGATATCCTAACTTGGGTTTATCTTCACGAGTCAGATATGTTGTAAATTGATAATATTCTTTTTTAATTAAATTTGCATTCTTTGCCTAACAGATTCTATCAATTTTATCCAAGGATCAAAGTAAGTGACTGAAAGACTCTTGACATATTCTGTAAAAATGGTTTTTCCTCCTTCATTCAAGCCGTAATGGACAAGATTTGCTCCTCTGACAATCTTTTCAGCTAACGCTGCCGGATGCAAACTAAGAAAGTTCTCTAGAATGGTACTCCCAAAAATGTCCTCAGCTTCAACATCTATTTCAGTTCCTTGGCAGTTCTTAAAATCTTTATAAGTAGTCACCTCAGATGTTTTTCTGAAATTAAAAATACTGTTCGTTAGTGTGTTGCGTGCGCTTTTACCGTTCTCGTCATAATCTAGGAGTATAAATATAGGAAACTTGCTGTTTTTTTCGTTGGGGAGTATCGATTTTAAAAATACTGCTTTACATATCAATTTACCAGTCCCATAGCAAGGGATTATTTGTAGATCATCTATTAATTCTAACTTATTTTTCTTCTCACATGCAATTTTCATGTAAAGCCAATCAGTCTCACCTTCCACCAAAATTATTCCCTTCTTGGATGGATCAAAATCGCTCATTTTGGAAATTAAAATCGGAGTAATATTATCGTCAAATAACGGCATAATAACATCTTTCAGACCATTTTCGCCATTGCTTTGTTTTAGGATTGACGTTAATCCATCGTTGTTCTTCCCAACAGTGATAAACCTTGAAATCGGCTTCTTTGACAAAATAAACGGTGAGTGCGTTGTGATTAGCATTGTTACATCACGTCTCTCAGCAATTTGTTCTAGTTCTTTTATTAGGCGCGCTTGCGCTCCCGGATGCAGAAAAGATTCAGGTTCTTCAATAGCAAAAACTAGACTTCTTCTTGAGTGCTTTCGTATGTAATTTATTAATGCAATTAGAGCAGTATTTCGAACGCCTGTCCCCTTCAATTTTAATTCGCTGGCAAAATGATCAGTGATTCTCAAGGATGCATAAGCTATTTGTTCTCCTATATTTGGAATTTCAGGAATTACTTCTACTTGTCTTATTTCATTGATAACATAACCCAATTGTGTTTTCAACATTTCTTCCAATGGTCCGAAAAGTTCTGTCTTAATCTTATTAAGATATTCTGTTCGGGACTTATTAGCTGCCTTTAATTCATTATACAAGTGTTCTTCTAGCACAGATTTCAGAATGTTTTGGAATGCACCCTCGAATAATTCTTCTATGCTTTGGCCACTTGGGATATAAATGAAGTGACACGCTTGACGTAATTGCTTGAGTGTTTTCCTTATTAATGGTTTTGCGCCTCTCCTTCCACCAACACCAGCCACGGCGAAGGAATCATCTCTTCCTGTGTTCGAATACTGAATAACCCAATGTAGTTCATCTCTCGCCGCATAGCTCTTGGTATTACTCGTTTTTTCAACAGAACTTTCATATTCTTCAGCAAAACGAAAAAGCGTTTTTTCTGATGATACATTCGTATTCTTAAGAAAATTAATTTCAATTGTTGGCCGCGAATATGCTAATGCTGATGGACTATCTGCTTTCATGTCAAAGATGTTACCGTTATCATCATTAAAAGCAAGATCAAGAGCACGCAGGATATTCGATTTTCCACAGTTGTTTGGCCCAACCAGATAATTGATCCCAGGTGATAGGTTCAAGGTGAAAAGTGACCCTTGGCCTTTATACCAGATTGATCGAAAATTCTTGATTTTGATAGTGGTTATCTGCATAATTAGACTCGATATTGGATTTCCTTTTTTCTACATTTGCGTTCTATTATTTCTTGCTCTTTGCACATTGCATGAAGTGCAAACATAACATCAACTAAAACAAGTTTCGTTCCAAATATACAACCCAATTCCTTCAGAGTCAAGATATTTCTTTAAATTTTCAATAAAAAATCAACAGGCGCGATTCCTCGCGCCTATTCCACCCAAATCCCCGCCTTCCTTTTACCTCATTCCTCCCTCGCCCCCACCTTCGGCAACCGCCTCGTCTGCAGCAGCGCATTGATGGGCAGGCTGACCAGCTCCCAGGCCACGTTGACGAAGAACAGCGGCCAGGTCAGCGGGGAAGTATGCTTGCGCACCAGGCGGAACAGGCTGCGGTAGCGCTGCACCCATTTGCGCCAATTGTAGGCGCCCCCGGTGGAGGCGGACACCTTGTGGTACACCCGCGCCTCCGGCGCGTACAGCAGCGTGAAACCGGCCCGGGAAGCGCGCAGGCAGTAGTCGGCGTCTTCGCTGTAGAGGTAGTAGTCCTCGTCCAGCAACCCCACGGTTTCCAGCGCGTCGCGGCGGATCAACAG
>QZKQ01000027.1 GCA_003599535.1 Candidatus Zixiibacteriota bacterium | reverse complement strand
AAGTTCGACTGGAAGCTGTGGGGGCACTACGTGAAGGAATCCCTGCCCCTGGGGATCGCCTTCGCCTTCAACAGCTATTACTTCCAGGTGGATATCCTTATTCTGAAGCACTTTCAGGGGGCCCGGGAGACCGGGCTGTTCGGAGTGCCTTTCCGGATCATCACCACGCTGTTTTCGCTGTTGATTCCGATGATCTGGGTGCTGCTGCCCCACATGACCCGGGCGGTCAAGGAGTCCGTCCAGCAGCTCCATGAAGACGGCAAGGGGTACTTGAAAGCCATCGCCGTGGTCACCGGCGGGATCTCCGTTTTCCTCTGCCTGGAAGCGGGCGATCTGACCGTCAACCTGTTCGGGGCGGAATTCCGGGAATCCGGCTTGATCCTGGCGACCGTGGCTCCGGTGGTGGTCACCCACGCCTTTCTTTACTTTTTCGACCTGACTCTGACGGCGGCGGGCCGGCAGCGCCTGATCATCGTCGGGTCCGGGGTGATTTTCGGGGTCAAACTGGCCGCCGACCTGGTGTTCGTGCCCCGCTACGGCGCCATGGGCGCGGCCATCGGCACGTTGTGCGCCGACGCTGCCTGCTTCGCGGTGATGTTCAACCTGACCCGCAAGTACGTGACGTCCTTCAACTTTTTCCGGATCATGCTGCGGCCGGCGGCGGCGCTGTTCTGCGCGGGGCTGGTGTTGTGGTTGGTTCGTTCCCTGCCCTTTTTTCTCACCTTTTTCCTGTTCGGGTTTGCCTACCTGTTTTTCATCTGGCTGTTCAAGGTGATCTCGCCCAGCCAACGCCAGTTCATGAAGGATACGATCATGGGCTGGAAGCGCCGGTTTTATCCGGCCCGGTCGGCGTAGCGTGGCCGAGGACCGTTTCCTGCGAGGCGTGATCCCACAACCGGACCCCACAGCGTGAAGATATTTCTGCTGCAATCCTATCTCGGACGGTCCGAGAAACCGATATATCCCCTGGGATTGGCGTACCTGGGCGCCAGCCTGCGCGACCATGAGGTGCTGGCCTTCGATCCCAACGTGGCCGCCGATCCCTACGGGGAACTGGCAGCGCGCCTGGGCCGTTTCCGGCCGGACGTGGTAGGGATATCTCTGCGCAACGTGGACACCACCCAATACCGGGACGCCTATCTCTACCTGGCCACGTTGCGCCCCACGCTGAAGATCATCGCCGAGCACGCTCCCGGAGCGCGCACCATTATCGGCGGGGCCGGTTTCTCCATCTACGCCCAGGGCTTGATGGAGCGGTACCGCGAACTCGACTTCGGCATCCTGCTGGAAGCCGAAGAGGCCTTCCCCGCGCTGCTGGCGGACCTGGACCGCCCGGAAGCGGTGCCGGGCGTGTTTTACCGCGCCAATGGCGAGGTGAGGCTGTCCGGGCCCCCGAAACTGCCCGACTTTGACGCCTTGCCCGCTCCCCGCTGGGACGTGGTGGACATGGCCCCTTACAAGGGCCTGCTGGATGCGATCGGGGTGCAAGCCAAGCGCGGCTGCGGTCTGAAGTGCGCCTATTGCACCTACTATTTCCTGAATGGGGCGCACTACCGCCTGCGCAGCCCGGAAAAGATCGTGGCCGAGATTGCGGAATTGAAGGGCCGCTTCGGGGTGGATACTTTCATGTTCGTCGATTCGATCTTCAACGTGCCTCCGCGGCACGCCGAGGAGATCTGCCGCGAACTCATCCGCCAGAAGGTGGACATTCCCTGGTCAGCGTGGTACAACGAGCACACCTTCAGCGAAGATTTCTACCGCCTGGCCCGCCAGGCCGGCTGCCGGCACTTTTCCTTTTCCCCGGATGCCTTCAGCGACCGCTCGCTGAAGCTGTTGCGCAAGAGCCTGAGCAAGAAGGACATCCTCCGGGTCTACGACCTGGCCCGCCGGGAAGATGCCAGCTTCGGGTGGAACTTCTTCGTCAATCCCCCGGGCCAGACCTATGGCGACTTCGCCCGGTTGATGGCGTTCTGGCTGAAGGTGAAGTTCACCCTGCGGGGCAAGCTTTACGGTTTCGGTTTGGGCAATATCCGCATCGAGCCGGACACTGAGATCCAGCGTCTGGCGGTGGAGCAGGGGGTCATCCCCGGGGATGCGGGTTTGCTGCCGGAAACCGAGGAACAGCTCCGGACCCTGTTCTACACCAATCCGGAGACTCCCGGGATTAATGTTCTCTTCAAACTGTACGACGGATTGGCTCAGTTGAAGCGCCGGGTAAAGCCGTGACCGGCCGCCAGCACACGCTGCACTGGTGGCGCCTGCGCCTCCAGTGGTACCGCAAGCGCCTGGTGCTGACGCAGCCGCCCTACTTCATCAATCTCGAACCCACGGGCTTCTGCAACCTGCGGTGCGCGGTCTGTTCTTATCAGCAGAACCGGGGCAAAGGATACCTGGAGCCGGGCCTGGCGTTGCGCACCATTGACGAGGCCGCCGATTACGGCGTCAGCGAGATCCGCTTCTTCCTGGCCGGCGAGCCGCTGTTTCACCCCCATCTGGGGGAACTCATCGCCGCGGCGCGGGAGCGGGGACTGCTGACTCAGGTCCACACCAACGCCACCATTCTCGATGCCCGGCGCGCGGAGATGCTGCTGGACAGCGGCCTGGACACGCTGTCCCTGAGTTTCGACGGTGAGACTGCGTCGGAATACGAGGCTATTCGCTGCGGCGGGGAATTCCAGCGCACTCTGGACTACATCCTGGACTTCCTGCACCGGAAGAAGGAGCGCGGCAGCCGCCGGCCTTACGTCACCCTGCAGGTGATCAAGCCGTTTCGCCCCGGCAGCCCGCCCACACCGGTCCTGTCGGAGGAATTCCGGCAGCGCTTCACGGACCTGCCGGTGGACCGGTTCCTGGCGCTCTACCCCTTCACATGGCCGGGGCAGGAAAAACAGGAGTATGCCCGCCCCGTGGGCCGGAAGTTCTTCCCTTGCCCGGTGCTGTGGCAAAGCCTGTCGGTGGCATGGGACGGCCGGGTGCTGGGCTGTTGCGGGGACTTGAACGGGGTGATAACCCTGGGACACGTGGGGGAGAACCGGTTGGAGGATATCTGGAACGGCCCGGCCATGCAGGAGATGCGGCGCCTCCACATCCAGGAAAAGCACCACACCATTCCCCTGTGCCGGGATTGCGACGTCACTTCGGTGCGGGTGCATCCCGCCATCCGCGATCTGAAGGAACTGGTGTTTGGCCAGTGGACTCCCATCTGACGAAGTCATGAACGCTCAGGCTCGTGCCCTGCAAGACCTCTTTTACCGCCTGTTCAACGGCCTGGTGATGCTGCTGGGCGGGTTGCCTCGCGCCCGGCGCAGCTATGCCCTGGCGCGGGTGTTGGGGGCTCTGCGTACCCGCTTCGGGTACATCGGGGCGGGCTGGTCGCGGGAACGTTACCGGGAGACCATCCGCACCTTTTTCCCGGATTTGTTCACAGAGCGGGTGGATGACCTGGTGAAAGCGTACTGGGTCAACCATCAGAAGCGCTTCGTGGAACTGTTCCTGGCCCGGGACCTGAAAGCGGAAAACCTGCCACGGCTGGTGGAATTCCAGGGATTGGAGCACCTGGACCGCGCCCTGGAACGAGGCAAGGGAGTCATTCTTCCGGTGCCGCACCTGGGCAATGAACGGCTCCACCACATCGCCTTGGCGGTCAAGGGGTATCCCCTGGCGGTGATCTCGTCCCGCTACGAGGATCACGGTCCCTTTGCCCGGGAAGTCAAGCTGGAAGCGGCGCGGCGCTTCCACGAGGTGGGGCACGCCGGCGATACCGCCTGGCTGCTGCGGATGTTGAAGCAGAATCGCGTGCTGCAGGTATCCCCCGACGCGGAAGCGGACGCCAACGCCGTGCCGGTGCATTTCCTGGGACAGGATTTGCTGCTGCCGACCGGGTGGCTGCGCCTGGCCCTGATGACCGGAGCCGCCATCCTCCCTTCGGTCCTGCTGCGCCGGGACGACGACCGTCACCTGCTGGTGATGCTGCCGGAGTTCCGCCCCGTGCAAAATGGGGATCGGGACCAGACCCTGCGGCACAACGTGCAGGCCTATATGGATTTGATCGCGCCCTGGTTCCAGCAGCGTTCCGACCAGATTGACTGGATGTCCCTGGCGGTGCGGCTGGAGGAAACCCGGGCGGCGAACGCCGGAAATCCGGTTATTCAAGGAAGAAGGCCATGAGGGAATTGATTCGCGCTATCAGCCAGCGGCCCTGGCCCAAACTGGAAATCCCCGCCATGGGGCGCAAGCAGTACTGGGGCCTGGTGCTGTACGTGGCCGCGATCATCGGGGCCGGCTGGTACATTTGGTTTACCGGCATAGCGGCGGAGAAATTCATGTTTCTGGGGCTGGCGATCCCGGTGCTGTTTCTCCTGCGGAGCCGGTATTTTTTCCTGGTGTCGTTGTTGGCTTTTGAGGTGGTGATGGCGTTTTTGTATGTAGGGAATGAGTACTTCGTGAGAAATCTATTGATAGTATTTGTGGCCTGCATAATCGCGTTTGAGAGTCCGATGCTCATTTACGGATTTTTGGTGGTATGGTTGTGGTTCGAAATGTCAGCATGGGGAGGTTTTATCATCAATCCCACGCGTTTGGAATTTGTTATCAGCGCAGGTTTCTTCGTGGGATGGTTTTTAAAAGAAGTCATGCAATCGCATGCCGTGAGGACAAAAGTAAAGACCGTGGAAATAAAACCCGCTGTTATTCTGCTCCTGTGGATTACCATTGGTTTTCTGGGATGGTGCCTCGAACGTTATCCCGCCGGTTGGGCACAGTATAAATTCATCCTTTTGGGATTTGTGCTGCTGCTCGTGAGTCCAATGGTTATCAATAATTATAAGAAATTATACTGGGCGGTCTGGGCTTGGATTGTGTCAGGCGCGATCAGTGCGCTGACTGCGATCTATTCTCAAGCCACCGGATTTCAGGTTGGCAGCGCAGGGGAAGGAGGGCCTAGTTGGGGCTCCTATAATGCAGCCTTGGGGATTCAGCACAGTTGGTCGGCATCATACTTGAATTTAACTTTCTTCGTTACTCTGGCTGCGGCATACTGGGTTAAAGACAGATTTTTAAAGTTTTTCCTGGTGATAAGCGCGATACTTACCTTTATAGGCATATGGTACCAATACTCTAAAGGGGTGACGGTCGGTACTATTTTGGGTCTGGTAATCTTCTGGCTTTTGCAGCTTTTTACGGAGAGGAAAGAGAGACGGGAATTGAATTTCATGACGCGTATTTTAGTACTCATTCTCATTGGCGCGACAGCTGGAGCGGGGATTTTCATCGTAGGCGTGGACGTGGGGAATTACAATGCTCTGGTAAGTCAATCAGCGGATATCACGATTCAGGGCCGGGTATTCCTATGGAGCGTTGCCTACGAAATGGCTGTTTCGCAGGGGCACCTCATTCGCGGATTGGGCCCTGGCGCCTATTGGGTGCTGGCATACGATTATGGGCTGGTTTATTCCGCTGTGGACAGTAGAACTGGTGAGACAGTGACTACTCAGAGTTCAATGGATTATTCGTTCCACGGTGTAAATCCGCATAACATCTATGTTGATACTGCACTCCATTATGGGATTTTAGGATTGATTTTGTTCCTCTGGCTGATCATTGCCAACCTTTTCCGACTTTTTCGTGGTGCTGTCTCTTTCCCTGATCGAAAGTTCAGGTACCTGTACTTGGGATTATTTGCAGCTTTGGTTTCCTTCTACTTCAGCGGAATATTTGACTTCAACTTCTTCATTATCAGCCGGTACTGGCTGTTCCTGGGCTTGGCGATCGCCGCTCTTCGAGTCGGACAGGTTGAATTGACCAACATGGCGAATTCAACCGGAGAAAATAGTCTTCTAAATGAACGTTAAGTTGGAAACTATATGCCACGTCCAATAACCACAATTACACTGGCTGTTTGCATTCTGATCGGGCTCCTGTCTGTCCTGATTAATCCTGTGACGGTGGCTGCGGTCACAGGTGCACCGTTTATGGATATGGGGCGCTTACTCTTGATAATTTCCTCCGGACTTACGGTCATTGGTCTCCTGCTGATTGTCGGGCTTTGTTTCGTTGAATTTGTGCGCAAATATGAGGTTCAGTTAATCAATATTGGCTTGCTGATAATCTCGCTGGATTGTATTCTATTTGCATTATGCTTACTGGATTTCATTGCCTCTAAACAGATTGCGACTCAGGATTTGGTTTTTCAACCTGAAACTTCAGCCCAATACAGAACTTCCGAATTTAATTATATTTCACGCATCAACCGTTTGGGTTTTCGCGGTCTCGATCCCGTCAATATGGATAATGCGCCTACTCGAAAAATACTGTTGATCGGCGATTCGTTTACTTATGGCTGGGGACTGGATTATGAGAACACCTGGGGCCATATTTTACAATGCGCTTTGACCGATTCCGGATTAGACGCAGAAGTGTACAATTGCGGAAAGCCTGGTTGCAACCCGGAAGAGTACGTATCCATTGCCCAACGTGCCATCCCGGTATTAAAACCGGATCTGATCATTTTAAGCATACTCCAGGGCGACGATCTGGCGCAGATTGCATACGAAAAGATGAGGAAAGCGTCCACCGCCCCCCGAAAATCTTTCTGGGAGCGGATCATAAGCCAGTTCCAACATCATTCCAGAGAGACCTTTCCCCATTTGTACGCCTGGATCAGCGGCATTGGAGCTCATGGCAGTGTTTCGTTGCATCGGGGATTCACCGCTGATTGGAAAAAGCAGGGACAACAGATATTGCGCACATTGAATCAAGATCAAGCGAAACGCTATGCAACTCTGGATCCGTCAGTTCGAAATATGTTCGAAGACGGTCAGTTAAATCCCCGTTTGATTTATGATGCACTGATAGTCCCTGACCGCTACGTCCGGCTGGAGAATGTGCAGACCCTGGAAAATCAAAGATCCCTTGCGTTTCTGGCGAATTACTTGAACTCCATTGCGGGAGCAGCCCGCGATGGAGGCGCTGAAGTTATCGTTGTCATCGTTCCGCACCCTGCCTATACCTGCGGCGAGACCATGGAAACCATGCGAATGATGACCTTCGTCGTTCCTGATTCCCTGCGATGGACCACCAATGCTGAAGAAGCGGTCAAGCGAGCCGCGGATTTGGCTGGATTGGCTTGCTATTCGCCGGTTGAATCGTTTCGTTCATATACTGGACCGCCACTCTACTTCAAATATGACGGGCATTTCAATATCGCTGGAGCCGCCTTTTACGCTGACTTTTTGGTTGGTATTGTACTCAGCTATTTTAATAATGAAAAGTTCACACAAGGCTGTCATATCAAAATCCCCGGCTGAATGCTCCGGAGGTAAATGATGACATGGCAGTCCGCTGCGGTCGAGTATGATAATATGCCATGGGCCAACAGCCCTTGAACCTGTCCTTGGATTCCGAATGTCTCTAAATCTACATAAGCATCGAACTAATAGTGACCCGTATCGAACTCAGGATCGGAACGCGGTCAAAGATGTTGTCATACTCCTCGGCTTATTTCTTTTCAGCCTGGTAATCACTTTACCCACCATACGCCGGCTCGATGTCTGGTTCGACGAAATCGCCATTATTCTGCAGCTCAATCTATCGTTTGCGGGAATCTGGGAATTCAATAAACTGGAGAACTTCCCCCCCCTTTACTCTTGGTTATTGAAGATCTGGAGTCTGATCAGCAATGACCCCAATTGGCTGCGCCTTCTTAGCGCCCTGCTGGGAGCCGCCATCGCTCCGATGGCCTA
Source organism: Candidatus Zixiibacteriota bacterium (assembly GCA_003599535.1). GTDB lineage: Bacteria > Electryoneota > B3-LCP > B3-LCP > B3-LCP > SURF-9. The sequence continues at coordinate 41,471 of QZKQ01000027.1, read as the reverse complement.
TCTCCTGGGGAAGGAATCCCATAGCCGGAAACTGGGGCTTCTCCTCGGTTTGGCCATCGCTTTATCCTTGCCGGTGACGTATTTTTCCCAGGTCGTTCGCATGTATACGCTGTACATCCTGGCGGTCACTGTCTCGTACTATGCCTTCCTGCGCGCTTTGCGCACCAATGAATGGAAAGCCTGGATCCTGGTCGCGGTGGCCAATACCGCTGGATTCTACTCCTTTCTCTTTTCCCTCTTCGTTATTTTTTCCGAATTCCTGATCCTGGTGTGGTTTTATCGCCGCGGTTGGCGCAAATACCTGCGGCCGCTCGTTACCCAGTCGCCGGCAGTCATGCTGATGCTCTTCTGGGTGGGAACCCTGCTGACCCGCTATAGCGTCCACCAAAGTTACATCAGCGAAAAAGCCGACCTCCGGTCCATCTTTAACGCGATAACCTACCTCGGTACCGGCGATAGTTTTCGACTTGAACAGTTGTGGTTGGTGATTCTGAATTTCCCGCTGATGGTCGGATTTGTGCTGGGGGTTAAAAGCGGGTACAAAAAAGCCCCACAATTCGCCCTGGCAGCTATTGTCTTCATCAGCCTGGGTATCATCATCGTCAAGTCCTTCACCGGAAGCACTCTCATTTTTGACCGTTACCTGCTGTTTCTTCTGCCGCTTTACTTTTACCTGGCCTTTTATGGATGGTTGGAGACCGTCCGTCCTCTGTGGCGTCGCCTGGGAATCCTTTGGATATTCCTGTCCCTGGTATGGACGCAAATCCATTACCATACGCACTTCATCGGCGTGAATGATGAATTTCGCTACCACGTTTTCTATCGCAGCCATGTCCAGGAAGATGGGCATTCCAGCTCCCGCATGGCTGCGGCCATGAAAGAGAGATGGAAACCGGGTGAAATCATCATCCACTACTCCCGCGATGTAATTCGCAGCTTGAGCTTTTTCCCTTCCATCTATTACAATGAGCGGGCTCTGCCCGAATACATCTACTCGGTGGAAGAGGTGCCCATCTTCTGTGGTCAACAATACCTTAAACCGCATGAACGTTTGGCCAGCCTGAAAGATCTGGATCCCCTGCCGGAGAGCCTTTGGGTGATCACTTGGGGACCCCCAGATCACCTGGCCTACAATACTCCCGTAGCGGAATTCATCCGTAATCAGGCACAACCCTGGATCAAGAAGGAGGATCTTCCCCGGGAATTGTACGATACCGGCTACCGCCCCGATGACGCCATCGGCATCGCCGGGATAACCGCGGTGCATTTCCGGCGGATTAATCCCTCTGATTCTGTGCAGACGGCGGGAGTCATTGACTTGTCCAATCTCAGTTTCAGCATCGGCCACAAACTGCGGCAGCGGTGATGGGATCAGGCATGGAGGAAATGGCCCCGGATATCCGGCCCTTCAACCGTGGCCAGAAGGCCTATTCGCAACCTCACAGGCAATCCTACGCATGGCGATAGCAGAGGAAAAGCATCCCTTCCCTAGGGGACAGAGTGCTCTGGGACCGCTGGTGGCCTTATACGTACTGGCGCTGGGAATCCGTCTGCTCCGCCTTTTCGACCTGGATTACACCTTCGACGAGGCGGTGCTGCTGCTGCTGCGCCATCAGTCCTATGCGGAGATCTGGGAGTTCTGCAAGACCGATAATTTTCCCCCTCTCTTTCCCTGGATCGTCAAGGCTTGGATGTCGCTTTCCTCCAGCCACCAGTGGTACCGCCTGCTGGCGGCCCTGCTGGGCGCCTTGACTGCGCCCATGGCGTACGTGGTGGGTAAAGAACTGTGGGATCGCCGCCTTGGCTGGATGTTGGGATTAGCCTGTGCGATTTCCATGCCTCTGGTGTTCTTTTCACAGTTCGTGCGCATGTTCAATCTCCAGCCGGTGCTGATGCTGGTTTCCGTGTACGGTTTGCTGAAGGGGCTGAAGACGGACCGCTGGGGATATTGGTTGTTGATGTCCGTTGCCAACCTGCTGGGATTTTACATCTACCTGCTCTGGCCCCTGCTGGTCGTGGCCGAAGCCATAGCGGTTTTCTGGTATCGCGAATTCAAATGGCGAAGGATGATCCGGCCAGCCTTGGCGCACGTGCCGTTTCTTTTAGGAATGGCCGCATGGCTGATTCCGGCCTTGACCCGGTATTCGTCGGTTCGCGAGGAGTTTTGGATTACCGAAATGTATTGGTATGACTGGTTCATGACCCTGGTGCGCATGGGGTCAGGAACGGATTTCCGCGATACCTATTGGCTCACTTTGCTGGTCAATGCCGTCTTTCTGGTCGGTCTGGCCTTGGCTGTGATTCTATCGCGGGGCCGTCGCGAACTCCGGGCCTTGGCCATCATCTGGGGACTGGTCTACCTCGGAATTATGGGTTTCTCGATTCTGGGTAACTCCCTGCTGAATTGGCGCTACGTTCTGTTCATTCAACCCCTGTTTCTGGCTCTGGTTATCGCCGGATGGCTGGCCGCCAAATCCCGGCTGCGGAGGTTCGGCCTGATTGGTCTGGCCTTTATGATGCTGTTTTCCCTGGGATACTACTTCTTTGATTACTATGAAATGCACGACTACTACGGGTACATGCGTTCGTATCCCCATGCAGAGCCGGGCGAAGGCCACTTTTTTTCCACCGTTACCGATTCCGTGGAGGCCCGGTTACAGCCGGGGGACGTCATCATTCACTATTCCCAAACCTATCATCGCGTCTGCACCTATTACACCTCCCTGGTATATCACAACCGGTCGCTGCCGGAATATATGTACTTCAAGGGTGAAATACCCGGGTACTGGGGCCGGCAGTACCTGCGCCCGGGTGAACAGATCCGTTCCCTGGCGGACTTGCAACCTCCGCCGGAAGGCATTTGGATGATGACGCTGGATTCCCTGGAGGTCATGTTTTCGGATAAACCCCGGCGATGGGTGTTCTGGGAGAATCTGCCGCTGGAATTGCGCCAGGCCGGATATGCGGCTGTGGATACGCTGCAGAAGGGTAAAGTCGCCGCCGTGTACTTCCAACGCCAGCCGGAGGGCCAGAGGCCATGAGAATACCCCTTCCTCCATTGCGACGTTGGTACCAGCGCCTGGACCGCTGGGCCGAAGCGATGGCGGCCGATCCCCGCTTCCTGTGGAAGCTCTTCTTCCTGGCCTTGGCGTTCCGCGTAGCCTGGGTGCTGTGGCATCCCACGGTCAACCTGGTGGCCGACATGCTGGGCTACCACGAGAGCGGTCTGAGCCTGCTGAACTCCGGCGAATTGCGGGTGAAGGGGCGAATCAGCGCCAGCCGGCCGCCGGTATATCCCCTATTCCTGTACCTAGTGTACTATCTCTTCGGACCCGGCAATCTGCTGGCCGTCCGTCTGATCCAAACCCTTATGGGCGCCGCCATCGCGGTGATAACCTTCCACCTGGGCCGGAAGGTCGTCTCCCGCAAGGTGGGTGTCTGGGCCGGCCTGCTTTACGCCCTATACCCGGCTGCCTGGGGGTTCAACGACATGGTCATGACGGAGACCCTGTTCACCCTGCTGCTCACGGGGGGGGTGTATTACCTGCTGGAAGTGCCGCGGGGGCGGTATCAGGATGCGGTTATCGCCGGGGTGCTGCTGGGACTGGCCACGCTGACGCGCACGGTGCTGTTTCAGTTCCCCCTGTTTCTGGCGGGGCTGTACCTGCTGTTTTCCCGGGATCGCCTGAAGCACCTCCCCAAGCTGGCGGCCTTCGCGGCGGCCTTCTGGATGGTGCTGCTGCCCTGGATGGCGCGCAACCAGCGAGTCTTCGGGACGCCCCTGTTGACCACCAAGTCGGGCGTGGACCTGTTCCAGTACAACCACAATCCCTTCAGCTATATCCTGAACAACTACAGCCTCGAAGACACCTCCTACACCAAGGGGCTGCAGGGCTGGATGTTAACCGAACTGGAACGGGATCAATTGACCCGGGACATCGCCGTCAACTGGATCAAGGAACATCCGCTGCTGTTTGCCTTCAAAGGGGTGCGCATGCAGTGGAACTTCTTCGGCGTGGACCGGGAGTACGCCTGGTGGATCATGGCGGGGTACTGGGGCAAGGCGCCGCGCTGGCAGACTGCCTTCGTGCTGTTTTTCTTCGGCCCCTGGATCTACCTCGTGCTGCCCCTGGCGATCTGGGGTATGGTGTACGCCTGGAAGCGGTACTTCCATTCGATGAAGAACCTGCTGATCCTGATCCTGTACAACCTGGCCGTGACCTTCGTATATTACGGATTCAGCCGAAATCGCATGCCGCTGATCCCCCTCTTCCTGGTCCTGGCGGGATACGCCCTCACGCAGCTCCCCGCCATGCTCGATGATCTGAAGGTGCCCGGCGTCCTGCGCCGCCCGGCGCCGGCTGTGGCCTTAAGCCTGCTGGCTTTTTGCCTCATCGGCTGGGTCCTGGAAATTTATGTGGACTTTGGATCCGCCCTGGGCCTGGGATTCACCGGGTTCGACTGGGGCGAGATCAGCAAGTAAGGCGCGCCCCTGTCGGCGGATATCCCGATTCACCGGAAAGCAAACCACCGTGCAGATAACCCTGATCAGTCCTCCCCAGAATTTTTCCAAGACTCAGGAAACCGCCGGCGTGGTTCCTCCCCTGGGCCTGGGATACCTGGCCGCGGCGCTGGATTCCCGCCACCCGGTGAAGATCATTGACGCGGTGGGAGAGAGATACCACCAGATTTTTCCCTGGCGCGAGCACCTGTTGCGCGGCATGACCTTCGCGGAGATCCTGGCGGCCATCCCTCCCGATACCCGCATCGTGGGCATCTCCAATCTCTACACTTTCGCCTTCGCCGTCGCCGCGGAAATCGCCCGGCGGGTGAAGGAGAAGAACCCCGACGTCGTGGTGGTCTTCGGCGGAGCGCATCCCACGGTCATGACCCGGCAGACCATGTCCCGGCGGGAAGTGGATTTCGTGGTGCTGTCGGAAGGGGAGCTGACCTTCCGGGACCTGGTGGAAGCCCTTGAGGCAGGCGAAAGCTGGGAAAGCATAGATGGCCTGGCCTATCGCCGCGAGGGGGAAATCGTCATCAACCCCAAGCACCGCTTCGTGCAGAACCTGGACGATATTCCCTTCCCCCGGCGGGATCTGCTGCCCATGGCCAACTATTTCGCCGCCCGGGAACCGCACGGCAGTGCCAACCGCGCGCTGTGGACGACCATGATCGCCACCCGTGGTTGTCCCTATGGCTGCACCTTCTGCAACACTCCACAGATCTGGCGGCGGCGCTGGCGGGCCCGCTCGCCGAAAAACGTGGTGGACGAGATCGAAAGCCTGCACCGGCAGTTCGGAGTGGAAGAGATCCACTTCGAAGATGAAAGCCTGACCACCAGCATGAAGTGGGTGCAGGAATTCTGCCGTGAGCTGATCGCCCGCCAGCTGAACATTATCTGGCAGACCTCCAACGGGGTGCGCGCCGAAAGCATCGTCGAGGAGACCCTGGACCTGATGATCGCCTCCGGGTGCACCCATATCACCATCGCGGCGGAATCCGGGTCACCCCGCATCCTGAAGGAGGTCATGCAGAAGCATCTGGACCTGGCCGCAGTGGTCCGGGCGGCGCGGCTGGCGACCCGCAAGCGCATGCGCCTCGCCTGCTACTTCATGCTGGGTCTGCCCGACGAGCGCATCAGCGACGTCCTGCGCTCCATCCGGCTCATGGTGCGCCTGGCCGCCATGGGGGTGGATGAAGTGGTCTTTTCCGTCTTTTCGCCGCTGCCGGGTTCCAAACTGATCGAGCGGCTGGAGCAGGACGGCCTGGTTCACGTCGGCGACCAGTTCTTCGACGGGCTGACGCCGCACGGCGACCTGCTGGTGTCCAAATCCTACTCCCGCCACATCAGCGACCGGCAGATCATCCTCCTGAAGTATGCTGGGTACGCCGCCTTCTACGGCACCAAGGCGCTCTTCCACCCGCTGAAGGTGCTGCGTTCGGCCCGCAACGTGGCTCGGGGAGTGCAGGAGATCAAGACGGAACGGGCGCTGCGCACCTGGATCCTGCGCCTGTTCGGCAAGGAACATCACATGGTTAACGGGAAACGTGAGGCATGACAGGGCGGCTGAAGACATTGTGGGCGCACGAACCATCCCGGGTGGGCCTCATTTTGACCCTGGCCTTCCTGGTGCGGCTGGCGGTCATCCTCCCCCTGGGAAATGACATCAGCCTGCCCTTCCGGGACCAGAACACCTACTACTCCCTGGCCCGGGCCCTGGTGGACGATGGCCTCCTGGGCGTTCCCTCGGTGCCCCGGGGACCCTACGTGGAATTCCGCGAGCAGCACACCCGTCCCCCGGGATTCTATCCCGCCTTCCACGATTCCCTCTGCGCGGTCTGGGATTCCAGCGGCTACCTTTATGGCATGGTGCCCTGGGGCAAACCCAACTCCTTTTTCGAACCGCTCTACCCGTTGCTTTCCGCCGGGATGTACCTGGCCTTCGGAGACCGCTTCTTCTGGTGGCGCATGGTGCACGTTTTCCTGGGCGTGCTGCTGGTTTGGCTGGTGTACGACATCGGCAAGCGCGCGTTCAATCCCAAAGTGGGGGCTCTGGCGGCGCTGGGGGTCTGCTTTTATCCCCATTTCGTCTTCTACTCCCGCATCCTGATGGCCGAGGCCCTGCTGCTTACCACCCTGGCGCTGGGCTTCTGGGCCTATTTCCGGCTTCGGGAGAAGCCGCACTGGGGTTGGGCCGTGGCCTTGGGCGCGTCCTTTTCCGCCTTCACCCTGACGCGCTCTTTCCTCATCGCCTTCTTCCCCTTCATGGCGCTGTTCGTGGGGCTCTTCCTGAAGGATAAGCGGCGCTGGGGATACGCCGCCCTGGCCCTGCTGGCCTTTGCCCTCGTGCAGGCCCCCTGGATTTACCGCAACTCGAAGCTGCACGACCGCCTGATGCTGATGTCCACCCGCGGTGGGTACAACATCTGGATGCGCAACAATCCCTACTTTATCGAGGATGAATTGGCGGCCGAGGGGGTAAAATTTTCCGCTGAAAAACTGGACAAACTGAAATATCACGAGTATATTTTAGGTTATCCGGAGTTTACGCCCGAGCAGGGGGAGATCGAGCGCAACCAGATCCTGACCGACGCCGGGATCCGCTTCATCACCGCCAACCCGGGATTCTTTCTGGAGATGTGCTGGATCCGCTTCCAGTGGACGGTCGGCTGGCGTTCCCCCGGCCTGGGGCCGATGCTGAACTTGGTGGCGTTGATCACCTATGGGCCGGCGCTGCTCGGGTTCCTGGTATCCCTGGTTTGGGGCTGGAAACGTCTGGGGGTGGTGCTGCCTTTATGGAGTGTGGTGGGGTATTTCATCCTGTTCTATTCGCTGACCCATGAAGGGACGCGGTACCGCGTCCCCGTGGATCCCTATATGATCCTCCTGGCGGTGGTCTCAGCCCTGTGGCTCTATGACCGGTTTACCGCCGGAAAAGCTCAACACGCATCCAGAGATACCCATGCCTGAAACCGCGTACCGGCCCAGCGTATCGGTCTTCCTCCCCGCCTACAACGAGGAAGAGAACATCGAGCGGGCGGTGAAAAATTCCGTGGCGGTACTGCGCGAGATCACCGACGACTGGGAAGTCATCGTGGTCAACGATGCCTCCCGGGACCGCACCGGGGAAATCGCCGAGCAGCTCTGCCGGGAGATCCCCGGCGTGCGGGTGGTCCACCATGAAAAGAACACCCGCCTGGGCGGCGCCCTGCGCACCGGCTTCAGCAACGCCACCAAGCAACTGGTGTTCTACACCGACGCCGACAATCCCATTGACATGAACGACCTGAAGCGGGCCGTCCCGCTCATGGCCGACGCCGACTTCGTCACCGGTTACAGGCTGAACCGCGAAGAACCGTTGAAGCGCAAGGTTTATTCCCGCTGCTACAACTGGCTGATCCGCCTGCTTTTCGGGTTGAAGGTTCGGGACGTCAACTTCTCCTTCAAACTGGTCAAGCGGGAAGTTCTGCAGAAGGCCCGGCTGCGCTCCATGGGGTCCTTCATTGACGCCGAGTTGCTGATTGAGGCGCGCAAGTACGGGTTCCGCATCCGGGAAATGGGCGTGAAGTACTACCCCCGCACCCTGGGGGAATCCACCCTGGCCACACCGGGGGTGATTCTGAAGATCCTGGATGAACTGTGGGTGTACTACCGCAAGCACTACCGCAATCACGTAAGCGATGCCTGAGCCTCGCCGGCTGATCGTCAACGCCGACGACGGCGGCCTGCATCCGGCGGTCAACCGCGCCATCGTGCGGGCGCACCGTGAAGGCGTCGTCACCAGCACCACGATTTTGGCCGGAGGACCGGCCTTCGCCGAGGCGGTCGCGGCGTGCCGCGAATGCCCCGGCCTGGGGATCGGCGTTCACCTCTGCCTGGTGGATCAGCGCCCCGTCCTTAAACCGGAACAGGTGCCTTCCCTGGTGGACCGGGAGGGGCGGATGTGGGCCTCCCACACCGGCTTCGCCGCCCGGTGGTTCACCGGGCGCATCCGCCGGGACGAGGCGCGCCGGGAACTGGAAGCCCAGGTCGCCCGCCTGGCGGACAGCGGGCTGCCCTTGACGCACCTGGACAGCCATCAGCACCTGCACCTGCTGCCCGGCATCGCTTCCCTCGTGCCGGAGCTGGCCCAACGGTTCGCTATCCGGGCCGTGCGCCTTCCGGCGGAAACCGTCCACCCCGCCGGTCCTGCAAGGGGATCGGCCGCCCGGCGCGTGCAGGGGCGCGTGGTATACCACCTGGCCCGCGCCTGCCGCCGGCAGTGGCGGCTCGCCGGCCTGGCCTGCCCCGATCACTTCGCCGGGTTTGAAGCCGGTGGCCGCTTCGCCCGGGAGGCTTGGCTGGGATTGATCCCCCGGCTGCCGGAAGGCGTCACCGAAGTGATGGTTCATCCCGGCGAAGATACCGGCGCCCTGCAGCGAGCCACGGGGTGGGGGTACCACTGGGGGGAAGAATTGGACGCCTTGATCAACCCGGAAATCCGCGACCTGCTGACCCGGCGCGGGGTACAACTGGTTCATTTCGGAGCTTTCTCGTGAGGCGCATCCGCTCACTGCTGACAGCCCTGGGTTCGCCCCGGGCCATGTGGATTATCTTCGCTTTCGGCCTGGCTGTCAGGGTGACTCTGACCCTGGCGCTGGGCCACCGCCTCCTGCCCATGGCCGACCAGCCGGTCTTCCTGGACATGGCCGAACACATCGCCCGCGGCGACGGCATCATGGTTTCCCCGGAACTGATCGGCATCCCCGACAACGTCACCGAGGCCATGCGCGCCGAACTCGCCACCCGCCCAGAACGGATGCGCGACGAGCAGTTGAACGCCCTGTGGGGCATCGTCCGGCCCAACGCCCCCACCGCCTTCTTCGAGCCGTTCTACCCCCTGTTCGTGGGCGGCATTCGCTGGCTGTTCGGCCCCACGCCGGGGACGCGCTTCGGCCCGGAGGTCATCCCCTTCGGCCCCAACGTCGTCATCGTGCGCCTGTTCCAGAGCCTGTTCGACGCCTCGGTCATCCTGATTCTTTTCTATCTGGGACGGGCGCTGTTCACTCCCGTGGTGGGCGGACTGGCGGGGTTGATCTACAGCCTGTACCCCTACTCGCTGGCCTTCGTCACCAACCTGGTGACGCAGAATACCTATCTCTTCCTCCAGGCCCTGATGGTCTTCTTCTTCGTCCGGGCGCTGGATCGCCAGTCGTGGGCGAACTACGTCCTTCTGGGGTTGACCGCCGGCCTGACCCTGCTGACGCGCATCTCCCTGATCACCTTCATCCCCTTCATCATCCTGTGCCTGTGGCTGCCCTGGGGCCGCCGGCTGAAGTGGGGCCGGCTGGCCGTCAGCATGGCCATCATGGTGCTGGCCGCGGTGCCCTGGGTGATGCGCAACTACGCCCTTTTCGGCGAACCGATTCTGCTGCCCACCAAGGGCGGGCGCAACCTGTGGGAATACAACAACCAGATGTTCCTGCCCGAACGGACGGAAGACGCCCGCGCCGCCGGCGTGATGATCACGTACCGGGAATTCGCCCGCCGGCATTATCCCGATCTGAAGGCCAAGGAACTGCTCCCCTTCCCCGAATTCACCGACGAGAACGAAATCGAGCGGGACCGGATCCTGAACCAGCGGGTCAAGGGCTTCATCCTGGCCAATCCGGTGGTCTATGTCAAGCTCTGCTTCCTGCGGCTCTACCAGCTCTTTCGGGTGGCGCCCAGCAGCGCCAAGGGACCGCTGGTCACCCTGGGCACCTGGGCCACGGTGGGGTGGATCCTGCCTGCCGCCTTCCTGGGGCTGCTGTTCTCGTTCAAACACTGGCGGCGCCGGTCGGTGCTGTACGCGCTGATCTTCTACACCGCAGCCACGGCCGCCGCGACCGCCTCCGGCATCCCCCACCGAGTGCCGACCGACCCTTACTTCATTTTGCTGGCAGCTTTTTTCATCGTGAAGCTGGTGGGCTTGGAAGCCGAACCGCAAACCGTGCCGAACAACCAACGACTAACGACCAACGACTAACGACTAACGACTAACGACTAACGGCTAACGACCCTTAATGTATCTCCCTCCCAAACACCACGTCCCCGCGCTGGAAGACCCCATCGCCTATTATTACATCCCGGGGTTCCGGTCTTTCTTCATTAAGCGGCTGCAGATGTGCCTGGACCTGCTGCCGCCCGGGCGGATCAACAGCCTGCTGGACGTGGGTTGCGGGACCGGCATCATCATCCCGGAATTATCCCGGAGGGTGGGGGAAGTCTGGGCCATAGACAGCCAGCTCCAGGAGCGTTCCCTGCTGGGCCTGCTGCGCCAGGAGCAGGTCACCGCCCACGTGGCGGCCGCCGACCTGATGCAGTTGCCCTTCCGCCCGGACCGCTTCGACGCCGTGCTCCTGATCAGCGTTCTGGAACACATCGCCGACTTGGCCGGTGCGGTGCGGGAGATCATCCGGGTGACCCGGCCCGGCGGCGTGGTGGTAGCCGGCTTCCCCACCAAGAACGCCCTGACCGACAAGCTGCTGGGACCCTCCACCGGCTTTCATGTGTCCACCCACCGGCAGATCCTGGATTCGTTGCAGACCTCCCTGACCGGCTTCCGCACGGTCCATTTCCCCCCCTTCGTCCCCCGCGACTATTCCCTCTACGTCGCCTGCCGGGGAACCAAGCCTCGATGAGTCCTCCAACCGGGAAATTTATTCCGTTTTACCCCCTCTCCCGGGGAGATGTGATCTGCGTCAAAGCCCGTTTTTTTGCCGGGAGGCTCCAGCCGCCGTTTTTCAATGACTTAAAGCCGTCTTGCCCCCTGAGAAACACCCTTTCCGGAGTCCCGTCATGTGACAAAAGGCGCATATAAACTGTTGAAAAAATTATATAAACTATTGCATCAGGGTGGTTTTAGGGTTATATTATTATTTCACCTCGTCCGCATCGTTCGCGCCTCTTGCCGGTTGCCCATTCGCGCGTGGCGCCGCGCCGGCATATTCACAGCGATCTACAGGCAGAAAGAGAATATGCGCCTCTTCTTCACTCGTCCGGACAGCCCCATCACCGCCGCGCCCGTGCCCCTGGGCATGATGTCCCTGGCGGCCTATCTCCGGCAGCATCGCCACGGCGACGAATACCGCTTCTACGATGCTCGCGTCCGCCTGACTCCCAACGAACAGCTCGTCCCCCTGATCGCCGAATATCGCCCCGACTTGGTCTGCATCACCGCCTTCAGCCTGGAAGCGGACCTGGCGCACGACCTGGCCCGCCGCGTGAAGCAAGCCCTGCCCGGCTGCCGGGTCTTCCTGGGCGGCCCCTATGCCACCTCTGACCCGCTGGTCGCCATCCAGGATGAAAACATTGACATGGTCTTCATCGGGGAAGGGGAGACCACCCTGCTGGCGGTGCTGAACGCCCTGGAAGCGGGACAGCCGTTGGACGGCATCAAGGGGATCGCCTTCCGCCGCGACGGGCAGCCGGTCTCCAACGGCTACCCCGACATGATTGATGACCTGGACGCCCTGCCGCCCCCCGCCTGGGATCTGCTGGACTTCGAACCCTACTTCTCCCGCCGGGGCAAGCGCCCCATGATGAACAAGCTGCAGCGCAGCCCCAGGGGCGTATCGCTGTTCACCACCCGGGGATGCCCCTACCGCTGCAGCTACTGCCACAATGTTTTCGGCAAGAAGCTGCGCAAACGCTCGGTGGAAAACGTCATCGCCGAGCTGAAGCTGCTGCACGACACCTACGGGGTGCGTGAACTGGAATTCCTGGACGATATCTTCAACCTGGACATGGAGCGCGCCGCCGCCATCTTCGACGGCATGGCCCGGGAAAACCTGCACTTCCACATCACCTTCCCCAACGGCCTGCGGGCCGAATACCTGACCGACGAGCTGCTGCGCAAGTTCAAGGACGGCGGGGTCTACTGGATCACCGTGGCCATCGAATCGGGCTCGCCCCGCATCCAGAAGGCCATCCACAAGAACGTGGACCTGATCAAGGCCCAGGCCAACATTGACAGGATTTCCCGCCTGGGCATCAACTGCAACGGCTTCTTCATGATGGGCTTCCTGGACGAGACGGAAGAAGAGATCCGGCAGACCATTAATTTCGCCGTGCAGTCCCGCCTGGTCATCGCCAGCTTCTTCATCCTGACGCCTTTCCCCAACACCGAAATCTACAACGAAGCGGTGGCCGCCGGACACGACATGACCGCCCGCTACAGCGATTATCACGACGTCGCCGTCAACCTGTCCAAGGTGCCCACCAAGCGCCTGTGGCAGTTGAAAAAGATGGCCTACCGCAAGTTCTATCTAAGCCCCAAGCGTATCTACCTGATCATCCGGGCCAACCCCTTCCGGGTCGGCCTGCTGGAAGGCATCTTTTACCTGTTCAAGATGGTGTTCACAGGCAGAGAGTTAAAGAAGAGTTCGGGCAGCAGCGAAACCAGTCCGGTTACTGGGACCGCCGCATGAATATTTTACTGCTCCGCCCCAATTCCGGCATCCCCGTGGCGCCGCCGCCCATCGGCTTGATGTACCTGGCCGGCTACCTGCGCAAGGTGCGTCCGGGCCGGGACCAGATCACCGTCCTGGACGGCCGCAGCGAGCTTCCGGCGGAAACGGACGTGGTGGACGTCATCCGCCGCACCCGGCCGGACCTGGTGGGCGTTACCGCCTTCAGCATGGAAGGGGACTTCGCCCGCCGCTACGCCGCCCTGGCCAAGGAGCATGCCCCCGGCTGCGTCACCGTCATCGGAGGCCCCTACGGCACCTCCGATTACCAGAGCGCCCTGGACGATCCCAGCGTGGACTTCTGCGCCCGGGGCGAAGGAGAACTGACGTTCGCCCGCCTGGTGGACCGCCTGGAAAGCGGCCGCGAAGGCGGCGCCCTGGAAGGTCTGGCCTTTCGCCGTAACGGCGCCGTGGCGCCCGGCACCTTCCCGGAACTGGTGGAGGATTTAAATACGATCCCCTATCCGGCCTGGGACCTGATTGATCTGGAGCAGTATTTCGTGGACGGTCGCATCCGCCGGCTGACCAACCCCATCCAGTCCCGGCGGCGGGGCATTTCCCTGTTTTCGACCCGCGGCTGTCCTTATCGCTGCACCTACTGCCACAACGTCTTCGGCAAGAAGCTGCGCAAGCGGTCGGTGGAGAACGTGCTGGGGGAGATCCGCTGGCTGGTGGAGAAGTTCGGGATCGAGGAAATCGAGTTCATTGACGACGTCTTCAACCTCGACCGACCCCGCGCCAAGGCCATCTGCGACGGCATCATCCAGGCGGGCTGGGATCTGCGCCTGTCCTTCCCCAACGGCCTGCGCGCTGACCAGATGGACGAGGAACTGGTGGACAAGATGCGCCGGGCGGGCGCCTACCGCGTCAACTACGCGGTGGAATCCGGCAGCCCCCGGGTGCAGAAGATGATCCGCAAGAACCTGGACCTGGAGCGCGCCCGGCAGATCATTGATTACACCGCGGGCAAGGGCATTTCCACCGGCGGCTTCTTCATGCTGGGGTTTCGCGAGGAAACCGAGGAGGAGGCCTGGAAGACGGTCAATTATGCGCTGAACACCCGGCTGCACACCGCCAGCTTCTTCATCCTGACGCCGTTCCCCAACACCCCCATGTACGACGAGGCCCTGCAACTGGGCTACGACATGGAGGCCATGTATTCCGATTACGGGCAGGTCAGCGCCAACCTGTCGAAGATGCCCAAGGAGCGCCTGGAGCAGTTGCGCAAGATCGCCTTCCGCCGCTTCTACTTCAATCCCCGGCGGATCTGGTCCATCTTCCGCACCACGCCGCGCAAGTGGGTGCTGTTCAAGAATTTCCTGCGCACCCTGAGGATGGCCCTCACGGGCAAGGAATTCTAAAGCCGCCAGGAATCACTGCGTTCCAATCCCGGCGGCAACGCGAACTCGTATCTTGCAGCTTGCATCTCGGATCCAATATGAAAATCCTCCTGATACGCCCCCATTCCGAAGTCCCTTCGGCAGCGCCGCCCATGGGCCTGCTGTACCTCGCCGCTTACCTGCGCGAGAAGGCCGGCCTCACGCCCCAGATCTGCGACGCCCGCTTCCGGGAATACAACTTCGACCAGATCGAAGGCGTCATCCGCGAGCAGAAACCCGACCTGGTGGGCATCACCAGCTTTTCCCTGGAACGCAACGAGGCGCATGAGATCGCCCGGCGGTCCAAGCAGGCGGCCCCTTCCGCGCCGGTGGTGCTGGGCGGCCCCTACGCCACTTCCGACTATATGCAGGCGCTGGAAGACGGCAACATTGACCTCGCCATGGTGGGCGAGGCGGAAAAGAGCTTCCACCAGTTGGTGACCGCTCTGCAGCAGGGCGAGGACTGGACCGGCATCCGCGAGCTGGCCTACCGCCACAACGGCGCCATCGTCAAAACCGACGTGCGGGAATTCGTCGAGGACCTGGACGAGCTGCCCTACCCCGCCTGGGACCTGGTGAACCTGGAAGAGTACTTCAACCGCAAGGGCACCCGCAAGCGCACCTGCTTCAACCAGCACCAGATGAAGCAGCGGGTGTTGTCCATCTTTACCACCCGGGGGTGCCCCTATCGTTGCAGCTACTGCCATAACCTCTTCGGCAAGCGGCTGCGCAAGCGGTCGGTGGAAAACGTGGTGGGCGAACTGAAGCTGATGAAGGAGAAGTTCGGGGTCGAAGAGGTCGAGATCATTGACGACATCTTCAATCTGGACCTGGTGCGGGCCAAGACCATTTTCCGGCGCATCATCGAAGAGAAGCTGGACCTGAAATTCAGCTTCCCCAACGGCCTGCGCACCGACCGGCTGGACGAGGAGATCCTGGACCTGTTCAAGGCCGGGGGCGTCTACCGCCTGGTCTTCGCCATCGAATCCGGCACGCCCCGCGTCCAAAAGCTGATCCGCAAAAACCTGAACCTGGAAAAAGCCCAGCAGAACATCGCCCTGGCGGCCAAACGCAGTTTTTCCATGGGCGGCTTCTTCATGATGGGCTTCCTGGAAGAGACCGAGGAGGAGGTCTGGAACACCATCAACTTCGCTCTGAATTCAAAGCTGCAGACGGCGGCTTTCTTCATCGTCACGCCTTTCCCCAATACGGATATCTGGCGCCAGGCCCAGGCCTTGGGGCTGAACCTGGACGCCAGCTATGAGAACTATCAGAAGGTATCCGCCAATATTTCCAAGGTGCCGTCCGAACGCCTGACCAAGCTGCGCAAGCTGGCCTTTCGGCGCTTCTATCTGAATCCCCGGCGGCTGTGGGATTTCATGCGCACCACCCCCTGGCGCGACCGGTTCTGGGAAAAGATCTGGATCCTGATCGCGGCGAGTTTCTTTAAGTATGAAAAGTAGATACGAGATTCGAGATACGAGATCCGTGATGCGAGAAAAAATGATAAAATAAGATAAATGAACACGATTATGCCGGGAGTAAGGCAATGTATCGGGATTTGATCGTTTGGAAAAGGGCTTTTCAATTTACTTTGGATATTTATGCGGTTACTAAAACCTTTCCCAGGGAAGAATTATTTGGGCTGACTTCGCAGATGCGTCGTGCTGCGGCATCCATTCCAGCTAATATTGCGGAAGGTAGCATGCGGTCGAACAAAGAAAATCTGCATTTCCTGCAAATTGCCCGCGGTTCCATGGCCGAATCTGAAGTATGGCTTGAGCTTTCCCATAAGCTTAACTATATTGATGATGCCACCTATAAGGGGCTATACAATCTGTGTGATGAAATTGGCCGGTTGCTCAGCGGTTTGGTGAAATCACTCTGAGGATTGACTGCCGTCCTGACAATCCCAATTTCATGTAACGCGAATCTCCGGAATTGCCTAAGAGGCGGCTCGCATCACGCATCTCGCATCTCGGATCTGATATGAAGGTACTCTTCATCCGTCCCGGCACCGACATCCCCCTGGTGCCGCCCCCCATGGGGCTGCTGTACCTGTCCGCCTGCCTGCGCCAGGCCGGCGACCACCAGGCCCGCATCGTGGACGGGCGTCTGCTGGAACTGTCCCCCGAGCAGGTCATTGCGCGCGGGGAGGATTTTGATCCCGACGTCGTCGCCATTTCCGCCCTGACCATGGAAGGCCCAGCAGCGCACCAGATCGCCGCCGCAGCCAGGCGCCGCTGGCCGGGACGTACCGTGCTGCTGGGTGGGCCCTATCCCACCAGCGAACCGGAGAAGGCCGCCAGCGACCCCAACGTGGACGTCTCCTTCATCGGAGAGGCGGAGCACAATTTCACGGCCTGGTTGCAGGCTCAGGCGCAGGGCGGCGACCTGGCTTCCGTTCCCGCCATTGCCTTCCGCCGCAACGGCGAGGTGGCGCAGAATCCGCATGGGGGGTTCGTCGAAGACCTGGACCGGATTCCCTTCCCCGCCTGGGACCTGCTGGACCTGGACAAGTACTTCGAGAAGAAGTTCCTGAAGTACCGCACCATGAATCCGCACCAGATGCGATCCCGGGCCGTGCCCATGGTAACGTCGCGGGGTTGCCCCTACCGCTGTTCTTACTGCCACAACCTGTTCGGTAAAAAGCTGCGTCACCGTTCCGTGCAGAACGTGATTGACGAGATGGTGATGCTGAAACAGCAGCACGGCATCCAGGAAATCGAGTTCATTGACGACATCTTCAATCTGGATATCCCCCGGGCCAAAGCCATCTTCCGGCAGGTGATTGACCGGCGGCTGGACCTGACCTTCGCCTTCCCCAACGGGCTGCGTTCCGACAGCTTCGACGACGAGCTGCTGGAAATCATGAAGAAGGGCGGCGCCTATCGCCTGGTTTTCGCCATCGAATCGGGATCGCCCCGCATCCAGAAGGCCATCCGCAAGAACCTGGATCTGGAAAAAGCCCGGGCCAATATCGAGAAGGCCAACAAGCTGGGCTACTTCCTGGGCGGATTCTTCATCCTGGGATTCCCTGACGAGACCGAGGAAGAGGCTTGGCAGACCATCAATTTCGCCCTGAATTCGAAGCTGCACACGGCCAATTTCTTCATCCTGACCCCCTTTCCCAACACCGAGGTGTGGGACCAGGCGCTGAGCGCCGGCATGCCGGTCAACGCCAGCTTCGAGCATTACTACCAGGTGTCCGTCAACCTGTCCCGGGTACCCAGCGAACGGCTGGAAGAGCTGCGCCGCAAGGCCATCGCCCGCTTCTTCCTGAATCCGGTACGCATCCTGCGCTTCATCACCCGGGTGCCCAACTTCTGGCGTCGATCAGTGGAGATGTTTCTCATCCTGGCCCTGACTCTGGTCGGGAAATGGAAAAAATAGCAGATGGTTAACTCCTAAGTTGACCCAAATCAGGAGGGTATGGCGTACCAGCGCCATAAGTGAAGTGCGCTCCACTTGCTGGTTTCATCAGAATCTAAACAGAATGCCGAGGTGAGAATGCGATGAAAGTCCTGTTGGTGCGTCCTGACATGGGGGCTATACCCGGCACCATTCCGCCATTGGGGCTGCTGTCCCTGGCGGGATATTCGCGGGAGCGGGGGGACTATCAATTCCGGGTCATGGACTGTCGTCATTTTAAATTGACCCTGGATGACGTGGAAAAAGAAGTGCGCTCTTTTCATCCGGATCTGGTCGGCATCACCGGTTTCACGCTCGAAAAGGAGATTATTCATCAGGCTGCGCAGCGAGTCAAAACCATCAACCGGCATCTTCCCGTAGTCGTGGGAGGCCCCTACGCCACGGCCAGCAAGGCGGACCTGCTCCAGGATCCCGGCATTGACTTCGCCGTGGTGGGCGAAGGGGAGCTGGTGTTCCAGGATTTCCTGGAACGCTTCGCTGCGGAGGGTATGCGAGATTCCTATGAGGATATCACCAGCCTCGCCTACCGTGGTGCGGGCGGCGAGGTCCGGCTGAACTCGCAGCGCCGGTTCGTGGAAAAATTGGACGATATCCCCATGGTGGCCTGGGATCTGATTGACGTGCCGGCCTACTTCACCAAGAAGAACCGCGCCACCATGAACCTGCACCGCCGCACCACGCGCTGCCTGCCCATGGTGACGACCCGGGGATGTCCCTTCCATTGCACCTACTGCCATGACGTCTTCGGCAAGAAGCTGCGCAAGCGGTCCGTCGAGCATGTGTTGAACGAGATCAACTACATGGTGCGACAACTGGGGGTCAAGGAAATCGAGATCATTGACGACATCTTCAACCTGGACAAAGCGCGCGCCAAGGCCATCTTCGAGGGCGTCATTGACAGCGGCATGAAGCTGGGGTTTTCGTTTCCCAACGGATTGCGGGCCGACGCCATGGACGAAGACCTGGTGGATACCATGAAACGGGCCGGGGTCTACCGCCTGATCTATGCCATCGAATCCGGCAGCCCCCGCATCCAGAAGCTGATGCGCAAGAACCTGAACCTGGTCCATGCCCGGCGGATCGTGGATTACACCGCCCGGAAGAACATTTCCACCGGCGGTTTCTTCATGTTCGGATTCCTGGACGAGACCGAAGAAGAAGTCCGCATGACCATTGACTTCGCCTGCGACTCGCGCATGCACACCGCTTCCTTTTTCATTTTGCAGCCGTTTCCCAACACCGAAATTTTCAACCAGGCGCTGCGCGCCGGCATCATCCTGCCCACGGAAAATGTGGACGAGGGCGGGCATTACTACCGCGTCACGCACAACCTGTCGCGGGTGTCCACCCAGCGCCTGGAAAAGCTGCGCGATTACGCCGCCCGCCGCTTCTGGCTGAATCCCTTGCGGGTGATCCGCTTCGTCCGTAGCACGCCCATCCGGCAGAATTTCTTTCACAAGCTGTGGATCACCTTGCGCATCATGGTGCAGGGGAACATTGAAAAGGAGAAATCCGCCTGGTAACCCCGGACGGCCCGGAAGGAACGTCATGGCCCGATTCGCCCTGGTTCAGAAC
Organism: Candidatus Zixiibacteriota bacterium; assembly: GCA_003599535.1. Lineage (GTDB taxonomy): Bacteria > Electryoneota > B3-LCP > B3-LCP > B3-LCP > SURF-9. Next base: position 22,092 of record QZKQ01000027.1, on the reverse strand, counting down.
CTGTTGACGGAAAACCTGGGACTCATGTACCTGAGCGCCTATCTGCAGCGCCAGGGGCACGACGCCCGGATTTTCATTGACGTGCGCGGCACCAACGCCCTGGCCGAGGTGGAGGCGTACGGCCCCACGGTTCTGGGGTTTTCCTGCACCACGGGTCTGCATCACTGGGCGCTCGATTTCGCCCGCCGCTACAAGGCCCGCCACCCCGAAGTGACGGTGCTGCTGGGCGGGCCGCACCCCACCTTCTACCCCCAGATCGTCGAGGACCCGGTAGTGGATTTCGTCTGCGTGGGGGAAGGGGAGGAGGCGACGGCAGAACTGGGTTCAGCCCTGGACGGCGGCGACGTGACCCGCATCGCCAACCTATGGGGCAAGGCCGGCGGCCAGGTGTTCAGCAATCCCGTCCGGCCCTTACTCCAGAACCTGGACGCGCTGCCCTTTCCGGATCGCACCTATTACGACCGCTACCCCATCACCGCCCGGGAGACGTCCAAGAACTTCATCTCCGGGCGGGGCTGCGCCTTCAAGTGTAACTTCTGCGCCAACCATACGCTCCAGGAGTTGTATCGGGGCAAGGGGCGCTACGTCCGCTTCCGCAGCCAGGAAAACGTCATCGAGGAGATCCGGCAGGTGCGGTCCCGCTGGCCGGTGCGCTTCGTGGGCTTCTCCGACGATATCCTGATCGTGAACAAAAAATGGCTGTTCCCCTTCCTGAATCTGTACAAGCGGGATATCGGTCTGCCCTTCCTGTCCACGGTGAGGGCCAACCTGGTGGACGAGGAGATCGTCAGCGCGCTGAAGGAGGCCGGCTGCATCTCCTGCGTCTTCGGGGTGGAATCGGGGGTGGAGCGCATCCGCAACGAAGTGCTGGCCAAGGGGGTCAGCGACGAGGACATTTACGAGGCCGCCCGGCTGTTCAAGAAATATAAGATCCGCTTCGGCACCTACAACATGGTGGGGTTGCCCGGCGAGACGGTGGATGACGCTTTCCAGACGGTGAAGATCAACGCGAAGATCCGCGCCGACTTCCCCTGGTGCTCGGTGTTGCAGCCTTACCCCGGCACCCAGATCCGCCGGCGCATCGAGGCGGAACTGGGCAAGGAACTCCCGGTGGATGAGATCGGCGCCAGCTACTTCACCACGTCGGTGGTGCGAGGGCGGGAAATCCGGGAACTGGAGAACCTGCAGAAGTTCTTCCACCTGGCAGTGCGCGTTCCCCTTCTCCAGCCCCTGATCCGCCGCCTGATCAAGCTGCCGCCCAACCCGGCCTTCCAGGTCATTTTCCAGGCCTGCTACGCCTGGCAATTGATGCGCCGCTCGCGGATCAACTTCTTCAAGCTGGTGCAATACGGCCTGGCTTCCAGCCGCCTCTTCCAGAAGAGTCCGGCGAAGGAAGGGGCGGAGGCGGTTCCTCGAGTGCAGGAAAAGCGCGCATGAAGGTGCACCTGATCAATCCGCCGTCCCCGGGGCAGTTCGGGTTCACCCGGGAAGGCCGCTGTATGCAGAAGGAGGGGGTGTGGACCACCACTTGGCCGCCCATTTCCCTGACCCAGACCGCCGCAGTGCTGCGTGCCCGCGGCCACCAGGTCAAGGTCAATGACTGCAGCGTGGAAGGGATTGACACCGAAAAGCTGAAGGGGGAGTTGAAGGCTTTCCAGCCCGACCTGCTGGTCATGAATTCCACCACCCCGTCACTGAACTTTGACTTGACCATCCCCCCGCAGGCGCGGGAAGTCCTGCCCGGGGTGAAGATCGCCGCCTTCGGTATCCACGCCGGAACCCTGCCCGACGAGGTCTTCGCCATGACCGGGGCGCTCGATTTCATCGTGCGCGGGGAGCCGGAAATGACCATCGCCGACCTGGCCGACGCCCTGGCCGGCAAACTGCCGCTGGAGCAGGTGGCGGGGCTTTCCCGGCGAGTAGACGGCGCCGTCCAGCACACCCCCGACCGCGGCTTCATCCCAGTCCTGGACGAGATGCCCTACCCGGCCTGGGACCTGGTGAACTTGGAAAACTACCAGTTGCCCTTCTCTGGCCGCCGTTTCCTCATGGTCACCACGGCCCGGGGCTGCCCTTACGACTGCGTCTACTGCGTGGCCCAGAGCTACTACGGGAAGAAGATCCGCGCCCGCAAACCGGCCAGAATCGTGGATGAGCTGGAGCACATGGGGGCGCAGTACGGGGTGAAGGATTTCTTCTTCTGGTCGGAGTCGTTCACCATCATCCGGGCGGCCATCAAGGAACTGTGCCGGGAAATCCTGCGCCGCAATCTTAAGGTCCGCTGGGTGTGCAACAGCCGGGTGGACAACATTGACCTGGAGCTGCTGGAGCTGATGAAGCAGGCCGGCTGCTGGATGATCTCCTACGGGATCGAGTCCGGCGAACAGGCCATCCTGGACGCCATCAAGAAGGACATCACCATCAAGCAAGTGCAGGAGGCCGTTCGCCTGACCCGCAAGGTCGGCTTCCAGATCGCCGGGCATTTCGTCCTGGGCCTGCCGGGGGAGACGCCCGCGACCCTGAAGAAGACCTACAACTTCGCCTGCAGCCTGGACCTGGATTACGCCCAGTTCTACTGCGCCTCGCCCTGGCCGGGATCGGAATTCTACCGCATGGCGGTGGAGAGCGGCTGGCTGGCTTCGACCGATTGGGAGCAGTACGAACAGGATCATTCCGTGACCAACTATCCGGGGCTGCCGGCCGAGGAGATCACCCGGTTCCGCAACTGGGCCACCCGGCGCTACTACCTGCGACCCCGGATCGTCTGGCGCACCCTGCGGCGCATCAATTCGCCCCAGGAGTTGCTGCACTTCCTGCGCATGCTCCGGGCGTTCTTAACCTGGGTCTGACGACGCGATGAACTTGGAGCTGATACGGCAGTTGGATTCCAAGGTCGGCACGGTGGTGTGCAAGTACCTGTACCACTACGACCGCTTCCGCCAGATCTTTCCGCCGTTGCGCCGTCCCGAAGGCATCCACCGCATCCTGGTGATCAAGTTCTGGGGCATCGGCAACCTGGTGCAGTGTTCGCCCACGTTGCGGAAGATCCGCCAGTTGTTCCCCGAAGCCCAGGTCGTCTTCCTGACGCTGGCGCCGAACAAGGGAGTGTACGAAAATTCCGGCCTGTACGACGAGGCCATTTACCTGCACCTGACCACGCTGAAGGATTTCGGGCGGGAGCTGTTCCGGCTCTTCTTCGTCCTGCGCAACTTTCAGTTCGACCTGATCATTGACCTGGAACCGCTGGTGCACTTCGCGGAAATGGTCAGTTTTTACGCGGGGGTGGGGCAGACGGTCGGCTTCTCCGTGCCCGGCCGCCAGTCGCTCTTCACCAAACCCATCGAATTCCGAGAGGATGAGCACATCGCCCGGACTTTCTACCGGGTGCTGGAGCCTTTCGGCGTCACCGGCGAGCCGTCGCTGGAAGAACTGCTGGCGGAACCGCTGCCCTTGACTCCGGAAGATCTGGCCGCCGCCGACGACCTGCTGGCCGGCGAAGGAGTGGGCAGCCATGAATTCGTGGTGGGGTTGAACGTCAACGCCTCGGACGTGGCCAAGGAGCGGCGCTGGGGGCTGGTGAACTTCGCCGAGCTGGCCGACCGCATGGTGCAGAAGCTGGGCGCCCGGGTGGTGCTCTTCGGCGCCCCGGATGAAGTTCTCTACGTGAACCAAGCCGTGTCCATGATGCGGGAAGACCCCGTCAACCTGGCGGGACGCACCAGTCTGCACGAATACATCGCAGTGATTTCCCGGCTGAACCTGTTCATTACCAACGATTCCGGCCCTCTGCACCTGGCCTATGCCGCCCGGGTCCCGACCATTTCCTTCTATGGCCCGGAAAGCCCCCGGCGCTACGGTCCCCTGGGGGACCTGCACCGGCCCCTTTACAAGGACCTGGATTGCAGCCCCTGCGTCTTCTTCAAGACCCTGAAGAAGATCCGCTGCAAGCGGGAGGCGGAATGCATGCGCCGCATCACGGTGGATGAGGTGATGGCGCACGTCGAAGATTACCACCGCCTCTGGGCGGAGAACCGCCGCGGCCGGGGTTTGATCGCGAATCAGTGATATCCATATGGCTCGAGTCCTCTTTCTCCAGACTGTCCAGTTCGAATTCACCGGCGTCATGTCCATCTCCGCCTACCTGAAGCGGGCCGGCCACACGGTTGACCTGTTCCTGGAAGGCGAGGAGGGCAAGGCGCTCTACGACCGCGTCCGCGACTACCGGCCCGACCTCGTGGCCTTTTCCGCCATGACCGGCGACCATGTCCGCTGCCTGGAAATCGCCGCGCAGGTGAAGCAGACGGTGAGCGCCCCCATCCTCCTGGGGGGGCCGCACCCGACCTTCTTCCCCGAGACGGTGGAGCATCCGGCCATTGACATTGTCTGCCGGGGCGAAGGGGAGGAGGCCGCCGCCGAGCTGTGTGCCCGCCTGGATCGGGGGGAAGACTACAGCAACGTCCGCAACCTCTGGGTCAAGCGGGACGGGACCATCGTGCGCAACGAGGTGGGGCCGGGCGAGAACGACCTGGACAACTACCCCCTGCCCGACCGCGACATCTATTACAAGTATCAGTACCTGCGGGATTACCCCACCAAGCCCTTCATCACCGCGCGCGGATGTCCCTACCTGTGCAGTTTTTGCTTCAACCGGGACTTCAACCGCATGTACCACGGCAAGATGAAGGTGCTGCGGCGGCATTCCGCCGAACGGGCGGTCGAGGAGATGCGGCAGGTCAAGGCCCGTTTCCCCTTGAAGCGCATTTTTATCAACGACGACATCTTCATCCTGGACCAGGAGTGGCTGGCACGGTTTCTGCCCATGTACCGGCGGGAAATCGGCCTCCCCTTCGCCTGCAACGTCCGCGTCAACCTGGTCAATGAAGAGATCGTGCGGATGCTGAAGGAGGCGGGCTGCTACCTGGTCATGTTCGGCATCGAGTCGGGCGACGCGGAGCTGCGCCGCACCATCTTGAATAAGAACATCAGCGACCAGCAGATCCGCGACGCTGCGGCCTGGTTCCGCCGGTACGGCATCCGCATGAAAACCTTCAATATCATGGGTTTGCCGGACGAGACGGTGGAAAAGGCGGTCAAAACCATCCGCCTGAATGCCGAGATCAAAGTGGATTACCCCTGGTGCTCCATCCTGCAGCCCTACCCCCGCACCGAGCTGGCCGACATCGCCCGTTCCAAGGGGCTGCTGGACGACCGCTTCTCCCTGGATAACCTGGAAGCCTCCTTCTTCTCCGGGAGCGTACTGAAACAGGCGAATATCCGCCAGTTGACCCGGCTGCAGAAGCTTTTTTACCTGGGAGTCAAGATGCCGTGGCTGATCCCGGTCCTGGCCCGGCTGGTGAAGCTCCCCCTGGACCGCCTGTTCTTCCTCCTGTTCGGAATGTCCTATACCTACCGCTTCATGCGGGAAACCGACATCGGATTCTGGAATACGATCAAGTTCGCCATCCGGCACCGGAAGAATTTGTAGATTGCATTCCCGAGCCGTTCATTAAAACGATATTGGCGGAAAGCAGCCGGCAGCGGCTCAGATCCGCCTTCCGGGGATAACATCGCGAGAGGCAGCGCGTGAAATCGTTGATCACCGGCGGCGCCGGATTCATCGGATCCCATGTCGCCGAGCAATTGCTGGGCATGGGCCACCGCGTGGTGGTCCTGGACGACCTGTCCGGGGGTTTTGTAGAGAACGTCCCCCCGGGCGCCGAATTCGTGCAGGGCAGCATCCTGGACCGGGACCTGCTCGACCGCCTGTTCGGCCAGCACCGCTTCGACTACGTCTTCCACCTGGCGGCCTACGCGGCCGAAGGGCTGTCCCACTTCATCAAGCATTTCAACTACCAGAACAACCTGATCGGCTCGGTCAACCTGGTCAACGCCGCGGTCAACCACGACGTCCGGCGCTTCATTTTCACCTCCTCCATCGCCGTGTACGGCGTCGGGCAACTGCCCATGACCGAGGAGATGGCGCCGCAGCCGGAGGATTCCTACGGCATCGCCAAGTACGCTGTGGAAATGGAGCTGAAGGCTACCCATGAGATGTTCGGCCTGGATTACGTCATCTTCCGGCCCCACAATGTTTATGGCGAGCGGCAGAACATCGGCGACAAGTACCGCAACGTGGTCGGCATCTTCATGAACCAGATCCTCCAGGGCAAGCCCATGACCGTGTTCGGCGACGGCGAACAGACCCGGGCCTTCAGCTACATCGGCGACGTGGCCCCGGTGATCGCCCGTGCCGCGGAACTGGACGCCGCCCGCAACCAGGTGTTCAACGTGGGCGCCGACCAGCCCTACAGCGTCAACCACCTGGCCCGCGTGGTGGCCCAGGCCATGAACGCCCCGGTGAACATGACGCACCTGGATCCGCGCTCCGAGGTAATCCATGCCTTCAGCGACCATGCCAAGGTCGAGAAAATCTTCGACTACCGGCCCCAGGTATCGCTGGAGGAGGGAATCCGGCGCATGACCGCCTGGGTGCGGGTGCACGGCGCCAGGCAGTCCCAGGAATTCGAGCAGATCGAAATCGCCCGTAATTTGCCCCCTTCATGGAAACTGAGTTGACCTCCGGGAAGCCCCGGTATAAATTGTCCATCATCACGGCCAACACCAACGAGAAGCACGTCACCCTGCCCATGCTCGAGTCGGTGTACCGGACGGTGAAAACGGCTCACCCCTTCGAGGTGTGGATCATTGACAACCACTCGAAGGACGGTTCGGTGGAAGCCATCCGGGAGAGTTTTCCCCAGGTCAACCTGATCTGCAACACGCAGAACACCGGGTTCACCGTGGCCAACAACCAGGGGCTGCGGGAGGCCGGCGGCGAATACCTCTTCTGCCTGAATCCGGACACCATCTGCCGGGAAGGGGCCATTGACCGGCTGGTCGAATACATGGATCAGCACCCCGAGGCGGGGATCACCGGATCGAAACTGCTGAACCGGGACGGATCGCTGCAGCCGTCCTGCCGCAACTTCATGACCACCCGGCACCTGATCCTTTCGCACCTGCTGCCCTGGCCGCGGATATCGCCCCGGCTGGCCGGCCGCCTCTCCCTGACCCACTGGGATCACCACCAGACCCGGGAGGTGGACTGGATGCTGGGCGCCGCGCTCATGGTGCGCCGGGAATGCCTGCGCGACATCGGCTTGAAGGATGAGGACTATTTTATCTTTCACGAGGACAGCGACTGGTGCTTCCAGGCGCACCGGAAGGGGTGGAAGGTGGTGTTCGTGCACGACGCCGAGATCGTCCACCTGGGATCCCAAACCGTGCAGAAACTCTGGGGCGCCAATCTGAACCTTGAAGTGTACAAGGCGCAGCACCACTTCATCCGCAAGAACCTGGGAATGGGAGAGCTGTATTTCCACCGGGCCTTCAGCTTCGGGTTGCTGCTGCTGCGCTGGATGCGTTTGCAAGCCCTGCGGAGCGCGGGCAAAGTCAAGGGCGAGGACTACCGCGCGGGCCGGGATTTCATCCGCCGGGCCATGGCCGTGCAGTTGACCTCCCCACCTGTGGATCGCAAGCCCAAGATGCCGGCGGCGGCGCCTTCCGGTCCCGCCGGCCGGACGGTATAGGCCTGGGAGCCGCGAGAGATGGTTTGCTTATGATTTCGGTCATCATACCCGCATACAACGCTGAACGGACGCTGCCCTACACGCTGCGCGCCCTGCAGAACCAGACGGTGCCCCGCGAGCTGTACGAGGTCATCGTGGTGGACGACGCCTCCACCGACGGCACCGCCGCAGTGGCCCGCGAGTTCGGGGTCAAGTACCGCCTGCAGAACAAGGAAGGCCCCGCTGCCGCCCGCAACCTGGGCGTACGCGTGGCCCGCGGCGACCTGATTCTGTTCACCGATTCCGACTGCATCCCCCGGGAGGACTGGATCGAGAAGATGGTCAAACCCTTCGAAGATCCCCAGGTGGCCGGCGTCAGCGGCCGCTACCTGACCCGGCAGAAGGAATTTTGCGCCCGCTTCGTGCAACTGGAATTCGAGGAGCGCTTCCAGGTCCTGGAAGGCTTCGACAGCATTGACCTGGTGGCCTCCTTCTCTGCCGCCTTCCGCCGCTCGGTGTTCGAGGATGTGGGCGGCTTCGATGCGCATTACCCCCTGGCCAACAACGAGGACGTGGAGCTGTCCTACAAGATCGCCTCCCGGGGGTACCGCATGGTCTTCGCCAACGACGCCATCGTTTACCACCGCCACCCGGCCACCTGGAAGAAGTACTTCAGCATCAAGTTCAGCCGGGCGTTCTGGCGCATCCTGGTGTACAAGAAGTTTCCGGCCAAGATCCTGCGCGACACCTATACGCCGCAGAGTCTGAAGTTCCAGATCATTTTCTCATACCTGGTGCTGCTGTCGCTGGCGGGCTTCTTCTTCGGCCTGGGATGGGGTCTGGCCACCGCGGGAGGGGCCCTGGCGCTGTTCGTGGCCAGTTGCGTGCCCTTCGTGCGGCGCACCTACCGCTTCGACCGGCAGATGGCCCTGGCCGCGCCCCTGGTCCTCTTCTTCAAGAGCCTGATCTTCGGGTACGGCGTGTTCCTGGGGCTGATCATCGGCAGCGAGCGGGATACCATCTTTCCGGCCGTGCTGGCCCTGTCCGACGCGTTCATGGCCGCCGCCGCCCTGGCCCTGGGATTCTGGGTCCGCTCGCTCTGGTACGACACTCCCCTGATCTTCAGCAAGCCGGTGGAGTACTTCGTGCCCATGATCCTGGTCTTCCCCCTGATCGTGACCCTGGTATTCCGCCAGATGGGGCTCTACCGGGTGAAGGTGTGCCAGTCGAAGCTGAACGACATGGCCTTGTTCCTGCGGGCGTTCGCCGTGGTGGCCCTGGTGGTGATGGCGGGCATGTTCCTCCTCAAGGTGGACTATTCCCGCATTCTCCTGGCGGCCGTCTTCCTGAGTGCCATGCCCCTGGTGGGGCTGGCCCGCATGGCCCTGAAGTCGCTGCACGAGCGGATGATGGCCAAGGGCATCAACGCCACCCGGGTGTTGATCGTGGGCAGCGGCGAAACCGCCCAGATGCTGCTGGAGAAGACCCACAGTTTCCCGGCCCTGGGATATTACGTGGTCGGCTTCGTGGCCGAGGTGGGCATCGGCAAGCGCTACCTGGGCAAGGAGATCCTGGGATCGTCGCGGGATATCCTGAAAATCGTGGATGATTACCAGATTGACGAGGTCATTTTCGCCCGGCCCAATCTTTCCCGGGAGAAGGTGCTGGACCTGATCGTGCAACTGGAGAAGGCCGACGTCAGCATCAAGATGGTCAGCGATCTCTACGACATCGTCACCTCGCAGACGGTGATTGACGGCATCGCCGACATCCCCATGGTCGAGATCCACAAGCAGAAGTTCGGCCGGGTGCAGAGCGCCATCAAGGAAGTTTTGGATTATCTCCTGGCCTCCCTCTTGCTGTTGATCTCGCTGCCGCTGTGGGTGACCATCGCCGTCCTGATCCGCCTGGGGAGCGCTGGACCGGTTCTGATCCGTGACGACCGCATCGGCCGCAAGGGAGCTCCGCTGCGGATTTTCAAGTTCCGCACCCTGTACCGGCAACCGGAATCCGGAGAGGCGCCTCCCGCCGGCTGGAATGATCCCCGGGTGACCCGGTTCGGGCGCTTCCTGCGCCGCACCAGCCTGGACGAATGGCCCCAGTTGCTGAACATCCTGCGCGGCGAAATGTCCCTGGTCGGCCCCCGGCCGGAACTTCCCGGCATCGTGGCCAATTACAAGGAGTGGCAGAAGTTGCGGCTGGAAGTCAAGCCCGGCATCACCGGACTGTGGCAGATCATGGGGCGCAAGGACCTGTTCCTCCACCAGAATCTCGAGTACGATTTCTACTATATCAAAAACCGTTCGTTGCTGCTGGATCTCTCCATCCTGTTGCGCACCATCCCCGCCATGGTCTTCGGGGCCAGCCCGGCCTACCGTGGCTGGCTGGTGCACGCCGACCTGGAACGGGAGGACTTCAGCAACGTCAGCCTTAAAAGCGAATCCAAGGAATCCTTTCAGGAAGGCGCCCGGGCCTGATCACGCCCCCGGCGCCGCGTTCCCGGACAAGGACTACCCGGTATCCATCATTAATCGGGGAAAACCATGAAGCGCTCCGTTGTGTTCACCGCCCTTCTCACCACCCTGCTTATCCTGGCCGCCGGCGCCTGGGCCAACCAGGCAGGCGATCCGCAGGAAGACGAAAACTACCGCATCCGTCCCGGCGATCAACTGCACATCTACGTGCACGAGAATGCCGACCTGACCATGAATGTCACCGTGCTGGGGGACGGTTCCGTCTCCTATCCGCTGGTCGGTAATCTGTACGTCGAAGGCTTGACCGTCTCCGGCCTGGAGGACATTCTGACCGAAAAGCTGGGGCAGTACCTGCAGCGGCCGGTGGTGGTCATCACCATCGGCACCGAGACGCTGAACAAGATCTACATCATGGGCCATGTGCGCATCCCCGGCGATTACTCCTACGCCGAAGGGCGCCGCCTGACCGATTACCTGGCCATGGCCGGGGGGCCGGACGAGGTCGCCAACCTGAAGAAGTGCAACGTCTACTCCAAGGATTTCTCCCGGCCCCGCCGGGTGGTCAACTTGAAGGACATCTTAGATGATAAGGATCGCTCCCAGGACATCGAGCTGGAACCCAATGACACCGTCTTCCTGGAGCGGCGGTCGGGCTTCCTGGTGACAAACTGGGCGGAAATCGGCCAGATCTTCGGCATCATCGTCGGCGCCACGACGCTCTACTTCATCGCCGACCGCAACCGCTGATCCTGAAACCCTGAGACGCTGAATCATGCTTCATACTTTCAAACGCCTGCCTGCCGTTCTGGCCATGATGGTCCTTACCCTGGGGCTGATGCAGTGCAGCGGCGACTCGAAATATGTTCCCCGCGGACCCCGGATGATCGTCCTGGGCTTCGACGGAGTGGAACCGTCCCTGGTGCAGCGCTGGATGGGGGAAGGGAAACTGCCCAACCTCCAGAAGCTCATGGCCCAGGGCGGCTACCGGGAATTGGGTTCCACCATCCCGCCCCAGTCGCCGGTGGCCTGGTCCACCTTCGCCACCGGGTCCAATCCCGGCGGCCACGGGATCTACGATTTCATCAACCGCTCCCCGCAGGATTATCTGCCGGGGTTGGCCACCCTGATCCTGAAACAGCCGGACCTGCTGCTGGGAGTCGTGCCCACCTCCAAGGCGCACGGCGAAATCACCCGGGGCGGAGTTTCCTTCTGGAAAGTGGCGGCCGATTCCGGCGTCCATGCCACGCTGCTGACCATCCCCTATACCTTCCCCCCGGAAGAAGTGGGGGAGGGCCGCATGCTCTCCGGGCTGGGAACTCCGGACCTGCGGGAGACGAATTCCACCTTCACCTACCTGGCCACGGACCTGACTCCGGAAGAATTGGCCGAATCGGTCGGAGGGGGAAAACTGGTCAAGGTGGGTATGATCAACGGAGAAATCGCCACCTACCTCGAAGCGATGATGCACCCCACCAAAAACGAGCGCGTCCGCATCCCGGTTAACTTCTCCGTGCGCCAGGACCAGTCGGTCGAGATCCGCCTGGACGGTAAAAGCCACCTCATCACTCCCGGCACCTGGAGCCCGTGGTTGCCTTTCCGCGTCAGCCTCACTCCCTTCCTGAAAACGACGGGCATCTGCCGGTTCCACCTGTTTTCCGCGTCCCCCGAATTCCGTCTCTACGTCACGCCGCTCTCCATCGCGCCGTCGGACCCGTACATGCCGATCTCCTATCCCGAATCCTTTGCCAAAGAGCTGTTCGAGCGGGTCGGCTACTTCAAGACGGTGGGATGGCAATTCGACACCTCGGCCTTGAATGAGGAGCGCCTGACCGACGAAGAGTTCATCAACGACATGAAAGTCACTACCGCCGACCGCGACAAAATCTTCCTGTCGGAGCTGGAGCAGGGGGATTGGGATCTGTTCATCGGCGTGTACACCGACACCGACCGCGCCTCCCACATGTTCTGGCGTTTCCTGGATCCCCAGCACCCGCTCTACGATCCCGTGGGCGCGGCGCAGTACGGCGATGCCATCGAATGGACCTACCGGCACATGGACGAGTTCGTCGGCAAGGTGATGGCCAAGTACGTGGACAAGAACACCACCCTGATCGTGCTGTCCGACCATGGATTCAACAGCTATCGGCGCAACTTCAACGTCAATACCTGGCTGGCGCAGAACGGCTACCTCACCTTCAAGGGCATGGAGAAGCTGAAACCGGGCGAGGAGATCCCCGCGGAGATGTACCCCAAGGGAGAATTCTTCCCCAACGTCGTCTGGCGCAAAAGCAAGGCGTACTCGCTGGGCACCGGGCAGATCTACCTCAACCTGATGGGCCGGGAGGGCCAGGGCGCGGTGCGGCCGGGACAGGAATATTATCAATTGCTGGATGAGATCAAGACCAAACTGCTGGCCGAGCGCGATCCCGCCACAGGGGAGGCCGTCGTCCAGGCCGTGTACCTGGGCAAGGAAGTCTACCGGGGCAATTACCTTGATCAAGCCCCTGATCTGCAGTTGGGCTACACCGACGGTTACCGCACCTCCAAGGAGACCATGCTGGGCGGCATCCCGCCCGAACTCCTGACCAATAACCTGGGCAAGTGGTCCGGCGATCACTCCGCCTCGCCCATGGAAGAATGCTCCGGGGTTCTCTTTTCCAACCGCAAGATCACCAAGGAGCAGCCCGCCATCGTGGATTTCGCGGCCACCGTGCTGGATTACTTCGGGGTGCAGAAGCTGCCGGAAATGGAAGGGAGTTCGTTCCTGGCCGGCGCCGGTCAGGACAGCAGCGTCATCGCTGTCAGCAAGTAAGGCTTGTCCGGGGGAAGAATTCCCCCGATCTGTAACAGAGCAGGTGTTTATGTCATCAACTTCCAACGGTGCTGCCGAACGCGTGGTGCTCCTGGGGCTGGACGGCGGCACTTTCCGTTTGATCCAACCCTGGGCGGAAGCCGGCCACATGCCGCACTTCGCCCGGTTGTTCCAGGAATGCGCCTGGGGGAAACTGGCCTCCACCATCCCGCCCACCACGCCCCCCGCATGGGCCGCCTGCCTGACCGGCAAGAACCCCGGCAAGCACGGCATCTTCGATTTCCGGGAATCCCCCCTGAAGTACCCCGACCGGCCCCTGATCAATCTCTCGTCCATGCAGGGACGCAAGCTGTGGCACGTCCTGAACGAGACGGGGCGCAAGGCCGCCATCATGAACGTGCCCATCACTTACCCGCCGGAACCGGTGGACGGCTTCATGATCTCCGGCATGATGACCCCCTCGGACGACTCCGACTGGGCCGTGCCCGCCGAACTGAAGGAGGAGCTGCGCCGCGCCATCGGCCAATACGTCGTCAACATTGACATCCCCAAGTACGACGTGGAGCTGGAAGCCGATGCCCTGCGGTTCATGGATGACATTGATCACTCCTTCGTCCAGCGCAAGAAGGCCTTCTTTCACCTGCTGGAAACCCAGCCCTGGCACTTCTTCATGATCGTGTTCATCATCATGGACCGCATCCAGCACCTGTTCTGGAAGTACCTCGACCCCCAGTGGGAGTTGTACAAATCGCCCATGGCCGGAAAGATCCGCCCGCGGGTCATCCACAGCTTCCAGATGGTGGACGAGATGCTGGGCGAACTGCGCGTCCGGCTGGGCGACACCCCCCTGGTGATCATGTCCGACCACGGCTTCGGGTCCACCCGGCAGTGGTTCAACGTCAACACCTGGCTGATGCGGCACGGCTACCTGAAGGTCCTGCCCCAGGTATTGCGGCGCAAGCAAATCTTCAGCTTTTTCATGGACCTGAATGATTCGCCGCTGGTTAAATCGTTGGTGCCCCGCGCGGTGCAGTCGGCGGTGCGGGGGCGCATTCGCGGCACCCGGTCCACCTTCAAGAGCGACCTGGAAGCAGCCCTGGACTTCACCGGCACCAAGGCGTTCTTCGCCTCCATCCCCAGCCAGGGGATCTTCGTCAACGTGAAGCGGGAGAACGGCGCCGGCATCGTCGAGCCGGGGTCCGAGTACGACCGGCTGCGGGAAGAGATCCGCGACCGGCTGCTGGAGCTGAAGGATCCCCGGACCAGGGAGAAGGTGGTGGATCGCGTCTGGTTCCGGGAAGAGATCTACCACGGAGACCAGACCCGCTACGCCGCCGACATCATTTTCGTGGCCCGCAACTACGGCTGCCTGGGACGCCAGTTGATCGGACCCCGGCGCATCCTGCAGTCCAGCGCCCATACCCCCAACGGCTTCCACCGGCCGGACGGCATCTTCCTGGCCGTGGGACCCCAGTTCAAGGCGGGCCAGGAGCTGCAGGGCGCGGAGATTGCCGACATCGCGCCCACCCTGCTGCACCTCTATGGGATGCCGGTACCCGACGACATGGACGGCAAGGTGCTGGAAAACGCCTTCCTGCCGGAATTCATGGCCGCCCGCCCCGTGCAGAAGGTGGCCGCCGCCGCCGCGGATGCCTCCCAGCGGAAGGATTTCACCGCGGAGGAGACCGATGAGATCGCCAAGCGGCTGAAGAGTTTGGGATACCTGGAATAACGCGAACAAGGTTCGATCTTGAAGAAACACCTCATCACCCTGATTAAAATCACCGTCACGGTCGTCATCCTGGTCCTGATCTTCCGGCGCTTCCAGATCGGCCTGGACGACATCGTGGCCTCCTTCCGCCAGCACCCCGAATGGTTCGCCGCCTCCTTCGTCATGCAACTGGGGGCCGTGTTCTTCTCCATCGCCCGCTGGAACGTGCTGCTGAAAGGTCAGGATCTGCACGTCCCCTTCCCCCACATCGTCAAGACCTTCCTGGTGGGCCGCTTTCTGGGCACCTTCACCCCCACGGGCATTGGTCTGGAGGCGTACAAGGCCTACGACATCGCCCGCTACACCGGCAGGACGGAAGCCTCAGTGTCGGTGGTCCTGATCGAGAAGATGGTGGCCACCTTCTTCGCCCTGAGTATCCTGGTGCTGGTCACCCTGCCCTTCTTCATCGGCACACTGGACGTCAAGTTTCTGGCCGTGTTCGGGGCCTTCTTCGCCGTGCTGGCGGTCCTGGCGCTGATCCTGCTGTTCAGCCCGGGGCTGTTCCGCCGGATCCTGGCCCTGAACCTGCCCGGCAGGGCCAAGTTGGAAAAACCGCTGAACCGGCTGGTGGACGCCTTCACGGTGTACAGCCGCCGCCGCGGCAGTCTGGTGAGCGCCGTGCTGCTGGGGCTGGTGGTGTACCTCTTCTGGTTCCTGACTTACTACACCAATTCTCTGGCTCTGGGCGCCGGGCTGTCCCTGGCAGATATCTTCAAGGTCGGCCCCATGACCCAGATCGCCACCATGATCCCCCTGTCCATCGCCGGCATCGGCCTGCGCGAAGGGGCCTTCATGGGGTTGCTGGACAGCCTGGGAGTGGTGCAGAACGTCGATTCCGTGCAGCGCACCGCCATGATGCTCTCGGCCACCATGGTGTACTTCGTTTCCATCTCGGTCAACGTGGTCGGGGCGGTCATCTTCCTGACCCGCAAGACCGACTACCGCCGCCAGGTGGAGGAGATGAGGCGGGCCCGGGCCTAAGCGCCGATAGTCTGGACAGTGTGATTTACCAAAGGACATACGATGGTCTGGTTAAAAGCGGACTTCCACACGCATACGAATGATTGTGTCTTCGACGGCGTCACCCATAGCGCCATCGAACTGATTGACCATGCGGCCCGGCTGGGCTTCCAGGTGCTGGCCATCACCAATCATATTAACGTGATATTCAGCGAGCGGTGGAGGGAATACGCTGCCCTGCGCGGCCTCTTCCTGCTGCCCGGCGTCGAAGCCAACATCCAACGCAAGCACGTGCTCATCATCAACGCCGACCGGGAGGCGGACAAGCTGCGCACCTTCGAGGACCTGGAAGTCTACCGCCGCAGCCACAACGTGCTGGTCATGGCTCCCCACCCCTACTATCCGGGGTACATCTGCCTGCGGCGCAAGCTGGAACGGCACCGGGAACTGTTCGACGCGGTGGAATACAATTCCTTCTACACCAACCGCTTCAACCCCAACATCCCGGCCGCACGCTTCGCCCGTAAGACGGGCATGACCCTGGTGGGCGGATCCGATACCCACCGCCTGCACCAGTTGGGCAAGACCTACAGCATGATCCAGGCCGAACCCGATCTGGAATCCATCTTCGAGGCGATTCGCGGCGGCCGCGTGCGGGTGGTGTCCCGGCCGTTCCAGGCCCACGAAGCGGTGCAACTGGCGGCCACCCTGCGCATGAGTTCCCTGCGCATGGACCTGAAGCGGCTCTTTGCCACGCGCCGGACCCGGCGAGAACGGACCTGGCATGCGCCCACGTTCGTGCGCTGATCCGGATTCTCCGGCCATTCCCTTGAAGTAACCACGGCTAATCAGCGGGTGTGAATATGAACGACCACCGCATCGCGGGCCCCTTGGGGGCGCCTCTTGTCAGCTTTCGCGCCGGAGCTTTGGGCGGCCTTCTGGCCGGTATCGTCGAACTGCTCCTGGTGTCCGGCTTCGGCTCCCATCCGGCGGCCCTCTCCGGGTTGCTGTTCGCCGCCCTGGCTTACGGCCTGCTGGGCGGCCTGATCGGCGTGGCGGCCCACCTGGGTTTAAGCCTGCTGCCCTTCCACGCCGACCGCCGCCGCGACCGCCGGCTGCTGTCCGCCTTCATGGTGGCCAAGTCCTTCAGCGCCGTCCTCTTCCTGGTCTTCCTGTTCCGTGCCTTCCGCGATTTCCACGCCGAGAAGGTCAAGCCCGCTTCGCCCGCCGGCCTGCTGACCGTCGCCGTCCTGGCGGTCGCCGCGGTGGTTCTGTTCTTCCTGTTGAAAGCGCTGCTCAGCGGCAAATTGGTCGGTTTAACGGACCGCCTGGTGCGCCCCGTGGGCTGGGTCGTCGTGCTGGCGGCGGTGCTGCTGACCGGCGTCGCCCTGCAGGCCGCCTTTAACCGGGAAACGGAAGAGGTTCACGTCCCCTACGCCGCCGGTGGCGCCGATCCGGCGGACCAACCCAACGTCCTGGTGATCCTGATTGACACCCTGCGGCCCGACCGGCTGGGCTGCTACGGCGGACCCGCCTCCACCCCCAACATTGACGCCCTGGCCCGCGACGGCATCCTCTTCCGCACCACCTACGCCCAGTCGAACAACACCAAGCCGTCCACCGCGTCGCTGTTGACCTCGCGCTACCTGAACGAACACCGGGCCATGCACAAGACCGATATGCTGACGCCCGCCGTCACCACCCTGGCGGAAGCGTTCAGCGAGGCCGGCTACTTCTGCGGCGGCATCGTCACCAACGTCAACCTGGCTCCCATCTACAATTTCCAGCAGGGCTTCCACGAATACACGTATCTGCCGCCCAAATTCCTGTTCGGCGCCAACGAATCCGCTTCCCGCCTGGTGGTGTACGGCGTACTGCGGCAGATCCGCATGAAGCTGGTCAAGAGCATCTGGCCGGATAACTTCTACCGCCCCGCCGAAGTGGTCACCGGGCGATTCAACGGATTCCTCAAGCAGCACCACGACCGCCGTTTCTTCGCCTACCTGCATTATATGGACCCGCACGATCCGTTCTTCGAGCATCCCTACAACGGCAAGGGGTACGCCCGGGTGGTCATGCCCAACCCCGATCCCAAGTTCGTGGAGCCGTTCATGGCCAACTACGACCGGGAGATCGAATACATTGACCAGTGGATCGGCGCCGTCACCGACGAGCTGAAGGCTGTGGGTCTCTACGATTCCTGCCTGATCGTCCTGACCAGCGATCACGGGGAGGAGTTCTATGAGCACGGCGGCTGGTGGCACGGCACCACCCTGCAGGAAGAGCAGATCCGGGTCCCCCTGGTGATCAAGCGCCCGGGCGGAGCGGCTGCGGGAACCGTATGTGAGGATCTTGCCCGCCTGATTGACGTGGCCCCCACGGCCTTGATTGAAGCGGGAGTGGAAGTGCCGGAGAAGATGCGTGGGCGAAACCTGCTTGCCGCCCTGGAATTCCCCCCGGATACCGCCGCCGTGGCCTTGGCCGGCAACGAACCTGCTCCGGCGGCCGTCCCGCAGGAAGTCTACTCCGAGGCGGACTTCGAAGGCTGCGTGGGGCAAGCCCTGCGCGTGGGGCCATGGAAGTACCTTCTGATGAATCCCGACAACAAGCGCGGCCTGCCCGAAGAGCAGCTCTACTACCTGCCCGACGATCCGCAGGAGACCAATAACCTGGCCGCCGCCCACCCCGAGAAAGTCGCCGAGATGAAGCCGCTGCTCCTGGCTTACCTGCAGGATGCCCTGTCGCGGCAGGAGATGGGCGCTTCCGGCGACATTGACCGGGCGACGCAGGAACGGCTTCGCGCCCTGGGGTACACCCAGTAATTCGTGCTCCCATGAAGCTGCTCATCCTGGCGCTCGACGGTTTCGATCCCGACCTGTTTGCGCGCTGGCGGGACCGGCTGCCGCATCTCGACCGGCTGGCCCGCCAGGGTTGCTGGCGGCCCGCCGCCTCCACCGTCCCTCCGATGACCTTTCCGGCCTGGTCCACCTTCCTGACCGGGGTCGATCCGGGGCGGCATGGCATCTTCGATTTCACCGAGCGGCTTCCCGGCCGCCTGGGAGTGCGCTTCGTCAACGCCTCGCGGCGGAGCAGCCCCACCTTCCTGCGCCTGGCCTCCGCTGCCGGGTGGAAGGTGGGATCCATCGGCCTGCCTACCACTTATCCTCCCGAACCGCTGTCCGGCTACCAGATCTCCGGCTTCGATACGCCGCTGCCTTCCAAGGCGGAGGCCCGCTACGTGCATCCCCGCGCCCTGGCGGAGCGCCTGGAGCGCGAGCTAGGCGGGTACTACTTCGGCGACTTCAACGAGAGCCGCATCGGCCGGGGGTGGCACCGACGGGTGTTGGGCAAACTGCTTGAAGGAATGCAGCGCAAGACAGAACTGGTACGCTTTCTGCAACAGGAATATCCGGTGGACCTCCTGCTCCTCCATGTCGGCGAAACCGACACGGCAGGACATCACTTCTGGGCTTTTCACGACCCCGATTCGCCCCGCCACGTCGCCGCCACCGATTCCGAACTGCGGGACGCCCTTTTTACGGTGTACCGCGCCGCCGACGCGCTGGCAGGTGAAATATTTGCACAGACCCAGCCGGAAACGGTCCTGGTGATCAGCGACCACGGCATGGGCGGCACTTCCGACCGGGTCCTGTACCTGAACCGCTACCTGGCGGAGTGCGGTCTGCTGCGGTTCGCTCCGCACCGGGCCTGGACTCCCTGGGTGGGGCGCGTCAAAATCTTCGGCATGCGCTGGCTGCCCTACCGCATGCAGCAGGAGGTTTTCCGGGTGGCGGGCGGCCGCCTGGCCTCCGGGCTGGAATCGCGGCAGCGGTTCGGCGGCCTGGACTGGGCCGGCACGGTCGCCTACAGCGAAGAGCTGAATTACTTCCCCGCCCTCTGGCTGAACCGCCGGGACCGCGAACCGTTCGGTACGGTCGCCGCGGACCGCGTGGAAGCCGCCACGGAACAGGTGATCCAGGCGTTGCTGGCCTGGAAGGATCCGCAGGACGGATCCCCTGTGGTGCGCCGGGTGCGTCGCCGCGAGGAGGTGTACCGGGGACCGGAAACCGGCAGCGCCCCGGACCTGATCCTGGAGCTGAACCGGCCGCAGGGCTACAGTTACGCGCTGGGCCGCAGCACTTCGGCGGAAGGGCGGCGCAGCGTTCGCCGCCTGGAACCCCGGGAGTACCTGGGCTTCAAGGGTGGCACCATGAACGGTTCGCACCGGCCGTACGGTACCTTCATCCTGCATTCCGGCCGGCCGCACCCGCCGCTGCCCGACGATGTATCACTGGTGGATATGGCGCCTCTGGTTTTAAATTTTCTGGGCATGGAAATACCCGCCTGGATGCGGCCGGACGGCGGAGAAATCTCCGCGGCGGCGCCGGGGATCGCGCCTTCCGCCGCGACGGAACTGTCCCGGCGCGAGGAGGCGGCCCTGCGCCGGCGCCTGACTGACATGGGATACCTGGGATGAAGACGGCCCTCCATCCCCTGAACGTGGCCATGGTGGCGGCCTGCCCGTTTCCCACCTCCCAGGGATCGCAGGTGCTGATCCGGGAG
The DNA here is from genome assembly GCA_003599535.1 of Candidatus Zixiibacteriota bacterium. GTDB lineage: Bacteria > Electryoneota > B3-LCP > B3-LCP > B3-LCP > SURF-9. The sequence continues at coordinate 1,944 of QZKQ01000027.1, read as the reverse complement.
CTGTCGGAAGCCCTGGTGCGGCGCGGCCACCGGGTGCACGTGGTGACCTACCATTTCGGCCAGGATCTGCCCTGCCCCGGCGTGGTCATCCACCGCATCCCGGAACTGTTCCACTACGCGAAGTTCCGGTCCGGGCCGGAAATCCGCAAGCCGTTGCTGGACCTGCTGTTGATGCGCAAGCTGGACCAGGTGGTTCGCCGGGAAAACATCCAGGTGATTCACGCCCACAACTACGAAGCGCCGGTGGCGGCTTTCCCGGTTCGGCTGCGGCGCAAGGTGCCCGTGGTGTACCACAGCCACAACACCATGTCGGACGAGTTCTACACCTATTTCCGGCTGAAGATTCCCCAGGCCCTGGCCCGGGGCGCGGCGCACCTGATGGACCGGATCATCCCCTGCCGGGCGGACTTCGTCATCGCCATCAACCGGAGGGTGGCCGCCTTTCTGATGGAGCAGGGCGTGCCGCCGGCCAAAATCAAGTACATTCCGCCCGGCATTGACTTCGGGCCGCCCGCCGGTCCGCCGAATCCCAAACTGCGGCGGCGGTACGGCACGGGGGATGGGCCGCTGATCCTGTACGTCGGCAACCTGGATGGGTATCAGCGCCTGGACCTGCTGCTGGACGCGCTGCCGGCGGTGTTCAACGAAATCCCCGGCGCCCGGCTGATGGTGGCCACCGGTTCAGATACCACCGCGCTGCGGGCCGCGGCCCAATCGCGCGGCTGGGCCTCGCGCCTGGTCGTCGTGGCCAATCCCTCCTTCGCGCAGGTGCGGGACCTCATGGCCCTGGGGTCGGTGGCGGTCAACCCCCGCGTTTCCTGGTCGGGATTTCCCATCAAGCTGCTGAATTATATGGCCGCCGGGTTGCCCGTGGTGGCGTTCCGCGGCGCGGCGGAGCCGGTCATTTCCGGGGAGACCGGCGTACTGGTGCCGGCCGGAGACGCCGGCGCCTTCTCCCGGGCGCTGATTGACCTGCTGAGCCACCCGGAAGCGGCCCGGAGACTGGGACAGGCCGCCCGCCGCCTGGTGCTGCGGCAATACTGCTGGGACGGCATCTGCGCCGACATCGAGCGCATCTATTATCGCCTGCTGGGATTACCTTACGCTTATAAGCTGCCGGTCCCAACTTCGTCCGAAGCGGAGGCGAATGTGGTAAATTACTGATAGTGTTGCGCTAAGGAGTCGGTTTCAAGCGGCGATGATCGTCGGAAATTCCAAGTTTCCGCTTGACTTTTGTTTATTTTGGAGCTAATTTATAAGGTAACATTTATTTAGTACCTGGAAAACCGAAGGATCCAGCCATGGAAATCAAGAAGGTATGGGAAATTATCGTCCGCCGCAAGTGGGTGATAATTCAGGGATTTGTGGTGATCTTCGGCATCATCACGATCGCCACTTATCTCAAACCCAAGACCTACTTTGCCGAATGCAAGCTGGTCATCGAGAGCCGGGGGACTCAGGAGGCCCTGCTCCGAAGCATCGGCTTGGAAGCCGTCAGCGAAGTGCTCTTCGCGGCCAACCTGTCCCAGGCTTCCGGGCAGATGGAAATCGAATGCATGAAAATGCTGAGCAAGCCGGTCCTGGACAAAGTCGCGCAGAAAATGGATCTGCGGGCTCCCGATGGCAGCTATGTTCCGGGCCCGACGCTGGCCATGCTCAGCGGGTCCAGCGGTTTCCAATGGTATGCCCTGCGGGGTCTGTCGGTCAAAACCGGCCGGAAAGCCTCCGTCATTTCGGTCCTGGGGTATTCGCCCAACCCGCAGGAGGCGCTGGATCTATCGAATACCCTGGCGGAAGTCTACCTGGCCGAGGACGTGGCCCGCAAGCACCGGGAAACCGCCGACGCCGCGCGCTTTGCCGATGAGCAGTCCAAGATCGCCAAACGGGACTGGAACGAAGCCAAGCGCAAGCTGCGCGATTTCCAGGAACAGGAAAATGTGGTGG
>QZKQ01000043.1 GCA_003599535.1 Candidatus Zixiibacteriota bacterium | reverse complement strand
TTCACCCTGAATTATCCGTAGCCGGTCAGGGGCGGCGCACTACTGCGCCGCCCCTGGCTTTTCCACTTTTTCGCCCTAAATAGGCGGTGTTTACCATGAGTAAAATTTGAAATTATAAAAAAACCGTTGACAATGCCCCGGAATTGCATTATATTATGGCAATTCATTCCAATCCGTTATCGTCGCGTCTCAGACTATCCTAATTCATTCGGAGGTGCACCATGAAGCGATGGATTCTTGTTTCCCTGCTGGCGGGCCTGCTTCTGGTTACGGCGGTGCAGGGGCAATGCGCCGCCCACGGCAAGGAGCTACCCGGCACGGACGCCATGTGGGACGTCCTGGTCACATTTCCCGGCCTGCCCACTATGTATCATCCCGTCGGAGCCGCCTACGCGAACGATAAGTATTTTATCAGTGCCGCGACGCCGGGCGGGCAGTGCGTCCTGATGATCGTCACCGAAACCGGCCAGGTGACGGTGATCCCGCAGTCCGGAACCTGGCATGATCTGGCTTTCGACGGCGCCCATATGTACGCGGGCGGGTCGGGAGCGCAGATCCAGGCGTTCGATATGAACGGCGTGCTGCAGCCGGCCCACTACATTCCCAAGCCGGCCGGAGTCGCCGTGGTGCGCGCGTTGGCGTACGACCCCGCAACGGATCACTTCTGGACCGGAAATTTCGGTGACATATTCGTCGAGTTTACCCGTTCCGGCGCTGTCGTCTGGCAAGGGCCGGCGCCTGCCGGGTGGTACGGCGTCGCGGGCATGGCCTGGGATGACGTTCCCGGGCACCCGGCGACGCTGTGGGTTCTGGACCAGGCCTCCGGCGCCTACAAAGGGTACAATCCCGTCACGCACCAGCCCACCGGAACGACGCACACCATGCCGCTACTTCCGGGGTTGACCGCTCAGGCCCTGGCCGGCTGCGAAATGACTTCGCAGTGGTCCATGGCCGGGTACCAGGGCGCAGTCATGATCGGGGTGGCCGAAGGAATGCCTTTGGACGCCCTGTACATCATGGAAATGTACGCCATCACCCCCATCAGTCCGATTACCATCACCCTGACGCCGCTCAATCCGCCGATCGTCATTCCGGCTATGGGCGGGTCCTTCTCCTACTATATCCAGATTCATAATGCCACCTCCTTCACCGCAACTTTCCAGGCATGGATCATGATATCGCAAGTCGGGGGACCCTGGACATACCCGCCATCGGCCCCGGTCACCATTACTCTCCCGGGCAACGCCACCCTTAATCGCACCCGCAACCAGGTTATCTCACCCACCTTCCCAGTGGGACAATACATGTTCATGGGTCGAGTGGGGCAGTTCGTTTCCGGCGTCGTCTATGATTCCAGCTACTTCTACTTCAGCAAGTCGGGAGACGATGACGGCCTGCCGGCGGGGTGGGAGGCCGGCCCGGCGGTCTCCGTCAGCCCCAACCCATTCAACCCGGAAACGGCGGTCCGCTATGAATTGAGCACGGCGGGTCACGTCAGCCTCCGGGTGTACGATGCCGCCGGCAGAGAGATCCGGACGCTGGCGGAAGGCTGGCGCGAGGCGGGCCTCCACGCAGCGCGCTTTGACGGCGCCGGACTGCCTTCCGGCGTGTACCTGCTGCGCCTGGAAATGGCCGGACAGCTTCCGCTGGTGCAGCGGATGGTACTGACCAAGTGAGCCTTGCCGCTGGACCATCGAGCAGCAACCATTCCCCGCCCCCGAATCATCCGTCAGCCGACGGACGGGGGCGGATTTTTATGGGGGGGAAGTCGCTGACAGCGGCTGCCCGGGCATCACCTGCGACGGTTTCCCGGGTTCGCTTCACCCGTCATTTCCATAATTCCTGTTGACTGGGGGCGAGTTGCAGCGTATTATAATAGGCGAACGTACAAAACCCTATCCGATGCGGAGAAGAGATATGGCGCGCTCCCTGACATGGACGGCATGGATTCTTGGCGGTTGGCTGATTCTGGCCGGACCTTTACCGGCGGTACAGCCGGCGAATGAGGCGGTCCCGGCGGCCGGTTCGGTGGAGACGATCTACCACGACCGGGACCGGGATCTGGATGACGCCTCGCGCTGGATCGGCCCGCAGGCGCAGGACTGGCGCGGCCGCATGGCCGAGGGCCCCGGCATTGACCTGCGCGCCTGGGGCACGCCCCTGTCCCTGGGCGGCGGCCCAGTGAACGGCGAAGATCACGCCTTCGATCTCCTGCAGGACTGGGCCCGGGCACGCCGGATTGCCTGGGGGCTGCCGGAAGCGGCCGGATTCGCGCCGGTGCAGGCCCGGGCCTTCCGGGGCGTCTGGCATGTGGTGCTGGAAGGCACCTGGGCGGACCTGCCGGTGTACGGCGCCCGCGTGGACGGCAAGATCACCGCGGACGGCCGGCTCTCCAGCCTGCGCCTGCGGCTCTTTCCCGCCGGGACGGTTCAGAGTGCCTTCGCCCTGGGCGCCGAAGCCGCCCTGGTGTTCCTGACGGACGATCCTTCCGCCCGGATGGACTACAGCCGCCGGATGCTCTTCCCCGTGATCCGGGAGAGCGGCTACGAGCTGCGCGCCGCCTGGTTCCTGCGCGCCGTGACGGACCGCGCCGACCTCCGTCCCGAAGGGTTGGTGGACGCCCTTACCGGCGAAGTCTTCCTGCGCTACAATGACGTGGCCTACGACGCCCTTTCCGGCGACGTGCACGGCCTGGTGCTGCCCATGTACTGGGACGATCCGCCCCAGGCCTGGACTCAGAATAACCAGTGGATCAACGTGACCGGCCCGGGCGTCATCTACACCGATTCGGCGGGCCACTACGAGCAGAACAACCTGCCGTCCGGCGCCTACCCCCTGCTGGGGAAGCTGCAGGGGCTGTACGTGAACGTGAACAACGATGACCAGCCCGACGCCCAGTACGCCGACACCGCCCTGACCGCCTTGCCGCTGAACTGGACCTGGGACTACACCCTGGCCCGCAACGACGAATCCAACATGTACTGGCACGTGGACGCGGTGCACGGCTACTTCAAGACCCTGCAGCATGATTTCACCGCCCTGGACTGGCCCCTGCCGGCCACGGTGGGCTACGGCACCAACTACGAGAATGCCTTCTGGAACGGCGCGGGCATCTACTTCGGCACCGGGGGGATGAACTTCCGCAACTTCGCCCTGTTCTGCGACGTGATTTACCACGAGTACGTCCACGGCGTGACCGACCAGATCTACCCGCCCTCCATGCTGCCCTACATCGGCCAGCCCGGCGCCATGAACGAGGCCTGGTCGGACTACTTCGCCTGCACCATCACCGGCGAGTCGCAGATCGGCGAAGGGGGGCTGTTCTATTCCAACCAACCCATGCGCGACCTGGAAAACAACCTGGTTTTCCCGCAGAACTGGGCCGGCGAAGTGCACGCCGACGGGCGCATCATCGGGGCGGCCTTCTGGGATCTGCGCCAACTGACCTGGCCGGGCCTGGCCGACACCCTGCTCCACTTTGCCAAGTACGCCCTGGCCGAACAGTGGGACGACTACTTCGAAGACGTGCTGGTCACCGATGACGACGACGGCAACCTGGCCAACGGCGGGCCGCACCACCCGGAGATCTACGAGGCCTTCGGGGCGCACGGCATCGGCCCCGGATCCGCGCCGCAACTGGAACTGTCACTGACCCCGCTGCTGGAAAACGGCGCGGGCGGGTCCCAAGGCAACGGCGACGGCTTCTTCGACCCCGGCGAAGTGCTTTCCACGCTGCTATCCGTCGAAGACACCCGCTGGCTCTACCCCCCGGCCGCCCAGGGCGTCACCGTGACGGTGTCCAGCGATGATCCGAACCTCTCGTTCCAGCCTGCCGTCGTGACCCTGGGCGACATCCCCGCCGGAGGTTCCGGGCAGGCCGCGGACAGCCTGCATGTCACCGTGGGGCCCGCCGCAACCCTGCGCTTTTCCCGTCTGTACTTCACCATCAGCGCCAACGGAGGCGCGTACCAGGCGCAGGATTCGGTTGAAATCGTGGTCGGCCATCCGGACCTGCTGCTGGTGGATGACGATGGCGGGGATGACTACCAGAAGTACCTGTACAGCGCCCTGCGCGGCATGGGGCACGTCTTCAACAACCACGGCGTGGCCACACAGGGCGACCTGACCCTGGCGTGCCTGGCGGGGTATCAGACGGTCGTCTGGCTGACCGGCAATGAGGCGCAGAATACCCTGACCGCCGCCGACCGCGCCGCCCTGGCTGCCTACCTGGACGGCGGCGGCAGCCTCCTGCTGACCGGGCAGAACCTGGTGGAAGACATCGGCGGCACCGATTTCTTCGCCGGGTACCTGAAGGCCGCGCCGCTGGCCGGGGATGTCAACGATTTCGCCCTGGACGGCCGGGACGGCGATCCCATCGGCGGCGGCCTGACCGTGATGATCCTGGGCGCGGGGGCGGGCAATAACCAGACCTCGCCCGGCGCCATCGAAGCGCTGGCCGGGGGAGAAGAGTTCTTTACCTATCATAACGATCCCCAGCAGAGACCCGCGGCGGTGCGCCACGACGGCGGCACCTACCGTACCGTGACCTACGCCTTCGGCCTGGAAGCGGTATCGGGGCTGGCGGGATCGTCGTCCCTGCCGCAGGTGCTGGCCGCCTCGCTGGATTGGCTGGGCATCGCCACTGCGGTGCCGCCGGCTCCCATTCCCGCCGCGGCGCCGGCGGAATTCCGGCTGCTGGGGGTGCATCCGAACCCCTTCAATCCCACGACAGCCTTGAGCTACGAGCTGCGAGCGGCGAGCCGCGTCAGCCTCCGCATCTACGACACGGCCGGTCGCGAGGTGGCGGTGCTGGTGAACGGATGGCGAGAGGCCGGCGGGCACGAGGTAACCTTCGACGGATCGGAACTGGCTTCGGGGGTGTATTTGGTGAGGCTGGAGGCGGGGGAAGTGTCGCAGGTGCAGAAGCTCGTCCTACTGAAGTAACTTTGCAACTTTCCAACTTTCCAACCAAAGAAAAGAGGGGCGGCCCGGTGTGGCCGCCCCTTTCTCGCATCTCGTATCTCGCAGCTACAGGAGCCCCGTTTACGGGGCTTTTCTTCTATCCGTAGCCCACTCCTTGAGGGGTGGGCGCGAGGCGGGGCTTGAGATTGCTTCGGGACTTCGTCCCTCGCAATGACACTGGAGGGAGGGGCTGGGCGGGGGCGGAGATTGCTTCGGGACTGCGTCCCTCGCAATGACACTGTTTTACGGGCAGGGACAAGCCCAGCCCCTACGCGCTCCAGTGACCAGCATAAATGCTGCAGGGGCGGGAAAACCCCGCCCCTGCCCCTTCGCGGACGAATCTTCCCCTGACGAAGACCCGGAGTCGCGGACGGGATGGCAGGGCAGGGGCCCGGTTTACCGCCGCGGAGCCGGATTTCGGGGGGCGCTCCTCCGATTCGCTTAGTCGATCTGCTTGCGCAGGAAAGCCGGGATGCTGCGGTCATCCATGCTGGAAGCGCTCATGACCGGCCGGTCCAGAGTGATGCTGCGAGCCTGGGCGGTGGCTTCCATGCCGGCGGATTTGGCCACCACCGGCGTCGGTTCGGCCGCCGGCGGCGGCGCCGACATGGCGGGACGGTCCACCACCTGGCGCTGTGGCCGGTAGCTGATCACCCGCGACACGTCGGCATGGTGATGGGTCACGACGGACGGCAGCGGCTTGCGCACCGGTTTGCCGCCGTTGAAGCCGGTGGCGATGATGGTCACGCGCACCTCGTCGCCCATGCTCGAGTCAATGACCGCTCCGATGTAGATGTTGGCGTCGTCGCCCACCGCTTCGTGGACGATGTTGGACGCTTCGTTGTAATCGTCGAACGACAGGTTTCCGGTGATGTTGGCCAGCACCGCCCGGGCGCCTTCGATGGAGACCTCTTCCATGAAGGGGGAGGCGATGGCCTGCTGGGCCGCTTCGATGGCCCGGTTCTCACCCTTGGCCACGCCCACGCCCATCAGGGCGTCGCCGCCTTCGGACATGACCGCGCGCACGTCGGCGAAGTCCAGGTTAATCAGTCCGGTGACGCAAATCAGGTCGCTGATGCCCCGGGTGGCCTGCAGCAGCACCTGGTCGGCGCGGCGGAAGGCGTCCTTCAGAGGCGTGCCCTTTTCGATGATGGCCACCAGCCGCTGATTGGGGATCAGGATCAGGGTGTCCACGTTTTCCTTCAGGTTGCGGATGCCCTCGTCGGCCCGGTCCATCCGCAGCCGGCCTTCGAAGATGAACGGTTTGGTGATCACCGCCACCGTCAGGATGCCCAGTTCGCGCGCCACCTGCGCCACGATGGGTGAGGCTCCCGTGCCGGTCCCGCCGCCCATGCCTGCGGTGATGAACACCATGTCGGTGTCCGTCAGCAGGTCATAGAGCTTCTCGCGACTCTCCTCCATGGACTGGCGTCCCACTTCGGGATCGGCACCGGCGCCCAGACCCGTCTTGCCGATGGACAGACAGCGCTGCGCTCGCGACGTCTCCAGGGCCTGTTCATCCGTGTTGATGGCGATGAATTCCACCCCCGCCAACTGGGCTTCGATCATCCCGTTGACCGCGTTGCACCCCGCCCCCCCGACTCCGATCACCTTGATGCGGGCCGTCTTCCGCTCCGCCTCGGCAAATCTGATCTTCATCTCTTCCATTTCTGCCTCGCTTGGGTTTCGCTTGGTTTCTTGGCTTGAATATCCAAATGAAGAATTCCATGCAGCCGCGCTACACTGTGGTGAAGTCCTGGACCGGGATCAGGAATAGAGGAGGCCAGGGATGGTTGCGCCGCCAAGAACGTGGAGGAACAGGAAAACCAGCGTCACCGCCTCGAAGCGTTGAATTAGTCGTTGGTCGTTGGTTGTTGGCTGTTGGCCGCCAAGAAGGGACTGACGATATCCCCGGGGTTAACGTTGCCGTCAGGATTAAAGCGTGCGAGGTGCCGCAATGAATTCGGATATGGCAATGGAGTTGATAACCGGATATTGGATCAACCCGGTAGAATAGCGATTCCTGGCGGCGATCCATTCCTGCTGTTATTCACCCCCGCCAGGAATCGCTACGCCGGCGGAAGGTGGTGTGATAAAGCTACAGATTACCTCCGGTCTCCGCTGCCGGGGATAGCTTCGGATGACCACCGGCTTCGCTTCAATCCTGGCGGGAACGCCAATCCTTGCTGGATTCCCTTTTCCGCGGGAATGACAGCAAACGGTCGCTACCGCTGCCTGTGTCGCGCGAAGCGAAAAAGGGATCTGCGATCCTTAGAACAGCTCGCCCAGCCAGCGGCGGAAACTGGTGAACCTGCCGCCGGTCTGCCCGCCAGGCAGGCGGCCGGGTTTGCGCGGGTGCATGTTGTGAGCCTGGGAAGCCATCTGCTGCAGGGCGTACAACACCAGCCCCGCGCCGGTGGCATGGATGGGGGAATTGGCCAAGTCCCGCAGCCCGGCCAAGCCCTGCGGTTTGCCCAGGCGCACCGGCAGGTTGAACACCTCTTCGGCTACGTCCAGGGCGCCGGGCAGGAGCGCGCCGCCGCCGGTCAGGACCACCCCCGCCGACATCCGGGGCAGGCAGTCCGCCTGGCGCAGTTCCTTCAGGGCCAGGTCGAAGATCTCTTCCATGCGCGGCTGGATGATGGCGCAGACGATGTCCTGGGCCACCTGGCGGTCAGCGTGGCCGTCGCCCCCCGGCAGGACGATCGGCTCGGCGGCCGACAACCGGCTGGGATGGGCGCAGCCGCTCTCGCACTTGATTTTCTCCGCCACCGGGATGGGAGTGCGCAGGCCGTGGGCCAGGTCGCGGGTGACGTTCTCACCCCCCAGGCCGATGACCGCGGTGTGGTGGATGGCTCCGTCGTAAAACACCGCCAGGTCCGCCGTGCCGCCCCCCAGATCCATCAGGGTTACGCCTCGTTCCTGCTCGTCCTCGGTCAGCACCGCCAAGCTGGAGGCCAGCGGCTGAAGCACCAGGTCTTCCAACTGGAGGCCGGCCTCTTCCAGGCAGTAGGCGATGGTCTGCACCGCGGCCATGGCCCCGGTGATGATATGCACGTTGGCTTCCAGCCGTGTGCCTACGATCCCCACCGGGTCCTTGAAGCCGGTGCGGTCATCCACCAGAAAGTCCTGGGGGATGACGTGCAGCACTTCCCGGTCGGCCGGGAAGGTGACCGTCTGGGCAGTTTCGATGACCCGGGAGATGTCCTCTTCGGTGATCTTGGCACCGGCCCCGTTCTTCGACCGGCCCACGGCGATCATGCCCCGGGAGTTGACCGAACGGATGTGGTCGCCGGCGATGCCCGCGTAGACCGCGGCGACCGGCGCGTCGGCCTGCTTTTCGGCCGCTTCCACCGCCTCGGCGATGCTCTGCACCGTCTGTTCGATGTTGACGATCATCCCCTGCTTCATGCCCCGGGCCGGACTGGTGCCCAGCCCCGCCACGGTCACCGCCCCGTCCCGGCGCTCGGCGATGATGATGCTCGTCTTGGTGGTGCCCAGGTCCAGGCCCACGATCAGGTCCCGGTCGTGCCGTCCGGATGATTTCTTTCGCCCCAGCATATTCCGCCTCACAGGCTCCGCAGCGCCGCTTCCGGGCGCCCGGTGGAATCCTCTTGAGCCGGGGCGCGGCGGACCACCACCTGCCCCGGAAACCGCAAATCCACGAATTCGACGTCCTCGGTTCCGCTGCGCCGCCCCTGGTAGACGATGAAGGTGTAGAGGTTGCGCATCTGCTTCCAGGTGGCTTCCTTCCCCACCAGTACCCGGGCAGGGTGGTTCAGCGCCACCATTTCCAACTGCCCCAGGCTGTCCCAGGATACTTCCGATATGGCGCTCCAGAGGTGCGGCAGGCGCCGGCGTAGCGCTTCCAGGCCCGGCAGCAGAGAGGTCAGGCGCTCCCCCGGCAGCGCGAGGCCCGGCTCCGGGTTGCGCTCCAGGTCCAGGTGCACCAGGGGCAGGTCCAGCATGCCCCGCTGCGGATCTACCGGCAGGGCCACGGCGGAGGCGTCCAGCGCCCACAGGCTGCCGTGCGACAGCAGCGCCACCGGCCGCCGTTCGGTGATCTCGACGCGCAGCCGCCCGGGCAGGTGGCGGTGCAGGCGCGCCCGGGCCACCCAGGGGTGGGATTCCAGCCGGGCCTGCGCGGCCACCGCGTCCAGAGCCATCAGGTTGGTGCCGCCGACCGGCCCCAGCAGGTCGCGCAGTTCCGCCTCGCGCACCCCGGCCAGGCCGGTGAAGGTGATCCGCGTGATGGCCAGGTAGGAGCTGGTGCAGACGTAGTCCCGGATTGTTTCCCGGAAGTAGAAGCCGGTCCCCGCCGCGCCGGCCAGGAGGACCAGGAGGATGATCCGCACCACGCCCCGGCTCCGGCCTCGCGGCCGGGTCCGGGTCCGGCGCACCGCCCGCGGTTTGCGGCTTTTACGTTCCCGCCAGTTCATCATCGTCGAAGCCCACCAGGATTACTTCCCGTTCCAGGGTCACCCCGGAATTGTCGCGCACTGTCTGGATGATGCGCTTGATCAGATTCAGCACGTCGGCTGCCGTGGCCCCTCCGGTGTTGAGGATGAACCCGGCGTGCCTGGGCGACACCTGCGCACCGCCCAGTTGAAAGCCTTTAAAGCCGGCGGCCTCGATCAGCCGGCCGGCGAAATCGTTCGGTGGACGCTTGAACACCGACCCGCAGGAAGGCCATTGCAGCGGCTGGCGATTGCGGCGCAGGGCCACCACCTCGCGCACCTGCCGCATCAGCTTCTCCGGGTCTCCGGGCTGCAGCCGGAAGCGGGCCGACAGGATCACGGTGCCTTCCAGGCCCGGCGCCTTGCGGTAGGCGAATCCCGCCTCGGCGGCCTGGATCTGGATGATCTGCGGCTCCGGAGTGGCGTACCGTCCGCCGGTGCGGATCAGCTCGACGCGCTCCAGCACCTGGCTGATTTCCTGGTTGAAGGCTCCGGCATTCATGCGCAACGCCCCTCCCAGGGTGCCGGGGATGCCGATCAGCGCTTCGACGCCGGCCCAGCCGCGCCGCGCGGTGCGCCGCACCCAGGGGAAAAGGCCGGTCCCCGCGCCCACTTCCCAGATCCCTTCCGCTGACGGCTCGCCCATTTCACCCAGAAATCCTTGCAGGTGGATCACCAGGCCGGGGTAGCCGCGGTCGGATACCAGCAGGTTGCTGCCTGCCCCGAGAATGAACCCCGGAATATCTTCCCGGTGCGCCCAGACCAGCAGGTCCGCCAGCGCCTCCCGGGTGGCCGGCCGGGCGTAGTAGCGCGCCGGGCCGCCGATCCGATAGGTGGTAAAGGGCGCCAGGGGGACGTTTTCGCGGATATCCGTGGGGCGCGCCATCTAATGCTCCCCCTCCAGCGCCGCGAACAGGTCGCGCGCGACCTTCCAGATGTCTCCCGCCCCCAGGGTAATGACCATGTCCCCCGGCCGCACGAGCTTCAGGATATTGTCCTTCAGGGCGGTTTTATCGGGCACGTAGTGGACTTCCGGGTGCCCGGCCGCCCGCGCCGAAGCGACCACCAGTTCGCCGCTGACCCCTTCGATGGGCAGTTCCCGCGCCCCGTAAATACCGGTGACCAGCAGCACGTCGGCGTCGCCGAAGCTGGTGCCGAAGTCGGCAGCGAAGTCGCGGGTGCGGGTGTAGAGGTGCGGCTGGAAGACGGCGATCAGGCGCCGGTCCCACCCCTGCCGGGCCGCCGCCAGGGTGGCCTTGATCTCGGTGGGATGATGGGCGTAGTCGTCCACCACCATGATGTCCCCGGCTTCGCCCTGAATTTCGAAGCGCCGCTCCACCCCATGGAAGCCGGCCAGCCCCTCGCGTATGGCCTCGAAGCCGATGTGCAGCTCTTCGGCCACCCCGATGGCCGCCAGCGCGTTCTTCACGTTGTGCAGACCGGGCAGGTGCAGGGTGACCGGGCCGCGGTCCTGCCCCCGTACGCTCACCCGGAAATGCGATTGGGTGGCGAAAAAGCGAGGATCGAAGGCCCGCACCTGCACCCCTTCGGACAGGCCGTAGGTGACAACGTTGCGGTGGAACCGGGGGATCAGCTCGGCCACCCCGGGCTCGTCGGCGCAGGCCACCACCGATCCGTAGAAAGGCACGTGATCAGCGAACTGCAGGAAGGCGCGCTTGATCTCGTCTAAGTCTTTATAGCAATCCAGGTGTTCGGTTTCCAGGGTGGTGATGACGGCGATGGCCGGAGTCAGGCGCAGGAAGGAGCGGTCGAATTCGTCGGCTTCGGCCACCAGGAACTCGCCCGACCCCAACCGGGCGTTGGTGGCCAGCGACTTCACCCGCCCGCCCACGATGATGGTGGGGTCCATCTCGGCCCGGGTCATGATGGCGCCGATCATGGAGGTGGTGGTGGTCTTGCCGTGGGTGCCGGCCACGGCGATGCCGTATTTCATGCGCATCAGCTCGCCCAGCATCTCCGCCCGGGGGATGGCGGGCAGGTTGCGGGCGCGGGCTTCGGCCAGCTCCACGTTGTCGGGCTTGACGGCCGAGGAGTAAACCACCACCTGGGCTCCGGCCACGTTCTCGGGCCGGTGCCCGATGGCGATGTCCGCCCCCAGGCTGCGCAGGTGGGAGATGAGGTCGGAATCCGCCTGGTCGGACCCGGTGACGTGGAAGCCCTGGTTCAGGAGCACTTCCGCGATGCCGGACATGCCGATACCGCCGATGCCGACGAAATGCAGGTGTTTCAGGCCGAAGAAGAGCATGAGGGATGGTGTTTTTTCACGGGTGAAGGGTGGATAGCAAAGGGTATGGAATATCCCGGTTTTGCACCGGAATGAATTCCGGTGCTTGCTAAAACCAATTGACTGAAGTCAATGAGGCTGAATCGTTTCAACGATTTGATGTTGACGAGCACCGGAATTCATTCCGGTGCCGCCAGCCTCAGCACCTCGTCCGCGATGATCCGGTCCGCCTCCAGCCGGGGGAGGCGGGCCAGGGCCTCGCGCATCTCCCGCAGCGCCTGGGGATCGCCCAACAGCCGGCGGACCTCGTCCAGCAGCCGCCGCCCGTTGAATTCTTTGTCCTCGACCACCACCGCACCGCCGGACCGGGCGTAGGCGAGGGCGTTGTACCTCTGGTGGTCGGCGGCGGCGAAGGGGAAGGGCACCAGGAGGGCCGGCAGCCCCGCCGCCTGCAGCTCCGACAGCGTCATGGCTCCGCTACGGCAGACCCCCAGGTCCGCCGCCGCGTAGGCCGACGGCATATCGTCAATGAAGGGCCGCACCGCCAGCGCCCCCGGGCCGGTCCAGCCGGATACTTCAGCGGTGGCCTTGGGCCCGCGGCTCCAGATCAGGTTGCAGACCGCGCCCAGTTCCCCCAGAACTTCGCCCACCGCCCGGTTCAGGCTGGCCGCCCCTTGGGATCCCCCAAACACCAGCAGGGTGGGGAGAGCCGGGTTCAGTTCCCACCGGCGCACCGCCTGGGTCCTATCCACGGCGGCGAATCCGGTCCGAACCGGGTTGCCCACGGTTTGCCATGGGGTCCTGGAGGGGAAAAAGCGCGCCGCCTCCTCGAAATTCAGAAACACCTTGCGGGCGAAGCGCGCCAGCATCCGCGTGGTGACGCCGGGGTAGCTGTTCTGTTCCTGCAGGATGACCGGCACTCCGGCGCGGTGGGCCATCAGCAGGGCCGGGCCGCTGACGTAGCCCCCGGTGCCCAGCGCCGCATCGGGCCGGAACCGCCGCACCAGCCGCCGCGATTCCCACAGCGAACGCAGCACCTTGACCGGCAGCGCCAGGTTGGCCAGCACGCGTCCCCGCTTGAAGCCGGCCACCGAGATGAATTCCAGGGGGAAGTCATGCTGCGGCACGATCCGTGCTTCAACCCCCCCCCGGGTGCCGACAAAGATCACTTCCGCGCCACGCCGCCGCAGCTCCTGGGCCACCGCCAGGGCGGGGAAGAGGTGCCCTCCCGTGCCCCCCCCGGCGATCATAACCCGGACGGGCATCAGACCGCCTCCGGGGACTGCGCGTGCCGGGAGATATTCATGATGATGCCGCAGGCTCCCAGGTTGGCGATCAGGGCGCTGCCTCCGTAGGAAACGAAGGGCAGCGGCAGCCCCGTCACCGGCACCAGGCCCAGAGACACGGAGATATTCATCAGGATGAACAATACGATGGACCAGGTCAGGCCGCCGGCCAGGAGGAAGCCGAAGGGGTCGGGCGCCTTCAGGGCGATTTTGAACCCCCGCCAGGCGAACAGGGCGAACAGCGCCAGGACTACCATGGCCCCGGCGAATCCCTTCTCCTCGCACAGGATGGAAAAGATGAAGTCGCAGTGCGCTTCGGGCAGGAAGTCGTTCTTCTGGCCGCTCATGCCCATCCCTACGCCGAACAGCTTGCCGCTGCCCACGGCGATCAGGGACTGGTTGGACTGGTAGCCCATCCCCTGGGGATCGGCGGTGGGATTGAAGAACGAGAAGATGCGGCGCATGCGGTAGGGTTCCATGAGGGCGACGATCAGTCCCATGGGCAGCGCAGGCAACACGGTCAGGGCCAGGTGCTTCAGGCGGGCTCCGGCGAAGAACAGCACGAAGCCGCCGGCGATGGCGATCATGGCCGCCGCCGAAAAGCTCGGTTCCAGCACCACCAGGCCCACCGGCGCGGCGATGACGCCCAGGGCGAACAGGTACGTGCCCCACTGCTCGCGCAGGCGGTTGGCATGGCGCGAACACCAATCCGCCAGGTAAATCACCAGCCCCATGCGCACCAATTCCGACGGCTGCACGGTCACGCCGAACAGGTTCAACCAGCGGTGCGGCCGGGGACTGACTACCAGCACGGCGATCAGCAGCAGCAGGCACAACACCAGGATCCAGCGGCTGACCCGCCGCAGGTGGTGGTAGTCGAAGCGGTAGGCCGCCCAGAACAGGGCCAGCCCCATCCCCAGGCGTACGGCATGATCCTTCAGGTAGTGGAAGGGATCGCGGAAGGTCTCGAATCCCTTGTAGAAGGAGGCGCTGTAGACCATCAGCAGTCCGACGGCGCACAGGCCCGCCAGAGCGATGAGGAACAGCCGGTCGCCGTGCCGCGACGGCGACTCCATGCTGTCCAGGTCCAGCAGGCGGGCGTTAGGAGGAAGATGCCACATGATCACGGACCCATTGCTTGAATTGTTCGCCGCGGTCTTCGTAGTTGCGGAATTCGTCGAAAGAGGCGCACATGGGGGAGAGCAGCACCACGTCGCCGGGCCGGGCCAGTTGCGCCGCGCGGGGGACAGCCTGCTTCAGCCAGTCTACCTGTTCCACCGGGAAGACCGGCCCCCAGGCCTGCTCCATCTTGGCTCCGGCCTCGCCGAACAGGATCACCGTGCGGGTGCGGCCGCGGACTTGCGCCGCCACAGAAGCGAAATCGGAGCCCTTGTCGCGGCCTCCCGCCAGCAGAATGACCGGCCGGGTGAAGCTGGCCAGCCCCACCAGCCCCGAGGCGATGTTGGTGGCCTTGGAATCGTTGATCCACAGCACGCCGCCGGCCTCGATCACTTTCTCCAGCCGGTGCGCCACGCCGGGAAATGAACGCAGCGATTCGGCGATGGTCGCATCGTCCACCCCCAAGTCGGCGGCAGCCAGGGCCGCGGCCAGGGCGTTTTCCAGGTTGTGCGGGCCGGGCAGGGACAACTCCCCGCGGTCCAGCAGCCGGCGCACGTCCCGGTGGTCGCGAATGACGATGGCGTTCCCGTCCAAGCCGATACCCTCGCCCGCGGGCCGGTCCTGCCCGAAGGAGAGCCGCCGTCCCGGGCCGCTCATTGCCCGGCTCGCCACCTCCCCGTCGCCCCGGTTGTACACCAGCGCCGCCTCGGGTTCCAGATTCTCGAAGATGCGGCACTTGGCGTCGAGGTAGGCGGCATAGGAAGCGTAGCGGTCCAGGTGGTCCGGCGAGAAATTGGTGATGATCGCCACGCGGGGGGAGAAGCGGTGCACGTCCTCCAGTTGGAAGCTGGACACTTCCACCACGGCCACGCCGTCGGGCGGCAGATCCCGCACCGCGGCGGTGAAGGGCCGGCCCACGTTGCCGCAGACGGCCGCGGCCTTCCCGGCCCGGTGGAACAGGTCGCCCAGCCATTCCGTGGTGGTGGTCTTGCCGTTGGACCCGGTCACCGCCACGATGGGGGCGCGGCAGAACCAGGAAGCCAATTCGATTTCCGATACGACCGGAAGGCCCAGGCGGTAGGCTTCGGCCAGCACGGGATTATCCGCCGGGACCCCGGGGCTGCGCACGACCAGGTCGGCCTGGATCGCGCGAGGGCCGTGCAAGCCGGTCTCGACGCCGATGCCTCGGGTGGCCAGATCCCGAGCAGCGGCTTGCACGGCCTCGCTGTTGCCCGTATCGCTGCCGAACACGGCGGCCCCGTGGTCCTGGAGTAGGGCGGCGGCGGCCAGACCGCTGCGCGCCAACCCCAACACGGTGACCTTCAGGCCCGCCAGTTTCGGCGTATCGGTGGACAGGATGTCGTCTATCAGGGACATGGAAGTACAGGTATTTTAGATTGCGTCAGGTCTCACCGCGCTTCGAAACCATAAAAATCATCATCCTTGTCGAGGAACAACCACATCTCGCGGCAAGGACCTGACGCAACCGCAAATTCGCTTCTCCACCCGAATTTATTCGAGTGTCTCAGGCGTTCAGCTCATCGGATCTTAAATGTCGTCAGCGAGATCAGCACCAGCAGGATCTGGATAATCCAGAAGCGGATCACCACCTGGGATTCCGGCCAACCCTTCAGTTCGAAGTGGTGGTGCAGCGGCGCCATGAGGAACAGGCGCCGACCTTCCCCGAAGCGCTTGCGGGTGTACTTGAAGTATCCCACCTGCAGCAGTACCGACAGCGATTCGGCCACGAACATCCCGCCGATGATGACCAGCAGCAGCTCCTTCTTGATCAGCACCGCCACCGTGCCCAGTGCTCCGCCGATGGCCAGGCTGCCGGTGTCGCCCATGAACACCTGCGCGGGATGGGCGTTATACCACAGGAAACCGAGGCACGCCCCGGCCAGCGCCGCGCAGAACACCGTCAATTCCCCCGCGCCTTCCAGGTAGATGATGTTCAGGTAATCGGAAAACAGCACGTGGCCGGTGATGTAAGCCATCACCGCGAAGGCGGTGGCGGCGATGCCGGAGATGCCGATGGCCAGCCCGTCCAGCCCGTCGGTCAGGTTGACGCCGTTGGAGGTGCCGGTGATGACCACGATGATCATGGGGATATAGAGCCAGCTGAAGTACAGCAGCAGGTTCTTGAAGAAGGGCACCGTGGTGCCGGTCATGTTCAGGGCGAAGTTGGTGCTTAAGGATTCCGGCCACAGCAGCAGCACCGCGCCGATGACCAGCCCCAGGCCGATCTGCCCGGCCATCTTGTAGCGCGCCACCAGCCCCTTCTTCTTCTTCTTCATGACCTTCAGGTAGTCATCGTAGAAGCCCACCAGACCCATCCAGGCGGTGGCCAGGAGGATCAGGCCGGTGTTGATGTTGTCCAGCCGGGCCCAGAGCAGGGTGGGCACGATCACCGCGCAGAGGATGATCAGCCCCCCCATGGTGGGCGTGCCGGCCTTGACCTGGTGCGTCTGCGGGCCGTCGGTGCGGATGGTCTCCTGGACCTGTTTGCGCCGCAGGTAGGCGATGATCCGCGGCCCCACGATGAAGCTGATCAACAGAGCTGTCAGCGCCGCCATGGCCGACCGGAAGGTGATGTACCGGACCAGGTTCAGCCAGGAAATGTACTCGTGCAGCGGGTACAGCAGGTGATAAAGCATGATAATCCGTTTATGATCGGTGGATATCCGAAGTCTCCGTACCGGCAGCCAATCCCCGGGCCACCCGGTCCAGCCCCATGCCGCGCGAGGCCTTGATCAGCACCGCGTCTCCCGGCCGCACTGCCCGGGCCACGGCGGCGACGATATCGGCGACCGGCGCTTCCGGCCCGAAATGCGTCGCGCGGCCTCCGGCCCTGGCGATCTCCTCCGCGGCGAAGCCCATTTCCCGGCCGACCAGGAAGACGCCGTCCAGAGCGCTCTGCGTGAGCTTGCGGCCCAGGCCGCGGTGCTCGGACTGTGACGCCGCGCCCAGTTCCAGGTTGTCCCCCAGCACGGCGTAGCGCCGGCCCGGAACCGGCAGGGAGATCAGGAAGTCAAGGGCCGCGGCGGTGGACGCAGGATTGGCGTTGTACGTGTCGTCCAGGATGGTCCGGCCGCCGGCCTCGAGCACCTGCAGCCGCCCCGGGAGGGGGGGCAGGGCCGCGAAGATCTGCGCGGTGGCGGCCAAAGGGACACCGAAATGGTCCGCCACGGCGGCGGCGGCCAGGGCGTTGGCCGCCTGGTGGAGGCCCGGCCAGGCCAGGGTGAAGTCCATGCCGTCCACCGTGAAGGCCGCCCGTCCCCGGGGCGTCAGTCGCAGGTTCTCCCCCCGGTAGATCCGGTCGCAACCGCCGTCCCGAAGAGCGGGAGAGAAGCCGTAGCCCAGGCGCGTCCCTGCCGGCGAGGCCATGGCCCGGACGCGGGGGTCGTCCAGGTTGACGAAGACGGCGCCGTCCGGCGGCAGGGAAGCAGGCAACGCCCCCTTCTCCCGGGCTACGCCCTCTACGTCGCCCAGGCCTTCCAGGTGGGCCGGACCGACATTGGTGACCAGGCCGGCGGTGGGTTGGGCCAGGCGGCACAGCAGGGCGATTTCGCCGGGATGATTGGTGCCCATCTCGATCAGCGCCATGGCGTGATCCGGGCGTAAGTCCAGCAGGGTCAACGGCACGCCGATGTGGTTGTTGAAGTTGCCTGCCGATTTCAGCAGCTTGTGGCGCGACCCCAGGGCCGCGGCCAGCAGTTCCTTGGTGGAAGTCTTGCCGTTGGATCCCGTCAAGGCGATGACCGGGCCGGTGAAACGGCGGCGGTGCGCTTGGGCCAGGTCCTGCAGGGCCGCCAGGGGGTCATCCACCACCACGAAGGCCCGGCCGGGGAAGGCCGCGCCGTGTTCCCGGTGCCAGGTTTCCCGCACCACCGCAGCCCCCGCCCCCCGGGCGAAGGCGTCGCTCACGTAGGCGTGGCCGTCGGCCTGGTCTCCCGCCAGCGCCCAGAACAGCCCTCCCGGCTGGATCCGGCGGCTGTCCATGATGGACGGCCCCAGGGGTCCGGAGAGGGTTTCAGGGATCAGGCGGGCGCGGATCAGCACGGGGATATGTTCAAAGTGAAGTATCATGTTCCAGATATTTCCGGACCTCTTCCCGGTCGTCGAAGGGGTGCTTCACCCAGCGAATTTCCTGGTAATCCTCGTGCCCCTTGCCGGCGATCAGCAGCACTCCGCCGGCGGGCAGCTCTTCCAGGGCCGTGCGGATGGCTTCCCGGCGGTCCAGGATGGTGACGGCGCTCTGCGGCCGGTCCAGACCGCCCAGAACGTCGCGGGCGATGGCTTCCGGCTCCTCGTCGCGGGGGTTGTCGGTGGTGATGTATATCCGGTCGGCGATCCGCTCGGCGGCCCGGCCCATCAGCGGCCGCTTGGCCCGGTCGCGGTTGCCGCCCGCCCCGAATAGCGCGTGCACCGGCCCCGGAGTCACCCGTTTCAGTTCCGCCAGGGCCTTCTCCAGGGCGTCGGGGGTGTGGGCGTAGTCCACGTAGGCCCAGCGTCCCCCCAGGTCGAAGCGCTCCATGCGCCCCGGGGCACCCCGGAAGTCCCGCGCCGCAGCCGCGAAGACTTCCGGGGGGATCCCCAGCGAGAAACTCGCGGCCAGGCCGCACAGCAGATTGTAGGCGTTGAACCGGCCTACCAGGGGCGAAACGAGGTCCAGGTCCCCGACCGGCAGGCGCACCGTCAGGCGCAGGCCTTCCGGCGACAGGATCACGTCCGAGGCGGTGACGTCCGCGCCCGACTGCAAGCCGTAGGTGACGACCCGGCCCGGCGCCAGGTCAGCCAGCCGCCGGCCATAGGGATCGTCCAGGTTGATGACGGCCTCCCCCCGGGTGTACTCCTGGAACAGCCGCGCCTTGGCCTGAAAGTAGGTTTCCATGTCGCCGTGGAAATCCAGGTGGTCCTGGGTCAGGTTGGTGAAAACCGCCGCGGCGAAGCGCAGGCCCCACACCCGCTGCAGCTCCAGGGCGTGGGATGATACCTCCATGACCACTGCGCGGCACCCTGCGGCCCGCATGTGGGAGAGCAGCCGGTAAATCTCCGGCGCTTCCGGGGTGGTGCGTTCGGCTGGCTGCCGCTGATCGCGGAGGCGCGTTTCCACGGTGGAGATCAACCCCGCGGGCCGTCCCGCCTGGTTCAGCACCGCTTCCAGCAGGTAGGCCGTGGTGGTTTTGCCGTTGGTCCCGGTGACCCCCACCAGGTCCAGGTCGCGGTCGGGGTGACCGGCCAGTTCCCCCGCGAACAGGGCCAGCGCCCGGCGGGCGTCCGGCACGATAACCAGGGGATGGCCTTCGAATCCCGGGGGGATGTGCGTTACCGCCGCGGCGGCCGCGCCCCGGGAGAAGGCCTCGCCCAGGAAGCGGTGGCCGTCGGCGTGGGCTCCGGGGATGGCCGCGAACAGGGTCCCCGGTCTCACGCGGCGGGAATCGTACTCCACGCGGGAGATGTCAGGATCGTCCGGATTTCCGGGATTGAGGCGGCCTTGGGGTATCCGGGCCGCCAGTTGCGACAGAATCAACCGGGATCTCGCTGCTGGCTATGATGATGCAGGAACTGTTCTTGACAACCGGCTCGCCGGGCGTCAGGGACTGGGATATCACCAGCCCGCTGCCGGAGAAGCTGGCCCGGATGCCGCGCGCCGTCAACCGTCGCACCGCTTCGCGCAGGGTCAGGCCGGTCAGATCCGGGACCCGGTGGGGATTGGCGTCGGGCTTGGCCGCGGGAGGCGTCCGGGAAATATTGGACAGGGAGAGGCCGGAGGCCGCCAGGGCGGGAGCGTCCGCCTCCCCGGCGGCGGAATCAGCCGCCTCGAAACAGGCCGGGATCTCCACCAGGTCGGCCGGCTCGGCTTCCCAGGAGCGGCGCACGGCATCGGCCGGCTGCAGGCGCGTCAGCACCCGGCGGAACACCGGTGCGGCCACCTGGGCGCCGTAATAGGCCCCCTTGGGATCGCAGACCGTGACGATCAGCACCCGGTCGGCATGGTGCGCGGGGAGGAAGCCGATGAAGGAGGCCATGTAACGGTTGTGATAGTACCCGCCCGTTTCCAGGTTGGGCAACTGCGCCGTGCCGGTCTTGCCGGCGATGGCGGTGACCGTATCCAGGGCCGCGGCCCGGCCGGTGCCCCGCTTGACCACCTGGGCCAGGATCTGCTGCATGAGGCGGGCGGTTTCCGGTTCCATCACCCGGCGCACTTCCCGCGGCGGGTTGGCGTGGTGCTGGCCGCCGGCGTCGGTCCAGTCCAGGATCAGGCGCGGTTCCATCAGGATGCCGTCGTTGGCGATGGCGGCGTAGGACATGGCCATCTGCAGCATGGTGACGGAGATGCCCTGGCCGATGGCGATGTTGGCGCGGCCGATGTCCTTCCAGGTATCCCAGGGGCGCAGCAAGCCGGACCCTTCCCCGGGGAACTCGATGCCCGTGGTGGTGCCAAAGCCGAAGCGCACGATGTAGCGGTACAGCTCCCGGGGGCCGATCTGGTCGGCGATCTTGGCCGTGCCGATGTTGCTGGAATGCACTACCACGTCTTCCAGCGAGAGCAACCCATAGGGATGGGAGTCGTGCAGGACGCGGGAGCCGATGCGCCAGGCCCCGGCTTCGCAGTCGTATATGTCCGTGGGCCGGGCCAGGCCCTGGTCCAGGGCGGCGGCGGCGGCCACGATCTTGAAGATGGAACCGGGCTCCATCAGTTCCGTCAGCGGCCGCATCTTGTGGTTGGTCTTGTCTCCCGCGTCGGGGCGGCGGGGGTCGTAATCCGGCAGGCTGGCCATGGCGATGATTTCACCCGTGCGCGGGTCCACCAGCAGGCCGGCCACCCAGGCCGCCTGGGTGGAGGCCAGGGCGGAATCCAGTTCCTGGCACAGCATCTCCTGGGCGATGATGTCAATGGAGGTGCGCACCGTGCCGCCATCCTGGGGCGCGGTGAAGCCGCCCAGGGGGTCCCAGAAGCTGATGCCCGATCCGTCCCGCTG
Organism: Candidatus Zixiibacteriota bacterium; assembly: GCA_003599535.1. Classification (GTDB taxonomy): domain Bacteria; phylum Electryoneota; class B3-LCP; order B3-LCP; family B3-LCP; genus SURF-9. The sequence goes on along the minus strand of QZKQ01000043.1, from coordinate 28,287 downwards.
GCGCGTTTCCCACCCCTTGGCCCCCTGCAGCACGGAATCACAGTAGATTTCCAGTCCGGAGATCCCGTGCCCCTCGATGTCGGTGTAGCCCAGGAGTTGCGAGGTGACGCGGTCGTAGGGGTAGAAGCGCCCTGAGGTCCGTTCCAGGACCACCCCCTGCAGGCCCAGGGCTTTCAGCTCATCGGCGTACTCTTCGGACAGGCGCCATTCCAGGTAGCGGAAGCCGGTGCGCGACTGCATACGCCGCAGGTAGTGGGACGCCGGACGCCCGGTGAAGTCGGCCAGGCGCTGGCACAGGTGGTTGGCTTCCGACGGCGTCATTTTGGAGGGATACACGCCCACGGTGTAGTACTGGGGCAGATCCACCGCCAATTCCTGCCCGCTGCGGTCCACGATGCGCCCTCGCTGCGAGGCCAGGGAGACCTTCTGGACGTGCTGCTTGCGGGCTGCCTGGGCGTACCGCTCGCCATGGATGATCTGCAGATAGAACAACCGTACGCCGAACAGGAGGAAGAGCAGAAAGGTGGCGCCGGCCAGCAGCCGCAATCTCCACACCCGTACCGTGGCGCCGGCCTGTTCGGGCCGTTTCCAACGTCTCATTTGCCCTCCTGCCCGGGATGGTTTTCCCTGGCCGCCAGGGCCGTGGCGGGGCGCCGTTCTTCCAGCGGCGCGAGGACCACGGGCGGCTCCGGCGAAGGCAGCATGCCCAGACGTTCCCGGGCCAGGGGTTCGATCTTGGAATAGGTGGACAGCTCCTGCAGGATGAGCTGTTGGGTCTTCAGCTTTTTGGCCAATTCCTGCTGGTCCGTGCGCAGGGCGTCCATCCGGGTGCACAGCCGGGAGACCTCATGGGCCTTCCAGATGTGCGCCAGGCTGAAACCCAGCACCATCAGGGCCAGGATCAGGAAGAAGCCGCCCAAGCGGCGATGGCGGCTGGGCGTGGGCAGGCGCGAGGGGCGGTACGGGCCGGCGGGACGCATCGTGCGGTTGCGGTTCCGCAGGAATTTCCCGCGCCGGGAGGCGGAGTTGCGAGGATTAAGTATCAGCATGGCCGGTGTGGAATAGATGGATTCGCGGGTTTCCGGTACGGTCCGGCCCGGAGGCCGGAAAAGGATTAATCACGTCCGATTTTGCGGACGGCGCGGAGTTTGGCGCTGCGCGATGAGGGATTTAGGCGAATCTCTTTGGGCGTCGGCCTGAGGGGCGAAGAGGTCAACTGTTTGGCAGAGGGCTTTTTGCCGCAGACACAGACGGGCAGTCGAGGTGGGCAGATGCAGCCTTTGGCTTTGCCAGCGAAGAATCGCTTCAGCCGCCGGTCTTCTATCGAATGATAGCTGATGGCACAAAATACCCCCCCCGTCTTCAATAGGCTCCAGCACGCCTCCAGGCCCTGTTCCAGGTGACCGATCTCCTCGTTCACCTCCAGGCGCAGGGCTTGAAATACCCGCGCCAGGGCCTTGATGGCGAACCGTTCCGGGACCGCGGCCCGGACCACCTGGGCAAGTTCCCCCGTGGTCTTCAGCGGGCCGGCCATCCGGGCGTTTACTATGCCCCGGGCGATGCGCGGCGCCAGGGGCTCCTCCCCATACTGAAAGACGATCTCCCGCAGGCGGGCGACCGGGTAATGGTTCACGATATCAAAAGCCGACAGGTCCAGGGTCGGATCGAAGCGCATGTCCAGGGGGGCGTCGTGGCTGTAGGAAAACCCCCGCTCCGGATCCAGTTGGTCAGTGGACAGGCCCAGGTCCAGGAGGACGCCGCAGGCCGATTCCGGCGGCAGGTGATCCAGGGCTTCGGAGTAGCTGCCGTGGATGAGCCGGACCCGGGGATCGTCGCCCAGGGCAGCGCGGGCCTTGTCCAGGGCGGAAGGATCGCGGTCGAAACCGGCCAGTTGACCCTGGGGCCCCAACCGTTCCAGGAGGCGCCGGGCGTGACCGCCGCCGCCTACCGTGCCGTCCACCATCAAGCCCCCGAAGGGGGGGCAATTTTCGGCCGTCTGCCCCAGGAATTCCAGGACTTCCTCGGCCATGACCGGTATATGCCGGCTGCTGGTTACAGAAGAGATCATGCTGCTAATAGAGTCCGGGGTTAATCCGTGGTGCGTTCCCTGCCGTTCCCGGTCAGGCTGTCCGGCAGGTGAGCGGGACGGCCCGGCAGGCGGGTCAGGTATTCTTCCAGGATCGTTTCCACCGATTCCGTGCTTTCGCCAATGTATTTCTCGTACACGTCCGGATTCCAGATTTCCACCCGGTCGCCGGCCCCCACGATCAAGGCCTCGGCGCCGATTTTGGCGTACTGCTGGAGGCGTTCCGGGATGGTGATGCGGCCCTGCCCGTCGAACCCGGTCTCTCGCGCCCCGTAATACAGGTGCCGCTGGATCAGCCGCAGGTTTTTCTGCGAATACGGCGTGTAGTTGAATTCGATTTCGTGCTTTTCCCACACGTCCCGGGGAAACACCAGCAGGCAGTCGTCCAGCCCCCGGGCGATCACCAGGCGGTCCTTGGCCGCTTCCGACAGGGCATGGCGGAAGGGCGCCGGGAAGTTGGTCCGCCCACGGTTGTCCACCGTGTAGCGGAACTCGCCGATGAAGGAATTGGGGAAGGGGTTGGACTTGTTTCCCATGAGATTCTGGGTGTGGGCAAATTACCCCATTTTCACCAAAATATGGGTTGATGTCTATTATACTAAATTTCCCCGTATCTGTCAAGGGAAATTTCGGGAAATTTAGAGTTTTTTCTGTGGCGTAAATTTTTTTACTTGGTGATTTTCAAGATTTTAATAGAAAGCCCCTCCAGGGGGTCGCTGAAAAGGGCATTACAATAATAAAAGAATATTAAAAACCAGCATTAATTTACCGAGGCAGGAATCGATTGCAGATCGCCGGATGCAGTAAAAATCCAAGAATATTTCAGCTATGGATGCAAAATAGTCGTGGCGCTTTTGAATATTGGTTGAAGAAAGCTGACGCCAGACCGCGGCAGGCATTGGTTGAGACGATTCACCACCATCAATCATGAGGTCACAAACATGATGCCGGTCTCCCGTTGCGCTCTCCTGGTCATGATTCTCCCTTTGGTCATGGTCACCGCGCAAACCACTCAGGTGCTGACCGCCAAGGGCGTAGGAATAGACCATTCGGCGGCCTTGGATGACGCCAAGCGCAATGCCATCGAGCAGGGTTTGGGAGTCTTTCTCTCAGCCCGTACGGTGGCATCCAATTTCACCCTGCTTTCCGACAATATCATTACCCGCGCCGAGGGCTTTGTCAAAGCCTATAAAGTAATCAGTGAAGCGCAGACAGTGGACGGAGGGTGGGAGGTCACCATTGAGGCCGCAGTCACTGCCATGTTGGATGAAATCCTGAATGATCAGGCGGCCATTGACATCTTAATTCAGGTGATGGGCCGCCCCCGCATCATGTTTCTGGTCAATGAGCAGATCGAATTCAGTTGGTTTGACCGGAATTCTGGGTTGGTCGAAACCATGCTCATGCAAGCCTTCTTCGATCGCAACTTCAACCTGGTGGACCGCGAACAACTGGCCGCCATACGGCACAATGACATGACGCGCCTGGCCCAGCAGGGCAATGCCGAAGCCGCTCAGAACTTGGGCCGCATGTTCAAGGCGGAGTGTGTGGTGGCGGGAAAGGCCAGCGCAGTCCAAAACAGCAACGCTTACGGCATGGCCTCCATACGGGGGGATCTGAACGTGAAGGTGATCCGCGTAGATAACGGCGAGCTACTGGGTGTGGTGCACGTCTCTTCCACAAAGGCACAGCCTTCCCCCGAGGCGGCAGCCCGGGCTGCTTTCGAGGCCGCTGCGGAGAAAGCCGCGCAGCAGATCATCGCTCACCTCATCCGCAAATGGGGAGGGGAGGCGGCCAACTTCAAACCCATATCCCTGCAGATTAACAATGTCGACTTCATGCGAGCCACTGATATAGAAGTTTGGTTGAAGGCCCACGTCCCTGGAGTGAAAACCGTCTCCCCGCGACCCTTTGAAGGCAATGTGGCTGAGATGGAAATCGGCTTTGAAGGCACCGCCAACGAACTGGCCCGCGCTCTCGCCGGCAATACCGTCTACCCGGTTACGGTGGTCAACGTTACGCAAAACAAGATTGTTTTACTCAGCAAATAGCATTCTGAATTGGACCGACATTAATCGTCTGTGACACCATATAGCCATCCCCATAACCAAGGAGAATGAACATGCGCCGAATTTTGATTTCTGCATTAATGGTTCTACTGGTTCTGGCCATCGCACAACCGGGCTTTGCCTATAAGAAGCTCAAGTGCTTTACCCTGCAGCCGCCGGATCAGGTCTTCCCCAACGTCAAGCGCATCGCTGTCCTGAATTTTGAAGGAGATGGCGGCAGCGCGGCCACGGACGCGTTGGTTTCACACCTACTGAATGACAAGCGCGGTATCGGCGACATTCAAGGTGGACTGTTCTCAAACGCGCGGGAAGGCTGCACCCATCAAAGATGGGCCACCACGAAAGTATTCGACGTGGTGGAACGCAACCGCCTGGAGCAGATCATGCAGGAGCAACATATGGAAGGCACCGGGCTGGTGAACGACGCCCAGGCGGTCACCATCGGCGGGTTGCTGGGAGTGGATGCCATTGTCAGCGGCAGTGTGGTGACAACGCACCATGACAAGCGATCCACTGAAGAGCGGACCTACACCCGGCCTAAAGAACAGGGCGGGGGAAGTTACACCGTCAAGGTGAACGTGGTCATTCGCGAGGTGACCGCACAGGTCAAGCTCCGGGTAGTGAGCGTGAGTACGGCGCAGATCTTGGGCAGCAAGGAAGCCGCCCGACAGATGAGCAAGAAGAAAGATGCGGATGAGGCTGGCGAACTGCCTTCTCCGGAAAACATGCTGGGAGCGTGTATCGGCGATGCCTGCGTGGAGGTCGCCAACTACCTGGCTCCGCATTTCGAACTTGTGGAATACGAATTCGCCAAAGTCAAGGCCAAGGAATTTTCCAACAAGGCCGAAGATGCCGCTAAGTGGGCCGAACAAGGCCAATTGGACAAAGCCTATCTGATTTACTATTCTCTCTATCAGCAGGACCAGTATAACCCGGAGATCCTTTACAACTTAGGGCTGCTCCATGAAGCCGTCGGTAATTATTACAAGGCCAAGGAAATGTACGAGGGCGCCTTGATGATGAAATCCGAAGAGAAGGATTACCAGAGGGCTCTGGGACGGAATGAAAAAGGTTTGACTTATGCCACCAACTTGGCCAGCATTGGTGTTCCGGTGGAAGAGTACACCTGGAATACCGACCAGAAGGCTATTGATCAAGCCATGGCGGAGAAGATCAAAGTCAAGGGCAAGAGCAGCGAACGCATTTCCGTCTACCAGTTGGCGGATGCTACCAGTCCCGAATTGACCAAAATCCCCGGAGGCATCGAGTTGACCGTACTGGGCCAAGACGGCGACTGGTACAAAGTCAAGCTCCCGGGGGAAAAAGAAGGCTATCTGCCGAAAGGCGACGTGAAGAAATAACGGTTCACCGGAGCCCTGCAAATATACCATCAGCCCCGCGGCGTCATCCGCGGGGCTGATTTATTTTATCCACGGCGAATCCTTTTCCCCCCGTCTGCATCTAATTATGTGAAAAGAGTTGCAATCCTTTCTACATACATGAGTGACCGATGGCTCGCAAAATCCTGTTGATTTCTGTATTGGCCGTACTGGCCCTGGCCTCCCTGGCGCTGTGGCAGTGGCCCTACCTGGTCTACCGCATGCTCCCCTTCGAGCTGCGCCCGGGGGACATCGCCTACCCGGTCGAAACCGTTACCGACGCCCAGTTCGAAGAGATGGCCCGCGGCCTGATCGCCGCCGACCGGGCGGGGGATACCACCCTGACCCCGGCGAAACTGGCCCTGGCCTCCACCGAAGCGAATTCCCGCTTCCGCCACATTGACCGCTTTCGCCAGGCCGGCATCCGGGGCTATGAAGGCCCCAACACCTGCCTGCAGTGCCACGAAACCATCACCGTGCCGGACGAAAACGGCAAGCCCAGGGAGGTCAAGCTGCGCGACGACCTGACCCATTCGGTGCACTTCACCTTCGCTCCGACCACCGGGTTTTCCACGTATGGCTACAACGGCGAGAAGGTGGACGGTTTCCCCCTGGGCAAGATGGATCGCGCCTGCGGCATCACCGGGACCTTCACCTGGACCGGCTGGGCGGTGCAGGTACCCACAGCCCACGGCGACACCCTGTCGGAAGGCTGCGGCCAGTGCCACATCGTGGGGCAGTACGGGCCGGTGTCTTCGGCCATGATGCCCGGCTACCGCGCCACCGACGAAGAATGGGAAGCCACCGATTGCTTGATCTGCCACGCCGCCGAATACGACATGAACGCCCGCCAGGTAGTCCGAGACTCCGACGGCCGCACCCGCTGGGATCATGACCGGCGGCTGGTCGCAGCGGTGTCCGTCACCCGGCCCACCGACGAGACTTGCCTGCGCTGCCATCAGCACAATTTGGGCGGGGACACCTACCCCGGCAGCGAAGCGGCCCTGGAACGCGGGCGGCAGCACCCCCGCATCATGCACGCCGGAGCCAAGCGCGGCACCCCCTTCGGTGCCGATTGGGACGTCCACGCCGCCGCGGGGATGGAATGCCTTGACTGCCACGTCACCCAGGGCCACAAGATCGCCCGGGGGACGGCCGGGACTGATTTGGTGGCCAACGACCTGCCCGGAGTGGAAGTGTCCTGCGCCAACTGCCACGGCGACGCGCCGCACCAGGCCGGGGAATACGCCGATTTCACCAACCAGCACACCGAACGCGTCGCCTGCGAAACCTGCCACCTGCACGAGCTGTTCCCCGACAACCTGGTGTTCCGCGACTGGTCCAAGCCGGAATTCCACGAACACGCCGGCGTGTGGGGCCCGGCCGACAGCGCCTACACCGGACAGCCCGGCCCCGGGCTGGTGTACAAGTGGTTCAACGGTTCCGGCACCTTCATGGCCAACGCCTTGGGCGACCACCCCGACCCGGACGCGCAGTATACCGCCCTGGACCTGGCCGGCAACCCGCTGTGGGAAGGGCAGAAGAGCTACGACTACCGGGGCGAATACGAGCGCCTGTTCCGGCCCCTCGCACGGCAGGGAACCAGCAGGATCACCCCCTTCAAGCGCTTCCAGGCGGTGATGTTCGAGGACCTGAACAACCAGGGGCCGTGGGGCGGCATGATCCTGCCGGTGGACTACCACACCTACTACACCACCGGCGACCCCGTCAAGGCGGTCGAAGCGGCGGTGAACCGGCCCATCATGAAGATGATGTACGGGCCCATGTTCAAGTACTACCTGATGGACCGCTTCATGGCCTACATGGGGATTGACGGCTGGAACATGGACTTAAATATGGAGAGGATCGCCCCCTCCCCCATGCGCAACGAAGGCAACCTGATGGTCAACCACGGCATCCAGAAGGAAGGCCGGGCCTGCGCCGAATGCCACACCGCGGAAGGCGGGATCCTGGACTTCCGGGCGCTGGGCTACAGCGACGAGCGCGCGGCGGAGCTGACGGGGATGGAATTTTAAATTCACCGCAAAGACGCAAGGAACGCAGAGAAGGGAATTGGGTTAGGGTTGGGAGAATATGTAATTTGGAGAATGTGTAGAGATTATGTAGGCTGGGTTAGCGAATCGTAACCCAACAATCCAAATAAACGCCCCATGCTTCCTCCGGGGCACACGGAAGGGCGCGCCCCGGGATGGGGTGGCGCCTTTCCTTTGGGGGGCAGGGGGTGGGGGGACGCGTAGGGGCCGGCTTGTCCCCGCCCGGGTGATGAATTCGGAGGACCGCGCTTCGTCGTGGCCCTTGTCGTTTGCCTCGGTAGTATTGTAGGTTGGGTTAGCGAAGCGTAACCCAACATGCCTGGATATGGGATCCGATATTTTGGGTTACACCTTGGCGGGCTAACCCAACCTACAATGCCTGCAATGCCCCTCCATTTTTTTCATCCCTCATCCTTCATCCTTCATCCTTCCCTCCCCGGAACCCCTCCCCCTCCTCCCCGTACAACCCGCAAACCCCTTCCTCCCGCACCGGAAAATTCGACCCATGCGACGTCTTTTGATCCCCCTGATGCTGGCGGCATTGGCCTTGGCCGCCTCCGCCGCCGAACCCTTCACCGTCGAATTGCTGTTCACCCATCCTTACGTTACCGGCACCGCGCTCAACAACCCGGCCTGGTTCCCCGACGGCCTGGCCTCCGGGATCTACCTGGCCCGGGTGCAGGCGGGGAAGTGGTCGGTGCAGCAGAAGGTCGTGCACTTGAAATAAATTATGAATGATGGATAAAACAACGGCTTACATCCATAACTCATCATGCCTCCTTCCAGAGCCCCATTCGTGGGGCTTTCTTATATAAGCTGCAGCCCACTCCCGCTTGTCCGTCAGCTGACGGATCGGCGGACGGATTTGGGGGGGGGCAATGGCAATCGGCAAAGAAATCGCCGATTTTCCTTCCCGCTCTTGAAATGGCGGCAAAATGAGGTTATATTAAAGGCTACTGAAGAAAGATACCTTATACGCCTTCGAAAGGAGTGAGCGATGCGTTACGGTTTTTCCCTGGTGCTCGTGGTATTGATCACGGCCGTCGCCGGCGCCTTCTGGTCCGGCACGGTGCAGGATCAGATCATCAGCCTGGACGACAACTTCATGGGCTGGTACACCCGCCTGGCGGTGGACGGCGACGGCGTCATCCACGCGGTGTGGAACGAGCGGGTGAGCAATCTGCCCGCGGTCCAGGAAATCCACTATTCCCGCTCGGCCGACAACGGCTACACCTGGTCGGCCCAGAATCAGGACCTCATAATCAGCTTCCCCGACGATATCACCGCGGAAAACGGCCCGGGGATCGCTGTCAATTCGCTCGATTACCTGTACGTGGTCTGGGCCGAGAAGGACCCCACCATCCGTGAAATCCACTATTCCGTCTCCCTCAACGGGGGCAACACCTGGACCGGCCAGACGGGCGACCACACCTTGAGCCTGCCGGGCGGAGCCGAAGCCTATGAGCCGTGCATCGTGGCCGACGGCAACGACGTGCTGCACGTCATCTGGCGCCAGGACGCACCGTCGGGCCTGGACGAAATCCACTACTCCCGGTCCACCGACGGCGGGTTGACCTGGAGTTCGCAGGCCGCCGAGACGATCATCAGCTTCCCCGACGGCGCCGGCGTGCTCTACGGCAACCTGGCGGTGGGGCCGGACAACGCTCTTTACGCAGTCTGGAAAGAGGCGGACGACTCGGTCACCACGCACGCGGAAGTCTGCGTCTCCGTGTCCACCAACGGGGGCTTGACCTGGTCGGGGCAGACCGCCGACCACCCCGTGACCGTGCCTTTCCGCGCCATCATTGACTGCCGCGTGGCGGTGGACGCCAACAACGTGGTGCACGTCACCTGGAAGGGGACCCAGGATCTGGCTTCGCCTTTCCACTACGAGGTTTACCATTCCCGCAGCGCCGACGGCGGCCTGACCTGGTCGGGACTGGCCGGGGAACAGGCCATCAGCTACCGCGCCCCGGACGACCCCAGCGTCAACAACCCCAACCTGGGCGCCGACCACCAGGGGAACGTCATCTGCGTGTGGGACGAGGATGACACCACCGGCAACAATGAGATTCACGTCTCCGTGTCCACCGACGGCGGCCAGACCTGGTCGGGGCAGACCCAGGACGAGATCATCAGCTTCCCCGACGGCCACCCCGCCTACCGCCCCTTCGTCGCAGCCGGGCTGGACGACACCCTGCACGTGACCTGGAACGAGGTGACCAACACCTCCTACTACCAGATCCACTATTCCCGCGGCGACGCTCTCGGGGGCGGGGGATCCCCCTTCCCCGACGTGAGCCTCACGCTGACGCCGGAGAACCCGCCCATCACCATCCCCGCGGGCGGCGGCAGCTTCAACTTCACCGGGGCGCTTGTCAACCTTGAAACCGTGGCCGTGACCTTCGACGCCTGGATCATGGTCCACCTGCCGGCCGGCGGCTGGTACGGCCCGGTCCTGGGGCCGCTGAACCTGACCCTGCCGGGCGGCGCCGACATTTCCCGGCTCCGGGTGCAGAACGTCCCGGCCGTGGCCCCGGCGGGGAACTACATCTACGAGGGGCGGGTGGGCGCCTACCCCGACACCCTGTGGGATTACGACAGCTTCACCTTCATGAAATCGGCCGCGGACGGCTCCGGCCCGAAGACCGCGGAGGGCTGGGCCTGCACCGGCGACCCCTTCCCCGGGGAGCTCGGAGGGCCAGGCTCCGTCATGGCCGTACCCGAGACGTTCGCTCTATTCGCCTTCCCCAATCCCTTCAATCCCACGACGGCTATCGGCTATCGGCTCCCGGCTTCCGGCTACGTCACTCTCCGGATCTACGATACGGCCGGCCGCGAGGTGGCAGTGCTGGTGAATGGATGGCGGGACGCGGGCGTGTACGAAGTGACGTTCGATGGCACGGGGCTGGCTTCGGGGGTGTACCTGGCCCGGATCGAAGGAACGAAGGCGGTCTTGGGGCCGGGGGATTTCTCGGCGGTGAGGAAGATGGTACTGCTGAAGTGACGCAGTCACTCTGATCGCCTGTGCGGCGCGAAATGAACAGGGCGTAAGAACCGGCAGAGACGGCTGAAGTGGGGGTCTGGTGGGGGATCAGCTATCACTCCGGGCGATGATTGGGCGCGCCCTTAAGGGGTGCGCCCTTCGAATTTTATTCACCGCAAAGGCGCAAAGAACGCAAAGAAAAAGAGGTATAGGGTGTGGTGGGTGAGGGTTGGGGGCTCGTCGTAGGGCGGACGAAGCGGCGGGGCTGTTAATCCGATCCTGGTCTCGTCTCCAGATCCGCCGTGCAGTCCGCTGTGCTATTAGTACTTGCGGTTTACGGATACGATTTGCAGTGGAAGATAAGCTTTAGAAAAAAAGCAGGCGCACCGGTCATGCCGATGCGCCTTTGATATATCCTGGAGGTATTCAATTCTGCCATTTATTACTTCTGCGCGCCCTGCTGTTCCTGCAGTACAGCATTGACGGTCTCTTCATTGAAAGAGTACCACGAACCGGTGGCAGCATCCACAATCACTGGCACCAATCCGCCCAAAACATCCAAGACAATCCACCCTGCGCCGACATGATTTCCAATGTTGTGTGTTTGGGTCTGGTATCCCGCTTTCTTGAACTCGATGCAGCAGGTCTCTTTAGACTTCAATTCCAGCTTGACGGGTGTAGTTCCCATCAAGTTGCCGTTCACGTAAACTTCAGCCCCGGATGGTTCAGATCGCAAATCAAGACTGTCATTGGTGCCTTGAAATATGGCGGCACAGCCACAGAACACCCAAATGATGGCAACAGCCATAATCGCCGTCAGCCAGGGTGTGATCGCTTTTCTCATGGATTTTACGTAAGTGTTTATTTGGAATACATCCAGGAATAAGCGAAATGCAGTTGCAATGTAAGATATGATGCGTAATATAAAAATAAATCTACCTTATATAAGTAATTATTTCATTTTTTTTATTACTGCGTCGTCGGGTCTCCGTACCCTCCAGCCAACCTTTACCGATGTTGGGTTACGCCCTGGCGGGCTAACCCAACCTACAGTGCTGCAATACCGCTCCATTTTTTCATCCTTCATCCTTCATCCTTCATCCTTCCCTCCCCGGAACTCCTCCCCCTCCTCCCCCGTACAACCCGCAAAACCCCCTCCCCTCACCGGAAAATCCGACCCATGCGACGTCTTCTGATCCCCCTGATGCTGGCGCTGCTGGCCCTGACTGCCTCCGCCGCCGAACCCTTCACCGTCGAATTGCTGTTCACCCATCCTTACGTTACCGGCACCGCGCCCAACAACCTGGCCTGGTCGCCCAATGGGCAGCGCCTGGCCTTCACCTGGAACGAGGGAGGGGACCGCTTCCGCGACCTCTACCTGGCCGAAGCCTCCGGCAGGATCATCCGCCTGAGTGACCTGCAGGATCTGCCCCGCGACGCTCGCGCCAAAGACGAGCGCACCCCGGACGAGATCTTCGACGAGACTGATCTGGACAACGGCGTTTCTTCCCCCGTGTGGCAGCGCGACGGCAAGACCCTGTGGTTCGCCTATCGCGGCGACCTGTTCCGCGTGGAAGCCAAAGCCGGCGCCCGGCCCGAGCGCGTCTTCCATACGCAGGAAGGCGAAGGCCACGCCGCCTTTTCCCGCGACGGCCGCTGGATGGCTTACACCGCGGATAAAGACATATTCGCCCGGGAAACCGCCACCGGCCGCACCGTGCAGTTGACGCGCGACGGCTCCGATGACCGGCGCAACGGCGGCGGCGCCTACGACACCTACCTGGAAGGGGTGTTCTGGGCCCCCGACAGCCGCAAACTGGCTTTCATCCAATATGACGTCACCGGCTTCGACAAGCTGCTGATCCCCGACTACACCGGAAAGAAGGTGGAAGTGACGAAGCAGCAGCGTGAAATCGCCGGAGGCCGGCTGCCCGGCATCAAGCTGGGGATCGTGAACCCCGATTCCGCCTGGGGTCTGCCTCTGTGGGTGAACCTGCCCGACACCGCGCAGTATTACATCCGGTCGCTGGACTGGTCGCCCGACGGGTCGCGCCTGCTGCTGGAAGTCCTGCCCCGGACCATGCAGGAGCGCTTCCTGCTGCTGGCCGACGCCGCCACCGGCAAGGTGGACACCGTGTGGCACGAAGCCGATTTCGCCTGGATCCCCGACAACATGGCCCAGGCACGCTTCGGGCCGGAAGGGGAATCGGTGGTGTTCTGCTCAGAAGCTTCCGGCTGGTGCCACTTCTACCTGCTGCCCCTGGACGGCAGCGGCGAACCGAGGCAACTGACCTCCGGCGCCTGGGAGGTGGAAAAGGGCTGGACGACCAGCTACGACCGCCGCAGCGTATTTTTCACCTCCAGTGAAGAATCGACTGCCGAACGCCACCTCTACCGCCTCGACCTGCCGGCGGGGAGCCGTAGCCGCCTGAGCGACGAACCGGGCTGGATATCCAGCTTCGCCCTCCCCGAAGGCGGGAGCAAGGCCGCGGTCATCTTCGGCGACATGACCCGGCCGTACGACCTCTACCTGGCCTCGGGGCGCGCGGAAAAGCCGCTGGCCCGCCTGACGCATTCCCCCACGGCGGAATTCGCCCGGTACGACTGGTTTCCCCCGGAGTACATTGAAATTCCCACTTCGGACGGGAAGAGCTTTCCGGCCAAGCTGTGGCTGCCCCGCAACGGCCGTAAGCCGGCTCCGCTGGTGGTCTACATCCACGGGGCGGGGTACGCCCAGAACGTGGATAGGGCCCCCTGGGGCTGGGATGACAAGTACCACCGGCTGCTGGCCCAGGAAGGCCTGGCCGTGGTGGACATTGACTACCGGGGATCGTCCGGTTACGGGCGGGATTGGCGCGTGGATATCTACCGCCACACCGGGGGGAAGGACCTGGACGACGCCATCAGCGCCGCGCGCTACTGCGTACAACAGGGGTGGGCGGATTCGACCCGCGTGGGTATCTGGGGCTGGTCTTACGGCGGCTTCCTGACCAACATGGCCATGTTCCGCGCCGGGGACGTGTTCCTGGTGGGCTGTTCGGTGGCTGCCCCCAACGACTGGAAGAACTACAACCTGTGGTACACCACCCAGCGCTTCACCTTCCCCGAGCAGGACAGCGCCGCCTACGCCCAATCCTCGCCCATCACCTTCGCCGGCGGCCTGCAGGGCGATCTGCTGATCGTCCACGGCCTGCAGGACGACAACGTCCACGCCCAGGACACCATCCAGTTGATTGACCGGCTGATTTCCCTGGGCAAGCGCTTCGACATGCTGCTCTACCCCCGCGAAGATCACGGCTTCCAGCGCGACGCCTCGGACGTCCATGTTTTTCGCTCGATTCTGGAGTACCTGCAGGAACACCTGGTGGATGGGGGAGAGGTGGAAGCGGCGGCGGGGGAATAGCTGGGTCCTCTGCCTACCCCCGAATAATGGTCGTGGACCATTGGAGGGACTGAATCTCACGCGTGCGGATTAATGACCTGCTCGCAATCCTGTTGATTAAAGCAACGCCATAACCTCGCATCTTCACTCAATCATTCATACCGGAGGTACCATGAAACCCATCCTTAAATTCGCCCTCCCCGGCGTCCTGATCGCCGTCCTGCTGGGCACCGGCTGCGGCGGCTGAATGTTCCATAAGGGCGGCGGGTCGCCGCCGGAAGGACAATCGCTGCCAACCCAATCCATGGACCAGGGCGCCGTCCCCGAGGCGCTGCAATGGAAGAAAGCCGCGGTGCTGGCCGTGGCCGTCCCTCAATCGCCGGCGTGGGCGGAGTTCCTGCGCCAGGTCGAGGACGGCACGGACGACGTCCGCACCTGGGTCGGGGAACCCCAGGCGGGCATGGCCCCGCGCCTGTACGTGATATATGGTTGGAGCAATTCCGGGGCGGACGAGCTGCGCCGCGTCAGTCTCGATTCCATTCAAGTGCGGGGCGAGACCGTGGACGTGTACGTGACCCGGCCCCAGGTGCAATTGCCCAATTCCATCATGGGCACGGCGGACATGAAGTTCATCGGCTGGGAAGCGCCGCTGCAGGGCCTGGATCCGGGCGAATACACCGCCCGCCTGATGGTTCGCCGGCCCACCCTGATCATCAGCGAAACCGGGCAGCGCCAGATGCAGGAAGAAGTCCCCTACGACCCGGTCAAGGAACTGCAATTCCGCCTCCCGGAAACGCCATGACGAGGTAATCTCAGGTGAAATAAAAGAGCGGGACCCTGCGCGGGTCCCGCTTTTCATTGCCGCACGATATGCCTCTTCAGGCCGATTTCCCCAGGCGGCTATTGATGAACGACCGGATTCCTTCCTGGAAGGTCAGGGTGTGATGTCCCCAGAAGCTCCAGCACATCACCAGCCCCACGGCCAGCGCCTTGGCGATCAACAGTCTCAGATGAAAATACCGGACGAACAGTTCCATCAGCCCCGCGGTCAGCGCCAAGCCGATGAGCGCCACGATGAAGAAAGTGCGTACCTGCCGTAATATGGAACGCCCGTGCGAGCCGAAGTTGATGTACTTGTTCAGGAGAAAATTGGTGGCCATGCCGCAGGAATACCCCAGGGCGGAAGACAACCATATGTACAGCTCCAGCCTGGTGCGCGCGAACACCAGCACCAGGGTATCCACCACCGTCGCCAGCCCTGCCATCCAGACGTAGTTGATGAACAACCTGGAGGTGGTTTTATTCATGAATGAGGAAAGATCCATAGGTGGTCGTCCTCGCCGGTGATACCAGGGTTCCCGAAATTCCCCTAGGCCATGAGGAAGGGGTTGAACACCCGCTCGATCAGCACGGTGGTGGCGGGTCCATGCCCCGGGTGGATGACCATGTCATCCCCCAGAGAAAAGAGCTTCTCGCGGATGGATCGCGTCAGCCGTTCGAAGGCCTCCCGGTCCGGAGTGCCGCCGACGGAGCCGGCGAAAAGGGCGTCGCCGGCGAACACTTCCGAACCGATGGCGAAAGCCAGCGAATCCTCCGTGTGCCCCGGGACTTCCACAACTTTCAGCTTCAGAGTGCCCACTTCCACCACGTTGCCCTGCCTCAATGGTTTTTCCACCAGGGGGTTGTCCGGGTGGGCGGCCACGGTTGCAGAAGCGCTGCGTTTCAGGTCCGAAACCCCGCCGGTATGATCTGTATGGCCATGCGTCAGCAGGACCACCCGGGGCGTCAGCTTCTGGTCGCGCAGGAAGGCTGCCAATTGCTCGTTCCATTCGCCGGGGTCAATGATGGCCGCCTGGCCGCTTTCCCGGCAGCCGAGGACGTAGCAATTGGTCTCGTTGACGGACAGCAGGAAATGCTCCAGGATCATACCGCGCCTCCACCATGGCGGATAACGTCGCGAAGGTTGGCCGGCTGTCCCTGGGTGTTATCCAGGTCCACTCCGGTCAGGACGGCCCGTTCCAGGATGGCGCTGTCCAGCACCGCCCCGGCGAGATTGGCGCCTTCCAGATCCGCTTCCCGCAGGACGGCCCGTTCCAGGCGCGCCCGGACCATGCCGGCGCCGCGCAGCCGCGTCCGGCCCAGGCGGGCATAAAACAGGTTGGCCTGCTCCAGGGAGGCCTCTTCCAGGTCGGCTCCCACCAGGTTGGAGCGCGACAGGTCGGCCTGGTCGAAACGCGCGGTGGAAGCCCGCGCGCCGCCCAGCAAGGCGAAGGAGAGATCGGCGGTGGAGAAGTCGGCGCCTTCCAGCACGGCGAAATCCAGCCGTGCGCGGTACAGCGACGCCCCCGTCAGGCGGGCGCCGCGCAGGTCCGCCTGGGCGAAATTGGCGTCCGCCAATTGGGCGAACTCGAAGCGGCTTTCCGCCAGGAAGGCGCTCTCGAAACGCGCTCCGCTGCCCTGCAGGCGGGACAGGTCGGCCAGCCGCAGGTCGGCGCCGCGCAGTTCCGCCCCGGATAAATCCGCCTCCCGCAGCCGGACGCCGGAAAGCCGGGCGCCGGACAGGTCCGCCCCGGAGAGCCGGGCGCCGGACAGGTCCGCCCCGGAAAGCCCCAGGCGGCTGAAATTCGCACCGCTGAAATCGTGCCCTTCCCGCACCCGCCGGATCAGTTCCTCCCGGTACAACTCCCGTTGGGGGAGATGGAACCAGCAGGTTTCGGCCAATTCCAGCGCCGCATAGGGGCAGCCTTCCTGGCGGCACGGGGTTTTCAGGTTCGATAGGGACATGGCAGGAGAGACGCGAACCTTCTCCGCCCCTTTGATATGGGGGGCGGAAGAGTGATTTGTGAGCAAAATCCAATGGAATTAAAAATATAATTCTTCCAGGGAAAGATGTCAAGCCTCAAGGCGATTTTTTCTCGGCTCATCTGGGCCGCCCGGGCGCAACTCTTGCCCGTCCCGAAAACCGCCGCAAGCTATCCCCAAAATATCTGGATTAGGTTTTGCCTTTTCCGCTTTTCCTGCCCATATTGAGCCATCGCTTCGCCGTCCAGAGTAGAGTGGCGTCCCATTCACCTCTCAATCTATTTTGCATCCCGACCGATGATCGAACCGCAGATCGAGGAAACCGCCGCGGCAACCCTGACCCGGCGCGTGCTGGTAGTGGACGATGAGGAGTCCATTCGTCTGCTGCTGAAGGAGTATCTCGAACTGAGCGGGCTGGAAGTCTGCACCGCCCTGTCCGGCACGGAGGCATTGAGACTTCTGCGGGAGCGCCCTTTTGACCTGGTGCTCTGCGACGTCTCCATGCCCGGCATGGACGGCTTCGACGTGTTCGAGAGAGTGCAGGAAACCCATCCCGGCCAGAAGTTCCTGTTCATCTCCGGCTACGCCTTCGCCGGATCCCGCAAGAAGCTGCTCCAGAAATCCATGGGACTGCTGACCAAGCCGTTCCACCTGAACGACCTGAACCGCATTATGATGGAGGTTTTCCCGGACCTGTGATGAACGTTGTACCGCTGACATGGCAAAGGGGCGCGAGTCATCGCGCCCCTTATTATTTCCGGTCTGGATCTTACTTCAGGAGAATCATCTTTTCGGTGAAGGTCAGATTCCCCGCCTGCAGCTTATAGAGGTACACCCCGGAAGCCAGGTGGGATCCGTCGAACGCCACCACGTGGGATCCGGCGTCGCGGCGGCCGTTGACCAGCTGCGCCACTTCCGCGCCGGCCACGTTATAGACGGTCAGCTTCACGTCCGCCGCCTCGGGCAGATCATAGCTGATCATGGCCGTGGGGTTGAAGGGGTTGGGGCTGACGGAAGCCATCGCCGCAGTCTGCGGCTGAGCTTCTTCCACCGTGCCGTCTTTCAGATCGTCCCAATCGCTGCAACTCCAGTCGCCGCCACCGGTCGCGTCCACCCCGCTCTTGGAGAAGGTGAAGGAATTTTCATCCCACACATTCCAGCCGTATTCGCCCAGGTAGGCGCGGTACACGTACGTGCCGGCCGGAGCGCTGCCGGGGATGTTTTGGATGCGTTCGCGGGTGATGTTGGCCCCGGCGGGCAGAGTCAGATTCAGGGGGCCCAGGACCGGCCCGTACCAGGTGCCGCTCGGCAACTGCACCATGATCCAGACGTCGAAATGCTGGGTCACCGGGCTGCCGTTGTACAGGGTGGCGTTGAAGTTAAAGCTGCCTCCGCCGGCCGGGATCACGATCGGGCCGCCGATGGGCGTCAAAGTGGCAGTGAGGTCCACTACCAGCGAATCCACCGGCACACCTTGGTAGATCACCGGGTTCAGGGTCCAGGTGCCTTCGGTCTGGGGGATGCCGCCGGCGTCCAGGTCCTTGATGTAATGGATGTGCAGCTTATCCGACACCTTCTTGGCCAGGTTGGCCCAGTTCTCCGACAGGCACTGTCCCGGAACCGCGCCCGGCGTGGCGGTGGCGGTCACGTTGACCGGGCACTGCCAGTTCTGGCCGTTGTCCGCGCTGTAGGTGGCGTACACGTCCCAGTTGCCGTAGGCGGCCGTGGCGGAACTCACGTCGCCGGGGGTGGTGCACTGGCCCCACTGGATGAACAGGTCGCCGCCGGCGTTCTGTCCCAGCGAGGGCCGGTCAATGGCGCGCCGCCAGGCGCCGGGGGCGTTCAGGGCGGTCCAGGCGTTGGCGGTGTAGGTGCCCGTCACTTTGCGGTGGCCGGTGGCCTGCGACCAGTGCCAGATCATCCCGCCGTTGTTGGGGGTGGGATACTGGTTGGTGGTGTAGGCCGCGTGCAGGTTGCCGGTGTTGTCATAGAGCAGACTGACGTCGTCCCAGGCCCGGCTGTTGGAGCTCATGGGGTGCCCGCCCGTGGCGAAGCTGGTGATGTTCGTCGGGCTGGCGAAGTTCCAGGTCTGCCCGTTCAGGGACTCCACCACGTACACGTCGGCCTGGGTGTTGGAAGTGGTGACCGGCTTGGTGTAGCCGATGGCCACCTTGCCCGACACCGGGTCGGCGGTGACGGTCTGGGACACCGAGGCGGCCGTGCCCAGGGCCGCAACCTGGACCCAGGGCTGCCAGGTGGTGCCCCCGTTTTCGCTGCGGGTGTAGTACACGGTGCCGACCGGGTTGGTCTGGGCCACGACGTGGATCCAGTTGCGGGAATCCACCGCCACGTGCGGCCACACCACCGGGTTGGTTGTCGGCGAGGCCGGCAGAGCGTGCGGTCCGGTGCCCGAATGCCAGATGTAGCAGATATTGTTGGGCGAGGGGCCGTGATAGGCTACCACGGCTTCATTCGTCGTGGTCAGGTCCATGGTGCAGTACCCCGATCCCGCGACGGTGCTGATCTGAAATCCTGTCGTGCCGTACTCCCAGGTGCCGGCCGCGGTTTTCCTGTTGTAGTACACCTGCCGGTCGGCAGCCTGCCCCGAAGAAAGGCCCTTCATCCAGCAGACGTGGACGGTGCCGTCCGAGCCGTAGGCCACCATGCGGCTCATGCTGCCGTTGTGCTGGTAATCGTACCAGGTGGTGCCGGTCTGTTCCGGGACGCCGACGTAGTCCAGGCCCCAGCCGGGATCTTCCTTGGCGATGGTAACCGGGCCCGCCGGCACGATCTCATCGCCCATTACTGCGACCTGGGCGGCTGCGGCCATCGTCATAACCAGGCAGCCTGCCAGGCACAAACCGATTCTCATTCGCATCGTTCGCCTCCTTGTGCTGAATTTTGGTGTTCCAATCAGGAGCGGTCGGTCTCATATGAAAAGGCCGTTGCCGGGGGATGCTGAACCGCTCGGTGTCACTTCAATCACGCGTACTCTGGAGATAAGCCGAGGGAACTCGCGCACCAAGGAAAGCTACAAAATCAGTAACGGATGGTGGGGATGTACCTCCTTTCGCTCTGGGTCACATGGTATTTCCCGCCGCGGGCCAGGACAATCATAATGGCGTCATGCCGCGTGGAAGGGTCTTTTGTGGTAAAAAGTAATATATAAAAAATTATGCTTCTTGTCAAGCACTTTTTGCGGCTGGATTAAAAAAGTTGCGCGGCCGGACAGGAGAAAAAGTCGCGAACGGGCCTCGCAGGGCGAGGGACCTGATCCGTTCAGGCAGAGTTAAATCGCTTGATATTAAAGAGTTTCGCTCCAAGAATGCCCTTAATTTAGCGCGGGAAGTTTTCAATTCCAAGAGTTTTGTTGGTAAATTTCCAGGCAATCGTGAAATTATTATCTTCGCTGCTGAGCTTAAACCATATAATATAGGCACTTGCATTTAAATTGCTCTTGATGCCATCGTTCTCTCCGGTTCCTGCCCCGGAAAGCAGGCTTTGCACGGCAGAGGTGACACAGTGCGGATTTTGCCGCTTAAGTTCGGTAAGCCCGGCAGCCTGCCGCCAGGGAAACTGCAAATTTGATATTTGCCGTTTGCATTCTGCAATTTGATATTTCTTCATCCCTCCTCCCTGTGGTCCCGGCCTGGGGGCTCCGCAGGTAGGCCAGATCATTCAACCGTTGTTTCGCCTCCCGCCAACCCTGTGAAATCGGTTTAATTTTCCTTGCATTTGCGCGTGAAGTCCGCTATACTGGGGGCATGACCGCCAAGGACCCTTACGGCGTGCTGGGCCTGCCCCGGGGCGCTTCCGACCAGCAGATTCGCGACGCCTACCGCAAGCTGGCCAAAGCCCTGCATCCCGACCGGCACTCCGGCGACGCCCGCGCCTCCGAGCGTTTCAAGGACGTGGCCGCCGCCTACCAGCTCCTGAACCACCCGCAGCGCCGCGACGCCTACCTGCGCTCGGTGGGCTGGTCCCCGCCCGATCCGCCGCCCGCCCGGAACCACGGATCATCTCCAGCGGCCGAGGCGGGCCGGGATGTCGCCGTGCGCCTGACGCTGACCCTGGAAGAGGCGGCTGCGGGCGCTTCCCGGAAGGTGATCATCAAGCGCAAGGGGTGCTGCACGGCCTGCGGCGGCACGGGGCGCTACGGCGGCGAAGGGTCGGCCTGTCCCGCGTGCCGGGGCACGGGCCGCGTTCCCGACCTGACCGCATCCGGCGGCGCCGACCTGCCCTGCCGCAAGTGCGGCGGCCGCGGGACGTTCGCGCCGGCCTCCTGCCCCGCCTGCGCCGGGCTGGGGCGGCTGACGGCCGAAACGCCCCTGACCGTGACCCTGCCGCCAGGGATCGCAGCCGGAGCCCGGATCGTCATCCGGGGGCAGGGGCACGAAGACGCGCCCGGCGGCCCGCCCGGCGACGTGGTGGTCACGGTGGAGGTGAAGGATCATCCACACCTGCAACGCCGCGGCGCCGACCTGGTCTGGCGCTGCCGCCTGACCCTGACGCAGTGGCTGGAAGGGGTCACCCTGCGGGTGCCGTCGCTGAACGGGATGCTCTCCCTGAAGCTGGACCCCGGCGCCAAGCCTGAAGGCGTGCTGAAACTGCGCGGCCGTGGCCTGCCCCAGCCGGACGGTTCCCGCGGCGACCTGCTGGTGGAATACCGCCTGGCCGTGCCGGAAACGCTGTCGCCCAAGCAGAAGGCACTGCTGAAAAAGCTGGAGGGGACGGAGGGGTTTGAGGGGGAAGGGTGAAGTTAAAAGTATAAAGTATAAAGTATAAAGGCTAAAGAAAACAAGAGGGTAGGACAGACATTCTTGTCTGTCGCAGAGATAGGCATTCTTGTCTGTCCGGGTAAAAACCGGCTTTTTCAGTGTCATTGCGAGGCCCGCCGGCGACGAAACCTGCACGAGGCAATGCCCGGCAAAACGTCATCATATGTCAGAATAGACCAGTGAGGTGCGGGCCGAAGCAATCTCTACGGTCGGGTTTTGAGATTGCTTGGGCCTTCGCCTCTCAATGACACCATCCCGCCTCGCGAATTGCGGGTGCGGTGGCGTCGAACGAACCTGCCTTCAACCTTACCTTCGACGCAGCCCGACGCGGAATCTCGCCCCGCACCCACCGGGTAAACCCCGCTGCTTGATCCCTTTCCTGACACTCTACTGGGGAAAAATTCCCCAATCGGGGTATTCCTCCCCAAAATCGCGGCAAACGATTATTTTCAGAATTCGCTTGCTTTCGTTCCGCTTTTATTATACATTTCACTTGTGACTTTTTTCACCGCTCTTTGCACCTCGGATTGCGTTTGGCAAGCTCACCTTTGCCATGCTTCGAAAACCCCTCAAACAGCGATAAAAAATGAACCCCTTCAAGATCGCAAATCGTAACCTCAAAGGAGTGAAGCATGATTAAGGAATTCATTGAGCAGCTCAAAGCCAAGAACCCCGCGCAGCCCGAATTCATTCAGGCGGCCACGGAAGTCCTGGAATCCATCGAGCCGGTGCTCCAGCGCCACCCCAAGTACTTGAAGCATCGCATCCTGGAGCGTGTCACGGAGCCGGAACGGGTGGTCATGTTCCGCGTTCCCTGGTTCGATGACAAGGGGGACATCCAGGTCAACCGTGGCTACCGCATCGAATTCAATTCCGCCATCGGCCCCTACAAGGGTGGGCTCCGCTTTCACCCCAGCGTCACCCTGGGCATGCTGAAGTTCCTGGCTTTCGAGCAGATCTTCAAGAACTCCCTGACCACTCTGCCCATGGGCGGAGGCAAGGGCGGGTCCGACTTCGATCCCAAGGGCAAGTCGGACAACGAAGTAATGCGCTTCTGCCAGAGCTTCATGAGCGAGCTGTCCCGCCACATCGGCGCCGACACCGACGTGCCGGCCGGCGACATCGGCGTGGGCGGCCGCGAAATCGGCTACCTGTTCGGGCAGTACAAGCGTTTGGTCAACCGCTTTGAAGGCGTGCTGACGGGCAAGGATCCCAAGTGGGGCGGCTCCCTGATCCGTCCGGAAGCCACCGGCTACGGCACGGTCTACTTCGCCGCCTACATGCTGGAAAAGAAGGGCATGAACCTGCAGGGCAAGCGGGTGGCCGTTTCCGGTTCCGGCAACGTGGCCCAGTACGCCGTGGAAAAAGTCCTGGACATGGGCGGCAAACCGCTGACCCTGTCGGATTCCAACGGTTTCATCCTCGATCCCAAGGGCATTGACCGCGAAAAGCTGGCCTGGGTCATGGACCTGAAGAACAACCGCCGCGGCCGCATCAGTGAATATGCCCAGAAGTACGGGTGCGAATACTACGAAGGCACCGGCCTGTGGAAGTCCGGCAAGTACGACGTGGCCCTGCCCTGCGCCACCCAGAATGAGCTGGACGGCGAAGACGCCAAGGTCCTGCTGTCCAACGGCTGCATCTGCGTGTCGGAAGGCGCCAATATGCCCTCCACCCCCGACGCGGCGGAAGCCTTCGTCAACGCCGGCCTCGCCTACGGACCCGGCAAGGCCGCCAACGCCGGCGGCGTGGCCACCTCCGGCCTGGAAATGTCGCAGAACAGCCTGCGTCTGGCCTGGACCCGCGAAGAGGTGGACAACCGCCTGAAGGGCATCATGAAGGCCATCCACGACGCCTCCTGGAAAGCCGCCGAAGAGTACGGCCAGCCCGGCAACTACGTCATGGGTGCCAACATCGCCGGCTTCGTCAAGGTGGCCGACTCCATGATCGAGCAGGGCGTGGTATAACCCTTCCGGAAGCACCTGACGCGTATCTTTGACACGGAATCGGCCGGATCACCTGGATTCGGCCGATTCCATTTTATAGCGAGGGTAAAGTTATGTCCGAACCATCCCTGTTCAACATGGCGCAACGGCAGCTCGACCTGGCCGCCCGCAAGCTGGGCCTGGACGAAACCACCCACGCCCTGCTGCGCGAACCGTTGCGCGAATTCCGTTTCCAGCTCCCCGTCCGCATGGATGACGGGACGACGCGATTATTCAAAGGCTATCACGTGCAGTACAACGACGCCCGCGGCCCAGCCTGGGGGGGCGTCCGTTTTCATCCCAGTGAAACTTTGGACACCCTGCGCGCCCTGGCCGCCTGGATCACCTGGAAGGCGGCCGTCATGGATCTGCCCCTGGGCGGATCCAAGGGGGGCGTGGTGTGCAACCCCAAGGGCCTGTCCGTCGCGGAAACGGAACGGCTGGCGCGGGCTTACCTGCGCACCCTGGTGCATCACCTGGGCCTGACCCGCGATATCCTGGCCCCCGACGTCTTCACCGGCCCGCAGACCATGGCCTGGATGCTGGACGAATTCGAATCCATCGCGGGCGAGAAGCATCCCGGCGCGGTGACCGGCAAGCCGCTGCCGTTGGGCGGGTCCCGGGGCCGCGACGAGGCCATCGCCCGGGGCGCCGTGGCGGCGCTGCGCGAGGCGTGCAAGGTCATCCCCATCGCCCGGCCCGACGCCCTAAGCTACGCCATCCAGGGATTCGGGGTGGCCGGCGAACACGCCGCGCTGCTGCATCCGGAAATCCTGGGCGGAGGCCTCCTGACCGCCGTCTCCGATTCCGGCGGCGGCATCTACAACCCCCGGGGGATTGATCCCCGGCGGCTGGTGCAGTACAAGATCCAGCACGGCCGGGTGGCCGGATTCCCCGAAAGCGAGCCGATCAGCCAGACCGACCTGCTGGAACTGCCCGTGGACGTGCTCTATCCCGCCGCCCTGGAGCAGGTCATCAGCGAAGAGAACGCGCCCCGCATCCGGACCCGGGTCGTGTGCGAACTGGCCAACGGCCCCACCACCCCGGAAGCCGACGAAATCCTGCGCCGCAACGGCGTCTTCATCATTCCCGACTGCCTGGCCAACGCCGGCGGGATGATCGTCAGCTACTTCGAACAGGTGCAGAACGCCTGCAATTATTACTGGACGGTGGACGACGTCAACCGGCAACTGGAAGCCCGCATCGTGCAGGCTTTCGCCGACGTTTGCGGCATGCAGCGCCGCTACGACGTGACCATGCGCGTCGCCGCTACCATGGCCGCCGTAGCAAAAGTGGCCGAAGCCATGAAACTACGCGGTTGGGTGTGAGTATAACAATTAACAAATCTTTCACTTGCTTGCACCATTATGAACAAACTGCCATTTCCTGAAGATCTGTATTTTCATCGGGAGCACGTCTGGGTGCGCCGCGAAGCGGAAAACCGCTGGCGCCTCGGCGTGGACGAACTCTTCGTCCAGGATCTGGGCCGGGTGACCGGCATGGATCTGCCCAACGAAGGGGACGAAATCTCCCAGGATGAAGTCTGTGGACTCTTCCGCGGCGAGAACCGGCGCAAGTTCTTTGCCGCACCGGTCACTGGTGAAATACTGGAGGTAAACCAGGATCTGTACGAGGATCTGGATATCCTCATGGAAGACCCCTACAGCATCGGCTGGATCCTGTTGATAGATCCCTCCGATCCCGAGGAAGAATTGGATAACCTGCTCCATGGCGAGGATGCCCTCGACTGGTGGGAAAAAGAGGTGGAACTGCGGAGGTCCACTTCCCCCCAGGCTGCGGAGCCGGACCCTGCCCTACCCGCCCCGGATGAAATCAGAATGTCGGTAACCCGCCTGGAAAATCCTGAACCGGACGAACCGCAATAACATCCTAACCGAACAGCGAGAGGAAACCGATCTTGGCTCCGCAACCTGGACCTCCGGGACGATGGATCTGGATCCTGGCCGTGCTGTGCCTGCTGCTGCCCCTGGCGGCCGTGGCGCAGTCGAATGGAGACTGCCTGAGCTGCCACGCCGACAAGGAGTTGACTTCCGAAGCCGGCCGCAGCGTCGCGGTGGATCCCCAGCAGTTCCAGGGCAGCACTCACGCCGCGGCCGGCATCGCCTGCGTGGACTGCCATCAGGACCTGGCCGGGGTGGAGGACTACCCCCACGCCGCCTCCCTGAAACCGGCCGACTGCAGCGCCTGCCACGGCGATATCCAGAAAGCCTACCGATCCAGTCCCCACGGCAAGCTGAAAGGGGCGAAGAACGGCCCCACCTGCCAGAGCTGTCATGGGCCGGCCCATGACCTGGCCGGAGGCGCCATCGCCCAGAAGGCCTGCGCCTCCTGCCACCAGTCCGTAGGCAACATGCTGCAGACCAGCGCTCACGGCGGGACCGTGGACGCCTGCACGGAGTGCCACGGCGATCACAGCCTGAAACCGGTAAAGCACCATGCTCAGGGCGGCTGCGCCGATTGCCATAAACAGGAGGCGGGCGCCCATGCCGCCGGGCCTCACGGCCTGGCGCAGGCCCAGGGCAATGAGGCCGCGCCCGGCTGCGCCGACTGCCATGGCAGCACGCACAGCGTTACCCGCCTGGCCGAGGCCCGGTCCGCCTGCCAGAATTGCCACCCCGGCCGCGCCGAAGACATCGCCGCCTCGGTGCACGGACAAGCCTTCGCCGGCGAATCCAAGAGCCCCTCGTCCACCTGCTACCAATGCCACAGCGGGCACCAGGTGTACCAGCAGAAGGGGTCCAACCGGGCCACCTGCGGCGGGTGCCACGAAGAGGTGGAGAAAGACTACGAGCACTCCCTGCACGGCTATGCCCTGGCCAAGGGACTGAACAACTCCCCCGACTGCACCAGTTGCCATGGCGATCACCGCATCCTGGCGTCCGGAGATCCCAAGTCCGCCATCCACCGGCGCAACATCGCCCGGACCTGCGGCAAGTGCCACGGCGATGAGCCGGTCATGGCCGAGGGCAATGTCCGTCTGCCCCGCGCCGCCGTCACCTACGAGAAATCGGTGCACGGCCAGGCGGTCAGCAACGGCCAGGAACAGGCCGCCACCTGCCTCGACTGCCACGGCGACCACGAACTGAAGGGCCCGGCCGACCCGGCATCCGAAATCAACGTCAACAACATCTCCAAGACCTGCGGCGTCTGCCATCCCTCCATCCAGAAGGAATATGAGCAGTCCATCCACGGGCGGGCTCTGGCGCTGGGCATCACCGACAGCCCCACCTGCACCGGCTGCCACGGAGAGCACCGCATCCTGTCGCCGCAAAATCCCGACAGTCCCACCGCGGTGGCGCACCAGGCCCAGGAAACCTGTGCCCAGTGCCACAACGATCCCGTCATCATCGCCAAGTACGGGCTGGAAGGCACCGTGGTGCAGACCTACGAGGACAGCTACCACGGCCTGGCGGTGAAGTGGAAGTCCGAGCGCGCCGCCACCTGCTCCGCCTGCCATACGGCTCACAGCGTGCAGCCCACCGTGGACAGCACCTCCACGGTGCACGCCACCAACGTGGTCGAAACCTGCGCCCAGTGCCACCCGGGCGCCACCGCCAACTTCGCCAAGTCGTACACCCACGCCAACCTGGGCCGGCTGGAAAGCCCCATCAACGCCACGGTGCGCAACGTCTACATCATCCTCCTGGCGGTCATCATCGGGGGGATGGTGCTGCACAACCTGATCATCCTGAACTGGCACATCCTGCGGGCCAAGAAGAAGCAGCAGATCGGCCAGCAGGTGACCCGCTTCGACGTGATGCAGTTGATCCAGCACCTGGTGCTGTCCATCACCTTCATCGGGCTGGTGATCACCGGCTTCGCCCTGAAGTTCCCCGACGCCTGGTGGGTGCAGGGGCTGAACTGGCTGGGCATGACCGAGGCCGCGCGCGGCACCATCCACCGTTTCATGGCGGTGCTGCTGGTGATCTTCGGGATTGTGCACATCGCTTACGTCCTCTTCAACCGGCGCGGCCGCGAAGAGATGTTCGCCCTGCTGCCCACCTGGAAGGACGCCCGCGACGTGTGGGACAGCTTCCTGTTCTACACCGGCTTGGGCAAGCGCAAGCCCAAGTTCAGCCGCTACGAATACAGCCAAAAAGGCGAATACTGGGCCCTGGTGTGGGGCACCTTCATCATGGCCGCGACCGGCTTCGTGCTGTGGTTCCCGGTGGAATTCATGAAGTTCCTGCCGGTGTGGGCCATCGAAGTGTCCCAGACGGTGCACTACTATGAAGCCTGGCTGGCCACCCTGGCCATCATCGTGTGGCACTTCTTCTTCGTCATCTTCCACCCCGAGATGTACCCCATGAGCTGGACCTGGCTGACCGGCAAGATGAACGCCCGCGACGTCAAGGAACACCACCAGCTCTGGTACGAGGACATGGTCCGGCGCGGCCTCATCGAACCCATTCCGGACGAGGAAGAGCCCGGCGAGCATTCCACTCCGGAACCCGAACCCGATCCTGACACCGAGCCGGACGCCGCCTCCCCCGAACCCCCCAAGGGTGGGGAAGAGGAGGACAAGAAGAGCGCATGATGCGGTGGGACAGGCGTTCACGCCGGTCACCGAAATACGAAGGGGCGTCCCGTGAGGGGCGCCCCTTTGGTATGG
The DNA here is from genome assembly GCA_003599535.1 of Candidatus Zixiibacteriota bacterium. Lineage (GTDB taxonomy): Bacteria > Electryoneota > B3-LCP > B3-LCP > B3-LCP > SURF-9. The sequence continues at coordinate 133 of QZKQ01000043.1, read as the reverse complement.
AGTGCGGCAGCTTGCTGCCGCTTTTGTTTTAAATCAACGACCTCCTGCTTGAAAGGCAGGCGGTGTGAAGTCGGCGGGGAGGTGGGGTGGCCCGGCTTGACCCGCCTACACTTCCGCTGTTGATGCGCAGGGG
>QZKQ01000016.1 GCA_003599535.1 Candidatus Zixiibacteriota bacterium | reverse complement strand
CTGTTTGACGCCACCGGCCTGGCCTCGGGCATCTACCTCTACCGCCTGAAGGCCGGAGAGCGCACCCTGGAAAACAAGATGGTCCTGTTGAAGTAACAACCGGACAAGGGCGGGATCCGATGGGGTCCCGCCCTTACTGTTTATATCGAGGCCCAACCGGCAGGCGATCTTTTCCGCCTGTCCATTCCTATTCATCATACCGCGGAGGTTTCGATGACGCGATTCACCATTTGCCTCACCCTGATCCTGTGCCTGGCCGGAGCGGCGATGGCCGAAGGCCACCCGGCCGTGCAGCCCCGGCTCATCATTCCCGCCCTGACCGGCACGGAGACGGTCAACGCGCCGGTCATTTTCCCGCCCTACGGCGCGGGGAGCAACGCCACCGACCAGTATATCGGCGACACGATGACCGTCGGCACCACCTGGTACGAAAACCAGCACAACGGCAGCATCGGGCGGATGCTGGACATCGGCGAAGACGGCTACCTGCATCTGGCGTGGATGAACGGCCTGGAGGCCCAGGCCATCAACCGCCACGTCTTCTACAACTACCTGGACCCCAGCGGCACCCAGGGCTACCCCTACACCGGCTACCCGGTGGAATCGGCGGTCCGGGGCGGATTCGCCAATCTTGACGTGGATTATGCCAACCGCGCCTTCCCGGCTTTCCACCAGCAGGCCACCCTTCCCAACACGCACCTCACCGCCGCGGCGGTGGACCTGTTTCCCCACAGCGGCGCCTTCCTGGTGTACGAGCCGCAGTACCTGACCTTCCCCGGCACCAGCGATCCCATGCAGATCATCTGGCCCAAGATGCAGTTCGACCGCAACCACGTCATGCATATTGCGGCCGTCAACCAGGTGGCCGCCGCCGCCCTCCCCCAGCAGATGTGGTACACCTACGGGACCTACGACTCCACCACCTTCATGATCACCTTTCCCGCGGAGCCGGACAGCAGTTTCCGGGAAATCGGCTGGACCATGACCATCGCCATTGACGTGGGCACCTCGGAAGTGTCCGACAAGATCGCCTTCGCCTGGACCCACAACAAGGGCCAGAACTTCCCCGACCCGGCCAACAGCTATGCCCAGATTGACAACGACCTCTGGGTGCTGATTGACCAGGACGGGCAGAATCCCGATTTCAGCCAGGCGATCAACATCACCAACTTCTTCCTTCCCGACACCAACCTGTTCCCGGATAGCACCCTGGCGCAGATGGACACCCTGCGGGCCTACAATGACTGCAACGTGTTCATTGACAGCCGGGACGTCACCCACGTCACCTTCACCACCCGCAACTGGCTGCCCTTCGACAGCGCCTCCTACTGGCATCCCTCCATCATCTGGCACTGGTCGGAGGAATTCCCCGACGAGTTCCACGGGATCCATTACGCCTTCGACGACTGGGAGTGGAACTTCGTCTACTGCGGCGCCTGGAACGTGAAGGCCCAGCGCCCCCAGTTGGGCGAGCATCTCCCGACCGGCAACCTCTACTGCATGTACCAGGTGTACGACACCGACACCACCCGCCTGGGACAGACCATCGTGCCCCAGAACGGGCTGGGACTGCCGTCGGGCGAAATCTACCTCTCCTACTCGGAAGACCATGGCCGCAACTGGCATGAAGGGGTCAACGTCACCCACACCGTTACCGGCGACTCGGCAGCCCCCGGCGAATGCCTGTCAGAGCTGACCCCGTCCATGGCCAAGCAGGTGGATGACGCCTGCCACATCCTGTACGTGCTGGACCGGGACGCCGGCAACGTGATACAGACGGCCATCGGCATCCCCGAAGGCACCTGGACCCTGAATCCGGTGATTTACCAGCGGGTGCCCATCAGCCTGATTCCCGCCACGCCGCTGGTCCCGCAGTGGCCGGAAGAGGGATCCCTGCCGCTCCACGTGGATCACGCCTACTCCGTGCCGCCGGTGGTGGGCTTCGGGGGTACACCCGGCAGCTTCGCCCTGGAGCAGAACTATCCCAACCCCTTCAACCCCATGACCGCCATCAACTTCAGCCTGGACCGCACCGGCGAAGTCAACCTGGTGGTGTATAACCTGAAGGGCGAACTGGTGGCTCAGTTGGCTACCGGAGTCTACAGCGCGGGCCGGCACCAGGCGCTGTTTGACGCCACCGGCCTGGCCTCGGGCATCTACCTCTACCGCCTGAAGGCCGGAGAGCGCACCTTGCAGCACAAAATGGTGCTGCTGAAGTAACGAGGCTCCGGGGTGGATGCGGCGGCACGTGATCCGTCCCGGCTCCATTCCGGAAATGATCCCCTCTTGCAGGCGCGGGACGCCCACCGGTCCCGCGCCTGCCAGTATCCCCGCCGCCGGCTCACGGGCGATGCGGAAGGGCCCAGCCGTCATGCCTCGGGGGGCGGCCGCCGAGCCGGTTCCGGCGCTTCGACCTCATCAGCTCACGCGGAAAATACGGAGAATCCATGCGCGCCTGGTACTACCTCTTTTTCTTTGTTTCCGGGGCCACCGCCCTGATATACGAGACCGCCTTCGCCCGGAGCTTCAGCCTGGTGTTCGGCAGCACGCTGGCCTCGGTTTCCCTGGTGCTGGCGGTGTTCATGGGGGGGATGGCCTGGGGAGCGGCGAAACTGGGGCGGGTGGCCGACTTCCGGTCGCCGGCCCGCTGGTACGGCCTGCTGGAGATCGCCGCCGGCCTCTGCGCCCTGCTGGCGATCCTGCTGGTCCCCGCGGTGCGGAACCTGTACTCGCACCTCTCGCACGGGGCGTTTTCCGCCCCGGCGGCGCGCCTGCTGCTGCAATTTCTGCTGGCGGGGGTCCTGCTGCTGCCCCTGACCGTGATCCTGGGCGCCACCCTGCCGGCCCTGGCCCGGGGCCTGACCGCCACCCTGCCCGAGCGTTTCCGCCGCCTCTCCCTGCTGTACGGCCTGAATACCTTCGGCGCGGCGGCGGGTACTCTGCTGTGCGGGTTCATCCTGCTGGAACACCTGGGCTACCGGCTGTCGGTGCTCAGCGCGGTGATTCTGAACCTGGCGGTGGGGGGGGTGGCCATCTTCCTGGCGCCGCGGTTGGAGGCAGGCGCGGCCGAACCGGATCCCGCCCCGGCCCCCAAGGGGTCCAAGACCACGGTTTCCCCTCAACCTTCCCGCCTGCTGCTGCTGATCGCGGGACTGTCGGGCTTGGCGGCGCTGGGCTACGAGGTGGTCTGGTTTCGCGTCCTGTCCCTGTCGGTGGTGGCCGACGCCTACGCCTTCGCCCTGATGCTGGGGATTTACCTGCTGGGGATCGGCGGGGGCAGCCTGGCGGCCTTCGCGCGGTTCCGCCGCCGGGAAGGCGGCTGGGCGGAGTTGGGGGTGATGGAATTGCTGGTCTCCCTGTGCGCCGTAGCCGGCCTCTGGTTCCTGGTCCAGTCGGATCTGGGGATGGCCCGTCCGGAGGCGAGCGATCCGGCCTACTGGGAAAAGATGCTGGGCAATACGGTGCTGCAGGCGGTGGTCCTGATCCTGCCCGCCACCCTGGCCCTGGGATACCTCTTTCCCATTCTGCTCTCTCTCTATGCCGCACACCGGGAGACCCTGGGCCGCCAGGTGGGGCGCATCGTGGCGGTGAACACCCTGGGGGCCATCCTGGGGGTGCTGGGCGCGGCCTACGTGCTGATTCCCCTGCTGGGGATGCAGGGCAGCCTGCTGGCGCTGGCGGGGATTTCGGCCGCGGCCGGATTTCTGGCCTTGGCCTTCGGGCCGGTATCCCGGGGCTGGCGCATGACGGCCTTGGGGACGGGCCTGCCGGTCGTGGCGCTGGCCCTGGCCTTGTTCCCGATGCAGCCGCACTTCGGCTTCCAGCGCATCCCCACCCACGAGCATGCGCGGGTGCTGTTCTACCGCGAGAGTCCGGATCAGACTGTGATGGTCACCGAGGACCTGGCCGGGGCCAAGGTACGCCGCCTGCTGCTGAACCAGCAGCAGGCCACCTCCACCGTGCTGGCCGGCCAGCGCAAGAACCAGCTCCTGGGGCACCTGCCCCTGTGGGCCAACGCCGGAGCGCGCCGGGCGCTGGTGATCTGCTTCGGCAGCGGCGGTACCTTCGGATCCTTGGGGCTGTACGACCTGGAGCGGGTGGACTGCGTGGAAATCTGCCCGGACGTGCTGGACGCCGCCCCGCTGTTCCGGGAATGGAACGGGGACGTGCTCTCCCGCCCCCAGGTCCGGGTGGTCGTGGATGATGGCCGCAGCCATCTGCTGACCACGGAGCAGACCTACGACGTCATCACCCTGGAGCCGATGCATCCCGGCCTGAAGGGGGTCAGCTCCCTCTACAGCCTGGAATTCTACCGCGAAGCGCGTCGGGTCCTGAACCCCGGCGGGACGCTGTGCCAGTGGATCCCGCTGTACGGCATGAGCGGCGAGGACGCCCGATCGCTGATGGCCACCGCCGTGGAGGTGTTTCCCCAAAGCAGCCTGTGGCTGATCGGCAACGAAGCCATTCTGCTGTGCGCCCGGGACAGCCTGGCCCTGGACTGGGACTGGATGGAAGAGCGTATCGCCGACCGGCCGGCCCGGGAGATGCTCCGCAAGGTTTACCTGGACGACCCCTGGGCGGTGCTGTCCGGGTACCTGCTGGGGCCGGAAGGCCTGCGCGACTACACCCGCGGCGCGCCCCTGCTGAGGGACAACCGCCCCTTCCTGGAGTACCGCATTCCCCGGCACCAGCACGTGTCGCCCTGGGACGCCATCCTGAGCCTGTCGGAACGGCGGGAATCCCCCCTGCCATGGGTTACGGCGCGGCAGCCGGGCCTGCGGGATTCGCTGAGCCGGGCGTGGGAGAAGCGCCGGGAAGCCTGGACCGAACGGGATCGTGCCTTCGCCGCCTACGCCCGCAGCCAGGTGCCGGCGGCGCGCAAGGGCTTCGAAGCGGCCCTGCAGAGCCTCCCGGAGGACCGCTACGCCACCCACCTGCTTCAGGAGATCTACTGGCGCTACGGGGTGGAATTCAGCCGCCGGGGACAGTGGGAGCAGGCCCTGGAAGCCTACCGCCGCGCGGTGCAGATTGATTCCACCGACGCCGAAGGGCGCTTCTACCTGGCCGTGACCCTGGATCACGCCGGGCAGCGCGACGCCGCCACGCGGGAGCTGGAGGTAGCCCTGGCGCTGCGCCCGGATTACCCGGAAGCCCGTGATATGCTGGCCCGCCGGCAGGAACCCCCCGAAGGGCCCTAAGAGCTTATCCGAAGCGGCGCCACTTCGAAAGGTATTCGGGGGGGCCCTGAGGCCATCCCTGCTTTGTGCATTTTCCAGTTGCCTGCCGCCCGGAAATTGCGTATTTTTACCAGATGCGCCGACCGCGCCGGTTGGCGTGCGGGAACCGGAATCCGTATCACCATGTAAACAGCTTGAAATAATCACCCTGATGTTAACCTTTTATCCCACGAGCGAACGTTGAAAGTCGAAAAAGAACAGTTGGACGCCTCCCACTGGCAACTGACCGTGGAAGCGCCTACCGATGACGCTCAGGCGGAGCTTGAGGCCGAGCTTCAGAAAATGCAGCAGCAGTCGGAACTGCCCGGGTTCCGCAAGGGGAAAGTGCCGTTGTCGCTGGTGCGCCAGAGGTACGCCAAGGCGCTGGAAGTGGACCTCCTGCGCAAGCGCCTGATGAATTTCTACGACCAGGCGGTCAAGGAAGCAGGCATCCCCGACCCCGTCGCCCTGCCGGACATCGAAGTCAAGCAGTTCGAGATCGGCCAGCCGTTGATCTTCACCGCCAAGGTGGAAGTGGAACCGCCGGTGGAACTGGCCCCCTTCGAAGACCTGACCGTGGTCCGCGAACGGATCGCGGTCTCCGAGGAGGACGTGGACAAGCACCTGGAGCGGCTGCGGGAACACCAGGCCGTACTGCAGGACACCGAGGATCCCGCCGGAGCCGACAGCCTGCTGGAAGTGGACCTGCAGGAACTGGACGCCGCGCTCCTGCCCATGATCGGCCGCAAGCGTGAAGGGGTGGTCCTGGATCTGGGCAAGAGTTCGCCCGAATTCCGCGCCTCCCTGGAGGGGGTGCAGGCGGGGCAGAGCCGGAACGTCTCCCTCAGCATCCCCACCATGCAGCCCAACCAGCCGCCCCGGACCGAGAGCTACCAGGTCAACGTCAAGTCCGTCAAGCGCAAGGAGCTGCCCGAGGTGAACGATGAGTTCGCCCGCAGCCTGGGCCCCGACATTCAGTCCGTGCAGGATCTGCGCGAAGTGTTGAAGCGGCAGATCCAGGCCGAGGCCGACCGCGTCTCCTTCCAGCGGGTCTCCCACCTCCTGGTGCACCAGATCGTGGACCACAGCCGCCTGGACGTGCCCGAATCCATGATCAATAACTACCTCGACCGCCTGGTGGAGAATGCCCGCGCCAGCGCTCAGCACAATGACCAGCAGGGGCCCGTGGACGAGGTGCTGATCCGCGACCGCTACCGCGGCCAAGCCGTCTGGAACCTGAAGTGGTACCTGATCCGCAAGCGGATCGCCGAGCGGGAAGGCCTCACCGTGGGCGAGGATGAGCTGCAGCGGGAATTCGAGCAGATGGCGACAGCCACCGGCAAGAAACTGAAGCAGATCCAAGCCCTGTACGACGACGCCCGGCGCCGGGAGAACCTGGTGGACGACATGCTGGAACGCAAGATCCTGGGCTTCCTGATGTCCAAAGCCCAGGTGGTGGAACGCACCGTACCCTACGAGGAATTCTTCGCCCGCGACCAGGAGGAGCACGAGCACACCGCCTGATTTGCGGCTGGAACGCCCATGCCCTGGAAGAAAGCCGACCCGGAACTGGACCGCCTCCTGGAGGCGGCCCTCTCCTCCCACCCCGTGCGCCGGAAGCCGATGTTCGGATGTCCCGCCTGGTTCCTGAACGGCCGGCTGATGGCAGGGGTATTCCAGGATCGCCTGTTCCTGCGCCTCTCACCGGACGACCGCCAGGCCCTGTTCGCCGCGCACGACGAGGCCGCCCCCTTCGAACCGAGAGCCGGGCGGCCCATGCGGGAATACGCCAACCTGCCGGAGGCGCTCTCCCGCGATGCAGCGGCCCTGGAGGAGTGGGTGCGGTGCGCCGCGAACTACGCCGTTTCCCTGCCGCCCAAGCTTGAGAAACGCCGGAAGTAGCATGTTCGAGCTGCAGACGAAGCGTCTGCGCCTGCTGGCCCTGGAGGTGGACGAGCTGGCCCAGTTGATCGGGGACCCCGAGGCCCTGGAGCGGCGCCTGGGCCTGGCCCCCAGTCTCCCCCGCGACCCCGCATTGGAACGGGAGATGTGGATGGTGCTCGTCATCCTGCTGGAGAAGGTCATCCGCCATCCCCGCGCCTGCCGCTGGTACACCCAGTGGCTGGTAGTGCTTAAAAGCGAAAACCGCCGCGTGGGAGGCTTCTGCTCCAAGGGGGGGCCCAATCGCCGGGGGGAGGTGGAGATCGGCTACGGCACCGACCCGGCCGATCAGCGCCAGGGGTATATGAGCGAGGCGGTGGCCGCGGCCACCGGCTGGGCCCTGGCCCAGCGGCGAGTCCAGGCGGTCATCGCCGAGACACACAAGGACAACCTCGCTTCCCACCGCGTGCTCGAGAAGAACGGCTTCCAGAAGTACCGCGAAACCGAACAGTTCTACTACTGGAAACGAACCCGGGGCGACCAGCCATGAGCATCCTGGATCTGAAGAAGGAGCTGAAGGCGTTGTTCGGCCCTTCGACCCGGCAGCCGTCGCTGGTGGAGGTGCCGGCGATGAACTTCATCATGGTGGACGGCCGGGGCGACCCCAACACTGCGCCCGCCTACCGGGAAGCCATCGAGACGCTCTACGGACTCTCCTACACCCTGAAGTTCGAGCTCAAGAAGGAGGGTGTGAACTACACCGTCATGCCTCTGGAAGGGCTGTGGTGGACGGAGAACCCGGCCGATTGGTCGAGCAACAAGGACGCCTGGTTCTGGACTGCCATGATCATGCAGCCGGAAGCGGTCACCCAGGAGCACTTCCACCGCGCCGCGGAGGAACTGCGGGCCAGGAAGAACCCGGCGGCCCTGCCCCTGGCCCGCTGGGAACGGTTCGCTGAGGGGCTGTCGGCACAGATTATGCACATCGGGCCCTACAGCGCGGAAGAACCGACGATTCGCCGGCTGCACGCCTTCATCGTGGAGTCCGGGCACGCCCTGCGCGGGCGGCACCACGAGATCTACCTGAGCGACCCGCGACGCACCCCGGAGGAGAAGTGGCGCACCGTCATCCGACAACCAGTAGCCTGAGTTTTTCCCAACCGAAGCCCCTGAAAATCCGTCCTATCTATCGGGAGGGAAGCCCGGAGGCCGGCCCACGGATGATGATCCAAGTCATTTATTTGCAAAATATTAAAATTGACCGATAGCCAGGAATATTTCGACCGGGTGGCCGGGCAGTGGGACCGCCTGCGGGCCGGCTTCTTCAGCGAAGCGGTCCGCGAGGAGGCCTACCGGGCCGCGGGCCTGGAAGCGGGCCGCCTCGCCGTGGACGCGGGGGCGGGCAGCGGATTCATCACCGAAGGCTTGTTGCAGCGCGGCATGCGCGTCATCGCCGTGGACCCTTCCCCCGCCATGCTGGAGGAAATGCGGCGGAAATTCGCCGGCCAAACGCTGGATTTACGCCAGGGCGAGGCCGGAAATCCGCCGGTGGAGCCGGACAGCGCCGATTACGTCTTCGCCAACATGGTCCTGCACCACGTGGAAGATCCTCCCGCCGCCATCGCCGCCCTGGCCGGGTTGCTGAAGCCGGGCGGGCGGCTGGTCATCACCGACCTGGACAAGCACAGCTTCTGGTTTCTGCGGGTGGAACATCATGACCGCTGGATGGGGTTTAAAAGGGAAGTCGTCCGGCGCTGGTTTCTGGAGGCAGGACTGCAAGAGGTGGCGGTAAAAAATGTGGGGCATAACTGTTGCGCGGCCTCGTCCTGCGGCAGCGAGTGCGCCAGCGTGGGCATTTGGGTGGCGGCGGGGGAAAAGTGAGGAAGCTGGGCATTTGAAAGGGTGAATGGCGCAACTACATAACCAGCACATCGGAAATACTCCGCGGCAAGCCTCGCCTGACGGGAACCCGGCTTTTCGTACGCTCGATATGGGGGTACCTGGCGGTGGGTATTCGGCGGCCAGGACCATTACCGGGGCAAGCTGCTGCTGATGGAAGCGCACCGAATTCGGATCCCCGGGGACCGGCTGGACACATAGCTATAAATTTGGCGATTCGCGGCGGAATGCTGCCGCCATCAACTATTAGACGCAGTAGACCCATACAGGAGACCCCAATGAGTTTAGTACCCATGGTGATCGAGCAGACCGGCCGAGGCGAGCGCGCCTTCGACATTTTCAGCCGGCTGCTGAAAGAGCGGATCATCTTCATCGGCACCCCCATTGACGACACCGTGGCCAGCCTGGTCATCGCCCAGTTGCTCTTTCTGGAAGCGGAAGACCCGGAAAAAGACATCTTCATCTACATCAATTCGCCGGGCGGCGTGGTCACTGCCGGCCTGGCCATCTACGATACCATGCAGTACATCAAGCCCGACGTGGCTACCATCTGCATGGGGCAGGCGGCCTCCATGGGCGCGGTGCTGCTGGGGGCGGGAGCCGCCGGCAAGCGCTCGGCCCTGCCCAACGCCCGCATCCTCATCCACCAGGTGATGGGCGGCGCGCGCGGCCAGGCCACCGATATCGAAATCCACGCCCGCGAGATTCTGAACGTCAAGCGGCGCTTGAACGAGATCCTGGTCAAGCATACCGGCCAGCCCTACGACAAGATTGACAAGGACACGGACCGCGACTACTTCATGAATGCGGAAGAAGCCCGCACCTACGGCCTGATTGACGAAGTCATCGCCGAAAAGAAGGATAAGCGGCGGGAGAAGAAGTAACCATGCGCAGCGATCGAACCCAGATCTGCTCCTTCTGCGGCCGTAACGCCTCCCAGGTGCAGGTGATGGTAAACGGCCCCGAGGTCAACATCTGCGACGTCTGCGTGAGGGCTTCGCACCGGCTGGTGACCCAATCCCTGACCCAGCGCCGCCAGCAGCGCATCGAGAATTTCCCCACGCCGGAACAGATCCGGCAGCGCCTGGACGAGTACGTCATCGGCCAGGACGAGGCCAAGAAGCGCATCTCCGTGGCCGTGTACAACCACTACAAGCGCATCAATTCCATGTCCGTGTCCGACGACGTGGAACTGGACAAGGCCAACATCCTGATGGTGGGGCCCACCGGCACCGGCAAGACCCTGATCGCCCAGACTCTGGCCCGGCTGCTGCAGGTGCCCTTCGCCATCGCCGACGCCACCACTCTGACGGAGGCCGGCTACGTGGGCGAGGACGTGGAAAACGTCCTGGTGCGCCTGCTGCAGGCGGCCAATTACGACATCCCCCAGGCGGAAGTCGGCATCGTCTACATTGACGAGATTGACAAGATCGCGCGCAAGGATTCCAACGTCTCCATCACTCGCGACGTGTCCGGTGAAGGAGTGCAGCAGGCCCTGCTGAAACTGCTGGAAGGGACCGTCGCTTCGGTGCCGCCGGAAGGCGGGCGCAAGCATCCCGAACAGAAGCTGATCAACATTGACACCCGCAACATCCTGTTCCTCTGCGGCGGCGCGTTCGAAGGGCTGGAGAGGATCGTGATGCAGCGGGTGGGCAAAAAGATCATGGGCTTCGGTGCGGAAAACGCCCGCCGGGAACGGAAGAAGAGCAACTACGAATTCCTTCGCCTGGTGGAACCGGACGACCTGCTGAAGTTCGGGCTGATCCCCGAGCTGATCGGGCGCCTGCCGGTCACCGCCACCCTGAACGAACTGTCCGAAGAGGCCTTGACCGCCATCCTGACCACGCCCAAGAACGCCCTGGTGAAGCAGTACCAGAAGCTGTTCGAACTGGAGGACGTGCACCTGCACTTCCACGATGAGGCGTTGCGGGCCATCGTGGTCAAGGCCATGAAGCGGGGCACCGGCGCCCGGGCGCTGCGCTCCATCATGGAAGACGTCATGCTGGAGCTGATGTACGATCTGCCGTCCCAGAAGAACGTCAAGCGGGTGGTCATCACCAAGGACACGGTGGAAAAAGGCGACCCGCCCATCATCGAATACGTGGAGCGGCAGAAGCGAGCCTGATTTTCTGCGGAGAATGTACGGGGTAAAATGCAAAGGGCGGCCGTGGGGCCGCCCTTGTTCTTTGGCAGGCAGGTCAGAGGGGAGGTAGAATAGGCCCTTGTCCGTCTCCCGACGGATTCCTTCCTGTCGGTGTCATGACCAGGCCGTCCGTCCGCCGACGGATCCAGGTGTAGGGCGGACTAAGCGGAGGCCCCCAATCTCATCTTGGCCTCAACCCCTGATCCGCCGCGCAGTCCGCCGGGTTTTCTCCGCCCACCCCTCGCCCAGCCCCTCGCCAGTGTCATTGCGAGGCCCCGTTGTTCAGGGGCCGAAGCAATCTCAAGCTCCGCCCCTCGCCCAGCCGTAAACGGGGCTGGGGCAGATGCGAGCTGCGAGCTGCGAGATGCGAGAAACACATAGGGCGGCCAGTGGCCGCCCTTAGTTATTAGTTCTTCGTTATTAGTTACTTCAGTAACACCACCTTCTGCACCGCCGTCCCCTCCCCCGCAGAAAGCCTCACGAAGTATATCCCGCTGGGCAGCCCCGACCCGTCGAACCTCACCTCGTGCGCGCCTGCGTTCCGCCACCCGTCCACCAAAGTAGCGACTTCTCTCCCGGCAGTATCATAGACCCGGAGACTGACGTGGCTCGCATCTCGCATCTCGTATCTCGCAACTGTGGTGGGGTTAAACGGGTTGGGATGGGCCGGGTGCAGGGTGAATTGATCCGGGAAACCTATCTGCGGCTCCATGGCCACCGGCCCGGCGAAAGGGTCGCCGGTATTGGACCAATTTCCGGCGGGTATATCCGCCTCGGAAGCGACAGGCCCCAGCTTGCCGAACATGAAGCTGTCCCTGCTGGTATCTCCCTCCACGACGGCGTAGGCGTTGTAGTGATACACCCCCATAGGTGCCACCGTAGGGATGGCCTGGACCCGTTCCCGGGCCAGAATGGTATGGGCCGGGACGGTCACCGTCAGGGGACCCAGCAGTGGGCCGAAGGTGCTGCTGTCGGGCAGAGTCACGTCGCACCAGACGGTGGCGGTGCGGGGGATATCGCTCCAGTTGTCCACCCGGGCGGTATAAGTCATCGTTCCGCCGGTCTGGGGGATAAGGTAGGGGATCTGGTGGGGAGTCAGCAGCACCCGCATGGGCACCGACTGGTCGAAGAAGAAGGCCCCCATATCGGCGCGGGTGCCGTCGGGGTCGAGCGAATCAGGGTGGCCGGAGTCAATACAGGGGCTGCCCCATAGCAGGCGGTAGTCGTCGCGGGCGGTGTCCACGAAGGCGGGGTAGATGGAGATGTTGCCCAAGCCGGGCCAGGGGGTTTGGCCGTCGCTGTAAGTAATGGAATAATCACTACCTGAATCAGAGTAATAAGCTGGCTGGGAGTTATAGTACTCGACGCACTGATGAACCAGTAAACTACTGGTGCCGGTTCCGGCGACGGCGCCGCCCACCGTAGCAGTGTTACTCACCATGGTGCTGTTGCTGATGACCCTCGTTCCCGAATATGTGAGAGTATTGACTGCTCCGCCATTGTAATATGTTGCATTCCTCGCGAACAAGTTTCCTACCAGGACAGAATTGGCAAGATTCAAATACAATCCTCCACCACCTACTCCTGATCCGGTATTATCCATAAACACGTTACGACGGACCTGGATATCGCCCAGCCCCTGCCCCGTAATCGCCAACCCGCCACCGGAACTCATGGAATTCACGTGATGGCATAGGATGTTATCGTGAATCTGTGAATAACAGGGATAATAATTGTTTATGTGGATGGCAGGATAGTAGGTGTTTATCGGATTTTCGGTTATCAAATTGTCCGCGATGGTCAGGTTCCCGCCCTCCTGAATGATGGCCCGATAATTATTTTTAAATATGCATCCGGTAACAAAGCTCGGTTCTTCAGTATAAACGCTGAGCCCGGAACTGGAATTTTCCATCACGCAATTTGTACAACGAAAAATACCATAGATGATATTGACACTGCTATCATCCAAGAAATTCCGGTTTAGCACTACACTGGAATTGTATCCATGGATGGACCCGCCGCCGAAAGCGGGAGTTCCAAATGCCATGCAACTGTTTTGTATAATGTTACAGTCTTCCAACGTCAAAGAACTCCCGTCACTGTAAATAGCACCACCATAAGCAGAGCAATTATTACCGATGACCTCTGCCAGACATGCTTGAATGCGGCATTGATGTAATTCCAACATGGAACCGGTCGCATAAATTCCACCACCTCGAACCTGGATGAAGCTCGTGTTGATGGAGATGGCCTGGCAATTGACGATGCTCGAGTTCTGCAGCGTCAGTTGCGTGGCTTCGCAGTAGATCCCTCCGCCCAGGTAATAAGGACTGGTAAAAATCGCTTTGCCACGCTCGAGATGGCAATAACGTAACGAACACGGTGAAGAATTCTGGAATCGGAGGCCTCCCCAGTAGCCGGTCGGTATCGAAGGCTTGAAGATGATCGAATCAGAAGCATTACCCATGGCGAGGAAAGTGGAACCTTGATATATGTGGAACGGGAAGTAATTCAAAAACAGTACCTTCACCCCCGGCTGAATCGTCAGCGCCTGCCCCGCCGGGACTTGAATCTCCCCCGCCACAAATACCGTGTCCACCTCCCACACCCCCGAGACATTGCCGGAGACGGTGATGTGATCGGCGTGAGCGGCGGCGGCGAAAACCGCCAGAGCGAGGCACAGGATGAGCCAGCGAGACATGATCTCCTCCACGGATATGGGATTAAGGACGCTCTAATATACACTATTATTTCCCCAATATCCAGTGCAATTTTTTGCGTTCCTTGATTTGGTCTTCCCCCCCCGCGCTTCGAAGGCAGGCGGGGACGCTTGCCCCACCCTCATTGGTAGGGCCGGCGTCCCTGTCACGCAGTGACCACTTCGTGGCGGGTCAATCCCCTAAAACACAAAAGCGACCCTCGCAGGTCGCTTCAATTATTGATCTTTGTTCTTTGATATTTGATATTTGATCTATAGCAGGTATCTCACTCCATGCAGCAGCAGCGCCGTGTAGATCCCCACGATCAGGTCGTCCACCATGATGCCCCAGCCGCCGGGCAACTTCTGCGACCGGTAGGCCGGGAAGGGCTTCCATACATCCAGGGCCCGGAAGATGAGAAAGGCGGCGGCCAGGTACGGCAGGGTCCGGGGCAGCAGGAACAGGCTGACCCATTGCCCCACGAACTCGTCCCAGGTGGCCTGGTGGGGGTCGTGGCCGTAGTCCTTTTCCAGGCTGGTGCAGAGGGGAATGCCGACGGCGAAACCCACCGCCACCAGGGCGATCTGCTGACCGGCCGAAAGCGGTGGCAGCGCGATCCAGATCAGCAGCGCCACGAAGCTGCCCGCGGTCCCCGGCGCCAGGGGGGAATAGCCCGTCCCCAATCCCGTGCCGACCACCCGGCCCAGGAACTTGCCCAAGGTCAGACGACGGGCGGCGGCATCGGTCACGGTCACGGCATCTCCCCCGCATCGCGCGGTTCCAGGCGGTTGTGGACCAGGTACAGGATTCCCGAGACCACCGTCAACACCATGCAGACGAACACCAGGAGGTTGACGGTCACGGCGGCGAAGGCGTCCCCGGGGTAAACGGAAGCCACGGCGGGCACGTGCTGCGCCACGACGCGGAAATCCAGCAGGGCCAGCGTGGCGATAATGGCGATCAGTTGAGCGGTGGTTTTGACCTTGCCCCACAGACTGGTGACGACGGAACTTCCCTTGCGCAAGGCCCAGATGCGCAGCCCGGTGATGCCGATCTCCCGCACCGCAATGAGGACGACCCAGGCCGCCAGCCAGGTCCGCACCGAAGCGAAGGCCGGGTGCAGCACGATGATGGCGAACATGGTCAGGGTCAGGAGCTTGTCGGCCAGGGGATCGGCAAACTTGCCGAACTGCGTGACCTGGCGGCGCCGGCGGGCGATGCGCCCGTCAAAGGTGTCCGTCAGCGCCGCCAGAATGAACAGAGCGGTTCCCAGGAGCTGCCAGCCCAGGCCCGGCGAGAGCAGGGCCAGCAGGATCAGCGGGACCAGCAGGAAACGCAGTACCGTCAGGAAATTGGGTAGATTCAGTCCGCTTACGGTCTGTGCGGTCGGTTCCGGCATAAACGATCAGGCTGCCGGCTTGCTCGCTTCGCAGTTGCGCAGGATCTCGCTCCAGCGCTCGTCCACCTCTTCCTGCAGCAGGTCAATGACGTGCTTGTTTTCGGGGCGGAAGAGGTGCCGGAAACGGCCCTGCGGCTTCAGGAATTCGATGACCGGCAGTTTTTCCTTGGGTTTGTAGTTCAGCTTCCACACGCCGTGATCCACTTCGTAGCAGGGCCAGAAGCAGGTGTCGGCGGCCAGGCGGGCGATGTCCACCATGGCGTCTTCCCCGATCTTCCAGCCGGGGATGCAGGGAGCCAGGACGTTGATGAAGCAGGGGCCTTCGATCTCGAAGGCACGCTCGAACTTGTGCCCCAGGTCTTTCCAGTTGCTGATCAAGCCCTGGGCCACATAGGGGATATGATGGGCGATCAGGATGGCGGTCAGGTCCTTGCGCTGGCCCACGCGCCCGTAGGATTTCTTCCCCACCGGAGTGGTGGTGGTGTTGGATCCCATAGGAGTGGAACTGGAGCGCTGGTTGCCGGTGTTCTGGTAGGCCTCGTTGTCGTAGCAGACGTAGACCATGTTGTGGCCGCGTTCCATGGCTCCCGACAGCGACTGCAGGCCGATGTCATAGGTGCCGCCGTCGCCGCCGAAGGCCAGGAACTTGTACTCGTGCTCCATTTTACCGCGGCGCTTCAAGGCCTTGTAGGCCGCTTCGGCCCCCGACACGGTGGCCGCCACGTTCTCGAAGGCGTTGTGGATGAAGCTGCACTTCCAGGCGCTGTAGGGGTAGATGGAGCTGGATACTTCCAGGCAACCGGTAGCGCCGCCGACCAGCAGGTTGGCCGAGGTCTGTCGCAGACCCAGGCGGAAGATGGGAGGCACGCCGCAGCCGGGGCAGAGGCGGTGTCCGGCGGACAACTGCTCCGGAAGCTGGGCCAGGTCTTTTAGCTTTGCCATTGTATCTCCACGGATGATTTGGCAGTGGATTTTTTTGTAACTTGCTGCGGGGTGGTGTTAACCCCGATGGGATTCTTGAGCGATAATCACCTGAATGTCGTCGTAGAGCTGGGGTATTTTATTCTGAATCACATCCCAAAGGATATCATTATCTAATCCAAAGTACTCGTGGATGATGATATCCCGAAACCCGGCGATCTTCTTCCAGTCAACCACTTGGTGGCTTCTCCGATGATTCCCAGATTTCTTACCACAGCATCAGCCAGCATGGGGTTATGAAGGAACTCCTCGAAACCGATGCCTTTGGTGTAATCCTTAATCTTGGCGCAGCAGTCCCTGATATCATTCAAGTAGAGCCGGTAATCACGCCTCGACATATTCGGCCTCGGCCAGCACCTTCTCGCGGATCTCCGATCGTAGTGCAGTTTTTGTGGTCAGATCTACCTTTCGACCGAACAAGGATTCCAGGTAGAATTTGAGTTCCATGTAATTATCGAAGGTCTTGCGACCAGACTCGAATTCCACCAGGATGTCCACATCACTCCCCCGCTTTTGATCACCGTGAAGCCACGATCCGAACAACGCCAGTCGGCTGGCTCCGAACCGGGCATGAAGTTCCATCCGGCGGTCCTTCAGCGCCGCCAGTATTTCCTGCCTGGTCTGTGGTTTGGTCCGGCTCATGGCGATCAATCGGGTCTATTCCTTCAGGTTCAGGTAGCCGATGCGGCGCGGGAACTTGCCCGTGGCGATGGCCTGCTGCATGTCGGTGAACACACTCTCGATGTGCACCAAGTCAATGGGCTTGCCGCCCAGGCCGTAGATGTAATTGGCCATCAGCGGGGCATTGTTCACGCCGTACATGGCGCTGCGCACTTCGATGTGCACCGGGCCGCCGTCGCCGCCGTAGGCCAGGGAGCGATCCATGACCGCCACAGCCTTGACTTTCTTCAGCGTCGCGGCCAGTTCTTCGTAGGGGAAGGGGCGGAAGGTGCGGATCTTGACCATCCCGGCGGCAATTCCCCGGGAACGCAGGTCGTCCACTACCATGCGGGTGGCGCCGGCGGTCGAACCGAGCACGATTACCGCCATTTCGGCGTCGTCCATGCGATAGGCTTCGAAGTGCTCATAGCAGCAGTCGCCGCCGAAGGTGCGCTGGAATTCCCGGCCGACTTCCAGGATGACCTTGGGGGAATAGTTGATCCCCTGCAACTGCGAGACCTTGTGCTCGAAGTAGAAATCGGAGAAGTCCAGGGATCCCAGGGTCATGGGCTTGTGGGGATTCAGCAGGGTGAAGGCGGGCTTGTACTCGCCCACGAACTGCTGGACCCGGGCCGTGTCGAAGATCTGCACCGTTTCTACCCCGTGGCTGATGATGAAGCCGTCCAGGGTGACCATAACCGGGGTCAGCACCTCGGGATGTTCGGCGATGCGGATGGCCTGCAAGGTGTTCTCGTAGGCTTCCTGGGCGTTTTCGCTGAAGATGTGAATCCAGCCGGCGTCCCGGGCGCCCATGGTGTCGCTGTGGTCGCCCTGGATGTTGATGGGGGCCGACAAGGCGCGGTTGACGACCGGCATGACGACCGGCAGGCGGTACCCGGCCGCGATGTAAAGCACTTCGTGCATCAGGGCCAAACCGCAAGCGGAAGTGGCGGTCATGGTACGGGCGCCGGCCGCCTGTGATCCGACCACGGCGGACATGGCGGAATGTTCCGATTCCACCAGCACCATCTCGGTGTCCACCTCGCCGTCCGCCACGAAGTCGGCAAACTTCTGCATCAGCGAAGTCTGGGGCGTGATGGGATAGGCCGCCACGACGTCGGGATTGATCTGCTTCATGGCGTAGGCCACGGCGTCATTCCCGGTCAGAGCGAGTAGTTCAGGCATTGTATGTGACCTCAAAGTTGTTGGCGTAATTCCTTGTCAAGTGCGGGTCAGGAGACCTTACAGGTCCTTCTTGACCATGATGATGGCCTTCTCCGGCTTGGTGGGGCATTCCTTGGAGCAGAGGCCGCAGCCCTTGCAGTGCTCGTAGTCAATGGCCACCACTTTGCCCCCCTCGGTCAGGATGGAGCTGTCCGGGCAGTAAACCCAGCAGAACAGGCACTGGATGCAGATTTCCGGCTTGAACACCGGCTTGAACACGCCCCAACCGCCGGTGTTGTAATTTTCCGCCGTCCCCGCCTCTTCCACCAGGCCGGCGAGGGGCAGGGTTTTATAGGTACCTTCGAGATATTTCTTCATTCGGATTTCACCTCCTTGGCGGCGTCCATGATGCACTGGACGTTGCCTTGGATAATTTCTTCCTTGAATTTCCCCGCGAACTTTTTGCGGAAGTCCTCGGCCACAGCTTCCGGCGCCAGCAGCTTGGTGACGCCGACGAACGCGCCCACCATGGGGGTGTTGGGAATGGATTTGCCCAGGTGCTTCAGAGAGATGCCGGTGGCGTCAATGGTGTAAACCCTGGCCCGGCGCCCATGAAGATTCAGCTTGCCGCGGATTTCCGCCGGCTCAGACTGGGTATTGATGATGATGATGCCGTCTTCCTGCAGCCCTTCGGTGACGTCAATCACCGAGAGCAGGGTGGGGTCCAGGACCATGACCACGTCGGGGGTGTTGACCTGGGCGTGGGTCATGATGCGCTGCTCGGAGATGCGGGTGAAGGACTTGATGGGAGCTCCCTGGCGTTCGCTGCCGTACTCGGGGAAGGCCTGAATGTACTTCCCCAGCGACATGGCAGATTCGGCCAGCACTTTGGAGGCGGTTACCGCCCCCTGACCTCCCCGGCCGTGCCAGCGGATCTCCAGCATGGATTTGGTGTCGTTCATGGATTCCTCGGATCTATTTTTGCGGCGACCTGAACTGTCAAGCGCGGGTCGGTCGCGCTGGGTAACGTTAGTCGTTGGTCTTTAGTCGTTGGACGGTGGCGTCGCGTAGGGGCGGGGCTGGACCCCGCCCGCATTTCTTACAGTGTCATGGCGAGCCCGTAAGGGCGAAGCAATCTCCCGTGATCCAGTGTCATTGCGAGGCCGTTCTTTTCAGCGGCCGAAGCAATCTCAAGGTTTGGTCGTTGATCAGAATCGCAGATGAAACGAATGGAACGGATTTCGCATCTCGGCGAAGCACCGGCCTGCTTGTTCCGCTTTTCACAAGCCGCTTACAATATAAAGTAATGGCATCCCAATGCGCAGATCCCCATTACTTTTACCCGGTAAAAATCAGTGGCGTTGAAGAGAGGCGGTGTGCGAAAAACCAGAAATCAATATTAAACCGCCGGGACCGGGTGAATGATCCCGGCGGTGGGCGTCATGTGGTCTTGGCAGTGCGAGTGAACCGTAATCTGTCATTCCGGGCTTCCCCACGATTGAAATCATGGGCTACTGTCCTTCAACCCCTACGGGGTGTAAATATCGCGTTGGCAGGCAAAACCAGGAGCACCCACTTCAGTGGGTTGCAGGATAGTAGCCCAGGAATTCATTCCTGGGACGGAAGGGAGGCGCTTAAATCTCCCCTCTACCTTCCAGCGCCCGGGACAGGGTGGCTTCGTCGGCGAATTCCAGGTCGGAACCGACCGGCACGCCCCGGGCGATGCGCGTCACCCGGGCTCCGGTGGGCTTCAGCACCTGGGCGATCAGCAGGGCGGTGGCTTCCCCTTCGGTGGTGGGGTTGGTGGCCACGATCACCTCGCGGACGTTCTCGTCCTTGACCCGGCCGATCAGCTCGGCCAGGCGCAGGTCGTCGCTGCCCTGGTGATCCAGGGGCGACAGGACGCCGCCCAGCACGTGATAGAGCCCCCGGAAGGCCCCGGACTTCTCCAAGGGGAGGATGTCGGACGACTGTTCCACCACGCAGATGGTCTGCGGGTCGCGCCGCGCGTCCGAACAGATGGGGCACTGGTCCCCTTCGGCGATGTTGAAGCAGCGCCGGCATAGAGACAGGCGGTCCTTGACCGCCAGCAGGGCGTCCGCCAGGGTCTGGGATTTCTCCCGCGGCTGCCGCAACAGGTGCAGAGCCATGCGCTGCGCGCTCTTCTTGCCCACTCCCGGCAGGCGGGACAGCTCGTCAATCAGCGTCTGCAGAGTGGGGGGTATGGAGGCCATTCTTCAGGTACTTTCTCTGGGTCTGAATCCGGAGGTCTATACCGCCGGAATCGGCACCAGAATAAATTCTGGTGCTCTCATTAAAATCAAGTGGTTAAAACCACTAATGCTGGAAAGAACCACTCGAATTTGCCAGTCTCTTCAGAGACTTTCCGGTTGTGGGGAGCACCCGAATTTATTCGGGGGTCGCCATGGCGGCCGAACTACTTTTACATTCCCGGCAGCTTGAAGCCGCCCGGCAGGCCGCCGCCCATCAGGCCGCCGGCCACCGCCGACATCTTCTCGTCGGCCATCTCGCGGGCCTTCTTCAGGGCCTGGTTGACTGCAGAGGTGACCAGGTCTTCCAGCATCTCGGCGTCCTGGGGATCAATCACGTCGGGATCAATCTTGATCTCCACGATCTCCTGCTTGCCGGAAGCCTTGGCCGTCACCACGCCGCCGCCGGAAGTCGCCTCCACGGTCAGGGTTTCCAGTTCGGCCTGCACCTTGGCGATATCTTCCTGCAGCTTCTGGGCCTGCTTTAAAATGCCCATCATGCCGGATTTTTTCATCGTCTGCCTCTACTGTATATGGTTATGAATCTACGCCCTCACCACACTTGAACGTATTCGGTAGCGAGGCGGGATTCACCCCGGTACAGGAAATCCCTACGCAATCCTTCTCCCCCCTAACAGCCGCATGATATCCTGTTCCAGGGGGTCGAGGTCGTCGAGTGAGCCGCCGTCTGCTTCGTTCACACTGAACTCGGCGTGCCGTTCGAAGCGCAACCGCACCGGCGCGCTGAAGGCGCCGGCCAGCCCCTGGTCGAACCCGCCGGTGGCGGCCACCTTCTGCAGACGTTCCAGCATCACGTCGTGCAGGTCGGACCCGAAGCTGACCACCAGGGCGCCGTCCTCGATTCGTTCCGGCCGCCCCAGGCGGATCTGACAGGAAGCGGATACCCGGCCTTCGGCGATGCGGTCGGCCACCTGGTCCCAGTGGGCCCGGATTTGCTCCAGGTCCAGGGGGAAGCCGCCGGCCGGAGCCGTCACCGGGGACGGGGGCGGCGCCGGAGGCGAAGGAACCGGTGCAGGTCGCGGGACAGCGGCAGGCCGCATCTCAGCGGCGGCCGTGTCCCGCCGCGGAGGGTTTGGCGCGGGACCCTCCGCCCGGTCCGGCGGATTTTCGCCGCGCACTTGGGCCAGCAGTTCTTCGATTTGGGCGGTGCGTTCCAGGGTGGCCACGCGCAGAAGGGTCAGCTCCAGCTTCAGCCGCGGTTGGGGGTGGCGCCGGATGTCGGTGAACGCCTCCTGCAGCAGGGCCAGCAGGCGCAGCAGGTCGTTGACTTCGAACCGCCCCGCCTGTTCCGCGTAGCGGGCGCGGACCTCCGGGGGCGCCTCCACCAGGGACTGCACCCGGGGATCGCGGGCCTTGACGAAATTCAGGAAATGCTCCAGCAGCCCCCGCAGGAACTCCCGAGGGCTGTGGCCCCGGGCGTCAATCTCTTCGACAATGGGAAAGACCTCTTCCGGCCGCCCGGAAAAGACCAGTTCGGACACGCGGAAGAACAGGTCTTCCGGGACGATGCCCAGGGCGGCGCGCACCTGCCCGGCGGTGATGCCCTCGGGGGCGAAGGTGGCCATCTGGTCCAGCAGGCTCTGGCCGTCGCGCATGGCCCCGTCGGCCCGGCGGGCCAGCAGGTCCAGCGCCTCGTCATCGGCTGTCAGCCCCTCGCGGTCGCAGATGCGGCGCAGTTGGGCGGCGATTTCGGCGCTGGAGAGACGGCGGAAGTCGAAGCGCTGGCAGCGGGACAGGATGGTGGCCGGGACGCGGTTCAGCTCGGTGGTGGCGAAGATGAAGAGAGCGTGTTCGGGCGGCTCCTCCAGGGTCTTCAACAGCGCGTTGAAGGCCTCGATGGTGAGCATGTGCACTTCGTCAATGATGTAGATCCGCTTGCGGCAGGAGACGGGATTGAAGCGGATATTCTCCCGCAGGTTGCGAATTTCGCCCACGCCGCGGTTGGAGGCGCCGTCAATTTCCAGCACGTCCAGGGACCGCCCTTCGGGGATTTCCCGGCAGGGGGGGCATTCGCCGCAGGGCTCGGGGGTGGGGCCGTGCACGCAGTTGACGGCCTTGGCCAGCAGTCGCGCGGTGGTGGTTTTACCGATGCCGCGCGGGCCGGCAAAGATGTAGGCATGCGCCACCCGCCCGGCCCGCAGCGCGTTCTGCAAGGTCCGGGTGGCGCCTTCCTGGCCGACCACTTCCGCGAAGGTCTGAGGCCGCCACTTACGGGCTGTGACGAGGAAAGACAAGGGATCTATGCGCCGGATTAAGTAAAATTATGGCTGTGCCCCACCTTCGATCGCTCGCGGGCGCTTCACCGGAAAGTCGCCGATTCCAGCCAAGCTCCCCCACGGCACATGGAATGATCGCTGACCGCTGCTCCCTCCCGGGCCTGACGGGGTTGGGCGAGATCCCATTGCGTGGGACTTGACCTTCAACATCACGTGCTTTCCGGATCCGGCCGTCGAAGCGACCTCTAAGGGTGGGTATTCGGCCCCGCTATAGCGGATTTCGGGCTACAGGGCACCGCTAACTCCCCGCCTAGCACAGCCAAAAATGTCGAGATGGAGGATCGGGATCAAGGATTCGGAATCGCGAGACTCGAGGCGTGGCACTCGAGGTAATGTGGAGCTGAGCGGGCTCGAACCGCCGACCTATACGTTGCGAACGTATCGCTCTCCCAGTTGAGCTACAGCCCCACGTTCCGGCCCGCGTGAGCCGGAATCAAAACCGAAATAATAAGATAACAAAACCGGGGCAAAAAGTCAACCTCTTTACCTTCGATTCTTCAACCCGAATCGGGGCGCCGGTGGCGGCCAGAGAACCGGCCGGGTGGCCGCATTCCGCCGCTTTCCCCGGCAGGTTCTGCCCCTTTCCTCGTCAAGTTATCTTTATACGCTCCAAGCTCCCGGAAGATCCATTATTTATCTTATTATAATTGCTGTATTTGCGGCTATCTGCCGGAGCTTTTTGTGCGGGCCGGCGGGTGCGCGCTCATTCCGGCATTCTAATTGCATCAAGGGGGATTGTCGTCAATCAACCTTCAGGAGAGACATGGCTGAAACGCTTTTCGAACGTCGCGCTCTGGCGGAAGAACATTACCGGCGGGGCCTGGAATTAAAGAAGAACGGCAACCGCCAGGAGGCCGTGCTGGCCTTCCGCCAATCTCTGGAAGATGATCCGGCCTTTTTCGACCCCCTCCTGGAATTGCTGGTGGAACAGGAAGAAACCGGGGAAGCCAAGGATCTGCGCACCGAGGAGGTTCTGCGCCGTGCCGATCAAAAGTACAAGCTGGGTATAGCGCTGCTCAAACACAGCCGCCCGGAAAAGGCGCTGCGCCACTTGAAGTCGGCCTGCGAATTCGAAAACACCAACGCCAAGTACCATTGCGGCTACGCCGAGGCGCTGCTGGCGGCCGGCCGCCAGGACGACGCCCGCGAAATCCTGCGCTACGCCGCGGAAGCGCACGGGGGATCCAATCCCCGCCTCTACCGCGCCCGGGCCAACGTCCTGATGGCGGAAATACACCTGGACTCCGGCCACCGATCCCGCGCCCGAAGGCGCCTGCTGGCGGCCTTTGCCCAGGATCCCGCCAATCCCGAGATCATGCCCCTCCTGAAGCGTTCCCGCCTGGGCCTGTTTCAGCGTCTCTTCGTCCTGCCCCGCCTGCAGAAGAAGGCGGAAAGCCGCAAATCAAACGCATAAAACTTACCTCCTCGAAATAAAAGGGGCGGGCCGGCCGGCCCGCCCCTGGTTCGTTCTTATACTCTATACTCCATACCCCAGACCCTACTTCACCAGCAGCATTTTCACCACACCGGTATATTCCCCCGCCTGCATCCGGCACAGGTACATCCCCGCCGCCAGGGCCGACCCGTCGAAGGTCACCGCATGCGATCCCGCATCCCGCCAGTCGTCCAATAGTTGGGCCACCCGCCGTCCGGCCAGATCGAACACCTCCGCCCGCACCCGGGACGGCGCCGGCAGGTCGAAGCGGATAGTGGTCGCGGGGTTGAAGGGGATACAATATAGCAAAAAAATCGAAAAGTCAAGATTATTTTAAGCGAGTTGCAAGATTTTTACGTTGCCGCTTCAGGATTCATGAAAAGAAAAGCGTCAGGCCCTGCCCTTATGGGCCGGGACCGGACGCAACGTTCGGCCACGACGAAGCCTGGCCCTCCGAAAACAGCCGGGGCGGCCACCCCGGGCCGCCCCTCCAAGCTACCAGCTGATTGGTTGCCGCCAGGATTGTAATCCGTCGGCAGACGGATGATTCCTGGCGGCTGAGCGCTACTTATTCGCAACTTGCAGCAGCAGCAGCTTGCGGTTCAACTGCCGGCGTTCCAGGGCAGCATTGGACACCTCCGCGCCGAATTCGTCGCGCAGGTCGCGGTACAGGTCGCGGGCCTGGGTATACTTGTCCGGCTTGGCCCAGATCAGGTAGTCCACGGTCTGGTCGGTGGCCACGTTCTCCTTGTTGCGGTTGGATACTCCGGCGATCACGTCGGCCAGGGCGTCCTGGATGGCCTCGATCTGCCGTCGGTCGAACTTGCCGGTGATGGTGAACACCACCTTGTACTGCACTCCGCGCTGCAGGTCTTCCTTCCAGTAGGCGTTGATGCGGGCCAGCACCTTGTCAATGGCGTCGTGAATGGCCTCCTCGGTGACCACCTCGTCGGCCGAAGGGCGTTCGAAGGAGTAGCCCGTCTCGGTGCCCAGCAGCCGCGCCGTGGTGGTCTCAAAGGCCCGCACCGTGACCATGGCCTTCTTCACCTCGCTGGACCCCTGGTAACGCCGCTCCAGATCCACGGTGTAGGTGATGTACACGTCCGACCCCACCGCCAGGGCGATGCGGTAGGCCAGGTCCTCGTCCGAACTGCTGATCATCTGCATGGTTTCGCCGTAGTTGTTCAGGAAATCCTGCTGTTCGGGGACGATGACCTCGTAGCGCCGCGCCGTGAGGTAGGATTCGATGGCCCGGGCCGCCTGCTTCACTTCCGGCCGCTGCTCCATCTCTTCCAGGGGATTGCCGCCCCGGGGGACTTCGGGGATGACCAGGAGCTGGGGATTACCCAGTTCCGCGGTCAGATCGGCGGTGGCCATCAGCACCCCGCGGGAAATCAGGTCCTCGCGCAGCAGCCCCACGTTAATGCGGAAGGACTTCTCGATCCGGGTCTGCTTGCCGTCGGCGGTTTTCACCCGCTGGGAATACTCCTCCGATTCCCAGGCGAGGTACTTCATGACGTTGTTGATTTCGAAGAAGCTTTCGGCTACGTCGTCGAAGCGGCGCCGCTCGTCGTCGGTGGACAGAAGCGGGTCGGTGCCCATGTACAGGACGAAGTAGACGGCGCTCTTGCGGGCGTCCTCCAGCGCGGCCATCTCCTGCTTCTTGCCGCCCCGGCCCGACCCGAGGCCCGCCGCGCGGACGGTCCATTCGGTGGGGGAATAGGATTCCACGAAGGTGGCCTGCTTCAGCTTGGGCAGGTTGGTTTCGGGCTCGTCGGCCGCGGCCGCCGTGGCCGCCAGGCTGGCCAGAACCAGGGCGCCCAGGATGAGCTTCAGGTGCGCGGTACGCATTATGCCTCCGGTATGAAGGGTGTTCGCTATTATTTTTCGGCGTCGGGTCACGCCGGGGAATTGCACCAGGATAAGATCGGCAGAGCCCTCACCGTTCCATGGCTCCGCGGACCATCTTCACTGGGTCGTAAGCCAGCGAAGGCAGCGACCAGGTCAGGTACACCTGGAAGCCGACACCGCCCAGGTCCAGCCCCGGCAGCCCCTCGACTTCGGACAGGTCCACAGTGTTATCGTCGAAGGTGTAATCCCAGCCGGTGGTCGCGGGGAAGAGCCGGTAGGAGGCCCCGCCCCCCAGGTTCAGGTCGTACCCCAGGGCCAGTTCCAGGTTGCCGTTCAGGGTCAATCCCAGGGCGTCCGCCATCCAGGTATAATCCGGGTGCTCCCCGTCACCCGTCGGATACTCTCCGGTGAAGCGGTACTGGCCGTAGGACAGCAGCGCTTCCAGGCCCAGGTGCAGGCGGTTGAGGTAGAATTTCTTGGTCAGGCCGCCGCCCCCCCCCCAGTACAAGCCGGCGGGGATTTCCTCGCCAAAGGCATGGGCCTCCAGTTCAGCGGGGGCGGAAGCGATCTCCGGTTCGGGCCAGAGGGCGGTCCCGGCTTCGCCGTAGATGGTGGTGAAAAGCTGGGAAATTCCCGTGGCCCGAGCCAGGTTGTAGTTGAAGTAAAGCTGCCCCGCCGCCAGCCGGCCTTCCATGTCGCCGCCCACGGAAAAATCCGGGGCCGTGCTTCCGGACGGCCCATCGGCGTATTCCCCGGCAGTCAGGGTCGCGGGCAAAAACGCCAGGCGGAATGACAGGTCAATGGGCAGGCGGGGGTGTTCCAGGGCCAGCATGCCCCGCTCGTAGCCGCCCCCGATGACCGTGCGGGCACGGGAATCGCCCCGCCCCTCGCGGTTGTCCTTCACCCGCGACACCCGCACCATCCCCAGCTCCTTGCGTTCCAGCGAACCGTCGGCCTGCTCGTAAAATTCGGCGATGACGTACTTGTCGTCCACGGCCAGCCCCTCCTTCGTCCCGCAGGGGAATTCCACCCAGCCGGCGCCAGTGTTGGTCAGCGGGTTGGTGAGCTGGAATTCGGGGATTTCCTGGGTGGCCACACGCAGGTTGCGGGCCAGCACTTCGGCGGCGGAAGCGAAGGCGTACTGGGCGGCGCTGCGATCCAGGCCCTTGCGCTTGTCGCGGGGCTTCTGCGAGGCGAATCCGTACCCGGAGGCCTCCCGGCGCGCCAGCAGCTCTACGTACGGCCCCTCCTCCCCCTGGCGCAGGGCG
The DNA here is from genome assembly GCA_003599535.1 of Candidatus Zixiibacteriota bacterium. GTDB lineage: Bacteria > Electryoneota > B3-LCP > B3-LCP > B3-LCP > SURF-9. The sequence continues at coordinate 23,142 of QZKQ01000016.1, read as the reverse complement.
TACCAGACGATCCCTCCCCGCAGACTGGCGGTGACATGGGTGCCGGCGTCATTCCGCTGCACGGTGACCTGGGATATCACCGGCAGGTAGACGTAGGCGGAATTGAGGATGGTTTCGAAGTGTTCGGCGGTGATGCCGCTCTCTTTCGCCTTTTCCACCACGAAGGAATGGCGCTGTTCTTCGGACACCAGGCCCTGGGCGCGGGCTTCCTTCTCCAGGTCCACCACCCGCAGGATTTCCTCCGCCAGGACGTCGTTCATGATCCCGGCCGTAGTTTCCAGGTCCCGGGCGCCCCGCGCCTCCATCTCCCGACGGAAGGCGGTCATGACCCCTTCCGGCAGGGGATTATAGTCGAAGCGCGGCATTTCGATTTCCGCCCGCAGGGCCTTCAGCAGGAAAGCCTCCTGCTCGGCGCTAAGCGACGCGCCCGGCCCCACCGGCAGCACCGCCTCGGTATAGGAAATGGATTTGCGGGCGTAGCGGGCCTGGGTGTCCTGGGCGGAAGCCCGGACGGCCGGCAGCAGGGCGATCAGCGCGATGAGGACGATGGCGAGGCGAAGGTGACGCATGGGATTCAGGTTCAGCGTAGTGTCGGGTATCATCTTGGGAGTTGCCGTCCGGAATGGAATCCGTCGGTAGACGGATTATTCCTGGCGGCGGACCGGCTGGAAATCGCTGTGCTTCCATCCCGGCAGGAACGGAAATGGAACGTTCGGCGCACTTTTACCCGGGAATGAATTCCCGGGCTACCTTCGATCTATCCACTGAAAGTGGATGTTCTTTGCAGCATCCCGCTTCAGCGGGATAGCATGATAGTAGCCCAGGAATTCATTCCTGGGGAAGAAGGGCGGCCCCGCTTCTCCACACCAGAATAAATGCAGGTACGTGCCAAAACCAAGTCGTTTCCCCAAGGGACCACTGCGTGGCAATCCCGGCGGGAACTGAACTATTCGGTTGCCTCTGGAGCCACGTACCGGCACACCACCTTAGTGGCGGTGCGGTCGGTCACCTCCAGGCCGGGCATGCGGTCCAGCTTCAGGGCCACCAGGGCGATCTTCTCGGAATAGTCGAAACGGAAGGTGGAGGTGCGTCCCTGCTGGAAACCCAGGTCCTGCACTTCGCTGTCGCGGAAGCGGACGTTGTTCAGCCGCTGCTTGACGGCTTGGTACTCCTCCAGGCTGGGGAGGCCCTCGATCTCGATGGTGATGGGGCGGCTCTTCTTCCCGCTGTAGGCCGTGAGTTGGGTCAACAGGTCGCGGCTTAACGCGGTGGAAGCGCTCTTCAGGGCCTCCGTCACCGCCGCCTGGGGGGTGTCGCCCACGCCCCGGATCCCCTCCAGGGGAGCGGCGTACTGGGCGATGACCTGCCCCGATTCGGCTTCGAGGGCCCGGGCCTGAATCCAGCATTCGTAGGCGTACACGCCCACCGTCCCGGCGAACCCGGTCACCTGCTTCTTCTGCGCCTGCTTCAGGTCGGCCCGCCCGGCGATGACCACGTTGGACAAGAGCTGCCGTCCGGCCCAGCGCGCCGCCTCGGCGTCCTGCTGCTCAATCAGGTCCCGCCGGTAGCCGTCGTAGCCCTCCAGTGCGGCCAGTTGGGCGATATCCCGCACATCGAACCCGGCCTTGACCAAGTCCGCGCTCAGAGCCTGGACCAGACGGTCATCGCCCATCGGGCCGCCATCGATGGTCATGGACAGGCCCACCACACAGGAGAAATTGCGCATCAGCGCCTGCGCCTCCTCCTCGGAAAGCTGCGCGGCGACGTCCACCTGCGCCTCCAGGGTCAGAGTCTCCCCATCCTGGGTCTCCGACAGAATTTTGGTGTTGCGGACGTGGCCGGAAATCAGCGACAGAATGGTGTCGTCGGCCAGTTGGAAATCCTGCACCGCGGTCTGGGAACGGATCTGCGCGCCCAGCACCTGCTCCAGGGCGTTGCGCTGCGCATCCACCAGGGCCTCTTCGCGGGCGGCGGCGAGATCGCCGGCGTACACGGTGGCCTGGCCCCGCGCGGTGACGGTGGTGAGATTCAGGGGAAGGTCCTGCGCCCCGGCCAGGACTGCCAGGACGAAGGGAAGGACGAGAGCGAGACGCACGTTCATATGAGCCTCGAAGTGAGGGAAAGAGACAGGCGAGAAGGGTGCCCTTCTCGCCCGTTTTACTCCCCTGCCGGAGGGTTCGTTCCGCACCGGGACGTCACATGGTGCAGCCCGGCAAAGATGCCGAGGCCGATCCGGTCGGCAGGTGCGGAGGTCCAGCTCACCGTGTCCACGTATGCCCGCAACCCCGCAAAACCGACGGCGTGGTACGGGACACGTGCCACTTGGTCACGAGGTCAGGTTTTACCGGCTGGCCAGCGAGGCCAGGTAGTAGACGTTGGCCACGATAGCCAGTTGCGACACCACCTGCACGATGCTGGAGAAGATGTGGAACATGGACCCGGAGACGATGATGGTGTCGTCAGGCTTCAGGTCGGGGATGATCTCGCGGTCGCCGGTCTTCAGATATTTCTTGATGTTGACCTCGATGACCTCTTCAGCCCCGGAAGGGCCCACGCGCACCACCCGGACGTTGTCAATGCGGCTTTTGTCGGCCGGCCCGCCGGCCACCGAAACCAGGGTGATCAGGTCGGTATCCGAGGGCACGAAGTACTGTCCCGGCCGTTCCACCCGGCCCCAGACGTTGACCTTCATCATGAGCTGATTTTCGTCGCCGATGTAGTACTGCGCCCCGCGTTCGATGTGGCCGGGCAGCACCACCGGCGCGCCGTCTTCGGCCGCCGCGGGAAGGACCGCCAGCAGCAGCGTGAGGGTAAGGATGATCTTCTTCATGAGGGACGAATCCTGCGTTATCGGGTCCGGAGTAAAGTTTGAATTATAAAACCATAAATTCCAGCGCCGCCTCGCTGCCGGCCGGCTCGGCCGAACTTCCCGCCCCCACCACGTCCACCTGGAACAGGTACTGGCCCGGGTCAGGGATCTCGGGATAGATCACCTGCAGGGGGTTGAAAAGGTTGTACTTCAGCGTCCAGAAGGGAGTCCAGCCGCCGCCCTCGGCCCGGAACAGCCGCACCACGAAGTAGTCCACCTGGAAGGCGGCCGCCAGGGAGTAGCTCCAGGAGAGAACCAGGGCGCTGTCCTGCTGCACCGGTTGGGTCAGGGACGGCTTGGGCAGCAGGCGGTAGTAAATCGAATCGGTCAAACCGCTCTCGTTGCCCGCCTCGTCGTAGGCGCCGATGAAATACCGGAACCCCCCCGTGATCCCCGTCTGAGAGTGGGGCGCCAAGGCGGGGTCGTTGTCCAGGTAGCCCGGCTGATTCAGATCGGGGAGCTCGGCCAGGGGCAGGTCGGCGATCAAATGCATCTCGATGTCGGCGGTGTCGTCCACGGCCCGGCGGTAGAGGCGGTATCCTTCCAGGTCCGGCTCCGGGCCCGGTTCCCAGACCAGGTGAATCCAGTCCCCTTCCGGGACGGCGTCCACACCCTGTTCGACCAGGGCTGTGTCGGCGCTGCGCGGCACGAAATGGGGCGCGGCGGGAGGATCCAGATCGGCGGCGATCTCTTCGCGCCCGCAGCCGGAGAGGGCCAATGCCGCCAGCATCATCAGAACCGGGAACGCGTGGTATAAAGAATGGGATTTCATGCTTGCTTCACCCGGGTTGGTTCCGGTACGCCGGAACGTGGCTTAAAACTCGTACATGACCGACATGCGGTGGACGTTGCCCAGTTGGGCCTTCAGGAAGGCGTAGTCGGCCACCAGGTGCCGGTAGCGCAACCCCCCGCCGGCGGTCCAGGTGGTGAAGTCCACGTCGTCCCATTTCCCGCTGACCACGTGGCCCCAGTCCAGCCGAGTGAAGCCGAAGCGGAAGGCCAGGGTGCGGTTCCATTCGTATTCCAGCCCCAGGCGTCCGTCGTTGGGGTAGCGGGTGTTGGAGGTGCGCTCGAAGCGGAATACGCTGTTTAAGGCGACCAGGGGCTGCTCGTAGGCCAGGCCGATACGAAGGTTCGATTCGACGACGTCGGTGTTGTCGCCCCAGTCAATGTTGGTTTCGGTGAAGTCCTGCCAGGTGATCCCGAAGGAGACCTTCCCGTTGAAGGGTTTGCCGAACATATCCACCATGTTGAAGCGCAGTTGCGCCCCGGCGTCGGCGCCCAGGCCGAAGGATTCGCTGGTGTAGAGCTTCTGCCGGATCATCTTCAGGTTCAGGCCCACGGGGATTTCCAGGGGCAGGGTGAAGAAGGACCAGCCCAGGTCAAGGTTCCAGCGGTTCATTCGCGCGAAGGTGATGAACAGGGCGTCCTCGGCGTCGCTGAAGTACCCCTCCGGCACCCCGTTGATCAACTGCTTGCGCTGCTCCAGGGAATAGCCCGCCCCTTCGGAATAGTCGGGGAACAGGGGAATATCCTCCACCGCCAGGCGGATCCAGTGCACCCCCAGGGCCGACCCGGTGATGGGGAAGACCGCGCCCAGCACGGAATGCTGCGCCAGGGGGTCGCCCAAGCTGCCGAACTGGTTGGCGTACATGCCCCACAGGCTGATACTGGGCACCCGCGCCACTCCGGCTGGATTCCAGTAAAAGGCGGAGGGATCGTCGGCTAGGGCGCAGAACGCCCCACCCATCCCCAACGCCTTGCCGCCCACCCCGATTTCCAGGAATTCCCCCGCGTAGCGCGTGGCCCCGGCCGGCGCGGTCAGCAGCGCCGTCAAACCCAGAATCCAGACTGCCTTTTTCATCATATCGCTTTGGTCACGTGGATGCGTTGGTTGCCGCCAGGATTGAAGCGGGATAGCGGCCGCAGTACCTGTCGTTTCTTCGATGAATTTGCCATGCGCTGTTCAAGTTCGGAAGCTCAGATTAGCGGTTCCTGGCGGCTGCTCCACCTGTACCCTCACCCGCCAGGAATCGCTTCGCTTCAATCCTGGCGGGAACACCAATGCTTTTTGCTGATTGCAGAGTGCTGATGGGTTTCTTTGCGCTCTCTGCGTCTTTGCGGTGAATAGTTTTATCTCAGCTTCGCCAGCTTCATGGTGCGTTCGATGCTCTGGTCGTCGCGCCGCGCCAGGATCTTGTAGAAGTAGACCCCGTTGGCGATGATCATGCCCTCCTCGTCGCGGCCGTCCCAGTAGATTTCCCCATAATTGATCTCTTCGGCGGAATTGCTGCGCAGCACCTTGACCAGGCGGCCGGAGACCGTGTAGATGCGGATCTCCACCGGCTCGGTGGTCTGTTCGGTCAGGCTGTAGGCGAAGTAGGTCTGATCCTTCATGGGGTTGGGATAGTTGCCCACGAAGTTCAGGTTGAACTGCCCCGCCACCTGGAAGGCGATGGTATCGGTGGAGGCGTTGCCGGACAGATCCTGGGCCATCACCCGCACAGTGTGCGGCCCCACAGCGAAGGTGGGATTCAGGGACAGGGTCAGCACTTGGCCGTTCGGATCCAGGCTGACGGCCACCTGGCTGGTGTCCACCGTCTGGTTGTCCACCGCCAGCCACCAGCTTCCCGGGGTGGAATGTACGCCTCCGGGGTCCTGCACCAGGGCTGAAATCTTGGGCCGGTCGGGCACGTACCCTCCGGAGGTGTAGATCTGCCCTTCCACGGTGATCTCGATTTCCGGGCCCTGATGGTCGCCGTTCTCCAGCAGGGTGAAGGCGCCCGGCAGCGCCGTCCGCGCGCCGTAGCGCTGGAAGCCGCCGCCCGGGGACACTTCCCCGGCCAGCTTCTGCCACAACCCCTGCCCCGGTTCCTGCCGGTGCAGGGCCACGTCCACGGGCGGGTTGGCGGCGGCAGCCAGGTCGGCGGATATCCACAGCGAATCCCCGGTCAGACCCCAGCCGCCCAGGAAGCCGGTCTCCAGGCCCCAGCCGGGCGCCGGTCCGGAGGAGTCCTGCAGGACGAAGTTCAGCCCCGGCTGCGTCCCCGAGAGTTCCAGGTCGCGCCGCTCGCGCAGTGTTAACACCCCCGGGCCGGTGGTGGCGCCCGCCGGCAGGTAGACGCGGAAGATGCCCCCCAGGGTCAGGGTGTCGCCCGTGCCCGTTTCCGGGGTCACGGTGAAGTGGTCCACCGTCACCACCTGGTCATAGGGATCGGTGGGTGTGGCGTCGTCCACCCAGGCGCTGTCGTTCAGCCGAACCTGGAGGAACGCCGGGCCGGGGTCCAGGGCCAGGGGGATCCAGGCTTCGGCCGAGGTATCGGGGGCCAGGCCGCGCAGGATGACCGTTCCCAGCGGCTGCGGCGCCGGCTCCAACAGGTGGAAGGACACGTCCAGGGAATCAATGACCGTCTGCCCAGCGTTTCTGACCTCCACGATCAGGGCCGCGCCGTTCTGGCGCAGGCCCAGGCGCAGACTCTCGTCCACCCAGGCAGGGTCGGGACGGCTGTCCAGGACGTAGAAAATCATGTCTTCGTTGCGCGCCGCGCCTCCGGCGGAGTCCACCGCTTCAGCCCAGGCGATGACCCGGGTGAAGGGGCCGTAGGGGTAGGCGGTGGTATCAATGGCCGCTTCGGTCTGGTACCAGCCGGGCGCACCCTGGGGAAAGAGCGGCAGGGAATCGTGCTCCACCAGGACCAGGCCCTGGTCGGTTTCCATGCGGAAGTGGGCCCAGGCGGAGGCCACGCCCTGGGGGTCCAGGATCTTCACCCGGAAGCCGAAGGCGTCCCGGGCGTAGACCGGGTCGGGAGTGGGACGCAGGGAATCGAACCCGGCGCTGTCGCCGTAGGCCGAGGCCAGGAAAAACGGCGCCGCCCCGCGGCTGCTTTGCTCCCCGGCCGGATCCCACCAGGCCAGGCGGCAGGTGCCCCCGGTCAGGCCGGCGGTATCGTCCAGGGCCGGCAGGAGGAAATCGGCCCACAGGCTGTCCCCGGAGGTCAGGACCGGCGCCTCGAAGGGCATGCCGTACTGAAAGACGGGGTAGTCCTGGTTATCGTAGAGGCGCAGCAGGCCGTCGCTGCCGGAAAAATTCCCGGGAAGGGAGAGATGGAGGGAATCCCCGGTGGCGACGAAGAGCGGCGCGGCCTGGACCTGCGGCGCGGCGTCGGCGTGAGCCAGGACCAGCGAGGGATCGCCCAGCAGGTTCATCAGGTGCACGGTGTCGAACGATTCCTGCGACTGCCCCAGGCCGTAGTAGCTGTAGTAGGCGGTCTTGGCGGCGTTGATCAGCTCGCCCAGGGAGAGGCCCGGCTGGCCGTACAGGCGCGCCACCAACTGCTCCTGCAACCAGCTCCCGTTGATGAACCACCCCAGCCCCGACGAGCCCAGCACCCCAATGGCCCCCTTCTCCGCTTCGAAGATGAACTCCTCGCCCAGGATGGTGCCCTGTTCGGGAGTGTCGAAGGCCCCGATGAAGCAGGTGAAGTTGGTGATGAAGGGGTAGCGGCCCTGGTTGGACAACTGGGGCAGGTTCTCCAGGCGGAAGAGCGAATTGTCCGACCACACCGCGCCGGCGCCGTGGCCGTTGTAGTCAATCACCAGCGCCCCTTCGTCGAACCGGTCAATCAGGTCCGTGGTCCCGCCGTAGAAGGGACTGGTGACCGGGTCGGTGGCCAGGCGTTCCACCATGACGTCGTCGGGCAGACGGGAAATGATCTGCTGGCTCAGTTGCAGGAAGGAGAGGCCGGTCACGCCCCCCGTGCCGCTGACGAACAGGTGAGTGCCCCGCCAGGCCCCGGCGTCGGGGTCGGTCTCGTACTCTTCCAGTTTGTCCAGGTAATCGGCCAACTCGGCGGGGCTGCGGGCGGAGATGCGCCCCACCGCCAGGTCGGGGATCATGTCGCCGTCCAGGCGGCTGTACCAGAAGTCGCTGGCCACCGCCCCGTAGGCCTTGGTCTGCACGTACATGGCCGGGACCAGGTTGCCGCCCAGGCCGTAGTGGTTGCGGGTGTCATAGGAGGCGTCCCCCACCAGCAGCAGGAACTGGGGCGGCTGGGGCAGCGACAGGATCAGATCCTTGATCGCCTGCGGGGTGTAGATCCCCTCGGAATACTCGTCGAACACGTCATCCATGAAGGCCAGCTCGGTGCGGCCCAGGCCGGCCTGCCGGCGCTCCAGGTACGCCTCCAACTGGGGGTGGTCTTCGAAATCCCGCGCGGCGATCACCAGCAGCTTCACCGGGGCGCCGGTGGTCAGCCGCTGGCGCAGGTCGGATCCGGGGTCCAGCACGGTGGAATCGGGCAGCAGCTTGGCGGCGGGAGTCAGCGCCAGGTACTGCGGCTGCCCTCCGGGGCGATCCTGGAAGTGCAGCTTGTACAGGGTCTGGTTGCCCTGCTGATAGGGAATGACTTCGGCGTTGATGATCTTCGACTGGCCCAGCTTATAGACGCTGATCTGCGAGCTGGTGAAGCCGTCCAGGCGGAAGTCCACCAGGGTGTCCGGCGTGGCGTTCTGCGGCGGAGCGAAGCGGATCAGGTCAGCGTCGGCCCGGTACAGCCGCGGGTAGGTAATCTCGAACCAGTTCAGCAGCACGGTGTCGTTGGGGCCGGCGTCGGTGTCTACCGGGACGAACAGGGAGAGCTGATTCTGGCCGTGCACCATCACGGTGGAGCTGATCCCCTGGCTGGGGCCGGTGTCCAGGATGACGCCGGTCTGCCCCACCCAGGAGGAAGCGCCCGCCGATCCCGCTTCCAGGGCCGGAGTGTTCTGCCCGTTCAGGCTGACGTAGACGTGGTGCTGTCCCCCCTGGCCGAATTCGTCCGGGTAAGTCAGCCCCTGCAGGACCACCCGCACCCGCACGGTGGAGAGGGCGTTGTCGTCGGGCCAGGGGAGGTAGGCCGGGTAGTCGCGGGTCTGGGAGGCCTTGACGCCGCTGTCGAAGTACCAGTGCTCCTTTAAGGAATCGGGGTCCACCTGCGACAGGCGATTGTAGTAGCTGTTGGTCTCGAAGTGCCTCCAGCAGGGATAGGAGACCGCGTGCAGCATGTGCGCCGCACGGGTTTCGACCACCTCGCCGGATTCTTCCACCAGGCGCGCGCCCAGCGTTCCCCCCCAGGAGAGCCAGTAGACGTTGACGTCGGTGTAGAGATCGCTGTAGATTTCCGGGTTCTGCTGAGTGTAGGTGCCGTGCAGCCCTTCGCCCCAGAATTCGAGGTAATCGTTTTCGTCGAAGCGGCCGTCGGCTTCGCCTCCCACGTAGAGGGGCAGTTCCAGGCCGCGGTTTTCCAGCCTCAGGGTGCGGGGGTCCACCCCCGACAGGTCCAGGCCCGCGGCGGCCAGGTCGCCCGCCCCCAGGTGGTAGAGCCCTTCCTGGGAGACGTAGATCTTCAGTCGCGGTTCGTCCGCCTGGGACAGGGAATTCAGGGGCAGCGGCGCCGGAGGGGCCGCCGGAGCCGGGAGAACCAGGGGCAGGGCCAGGCCCTGCAGGTGGGGCGGCAGCGCGGCGGGCACCGCCGGACCAGATTCCGGCCAGGAGAGTTGCAGCTTCAGGCGGGTCAGCCCAACCGCCTCGCGGCGCCGGGCGTCCCAGCGCACCGGGCGGATCTCCAGGGCCGCCAGGGGCAGGCCGCGGAACTGGCCCAGGTCCCGCAGTTCCGCCCAATTTCCACGATTTCCGGTGAAATAAACATTCTTGTCAATCGCCCGGGCACTCCCCCTGTCAGACAAGAATGTCTGACCTGCCGGCGAGGGATTCACCTCATCTCCCCGGAAGCGCGCCGGGTCCTGCTCCAGCGGCAGGACGGCGGTGTGGGCTTCCAGGACCTTCAGCGACAGATCCGCGGCCCGGCCCGGAGCCAGCCGCTGCCAGCGGGGCAGGTAGACCCCGCCGGGACCGGGGCAGAGGGGCAGGTCGCCCATGAGCAGCCGCAGCCCCGCGTGGGAGTCCTGCGCCTCCAGCGGAGGAAAGGTAATCTCCAGGACGGCCCCGCCGGAAGTGCGGGAAATGACGCTGATGTCGGGATTCTGCCGGGGTGCAGGTTCGGGGAGGCTGCCGGGCAGGCGCGGGACGGCCAGAAGGCCGGCCGCCAGGACCAGGGCCGCGCCGCTCCAGGCCTTGCGAAAGTGCCGAGGGAATGTCGTCACGATGGACCGTTACCGATAAAGACGAACAGACGGGAGGGCATTATTTGCCGACCGGGAATAAATTAATCCCACGGCGGAGTCATTGCAAGGTAAAATAACTTTTTTTAGACCCCTCGGTGAAGGAAAGTTGGAGGCGAGCCGCACTTCGCGGAAACTACCGGAACGTCAAATCCTCAGGTAGGGCCAACGACCTTGTGTCCGTCAGCCGAGGGATCAGCACCGCGAGGAAGGCAGACCGCAGCAGCGGAAGGCAGACTTCCGTACCGGCAGCAGCCTGGCCCCTCTGGACCACTCCCGGTTTGGGCCGGCTCCGGGGCCACGAAATTCCTATTGCTTGTGAAGTTAATTACTTATGCACACTGCAATTTTCGAAGAAAAACCGTTGGTTTCGGCGAGAGATTCTTGTATATTTTTTATGATGTTCTCAACCTCTGCAGCTAAGGACTCTTCGGACATATGCAAGATCCCCGCTACAAGTACCTGCGCCACCTGGGCGCCGCCCTGCTGGCCGGCCTGCTCTTCAGCCTGCTGGTGGGCTTCATCTTCAGCCTGAAGATGATCATCATCAATGAATCCACCCACCAGTTCCGCTACGCCTACCCCTTCGCCCTGAACTTTATCCCCCTGTACCTGCTGCTGGGCCTGGCTTTCGGCCTGGCCGTAGGGGTGCTGGGGGGACTGCTGCTGCGCGACCCCGGATCCCGCAAGGGGCTGGGCATGGCCTTAAGCCTGGGAGCCGCATTCGCCGGTTTCCTGGTGGTGTTTCTGATCTTCGGCGTGCCCCTGGGGCCCATCGCCGGCATGTTCCTGGCCCTGCTCATCCTGGTCTTCGCCAGCGGACTGCGGCCGCCGCTCAGCCGCCTCTACTTCTCCCTCTTCTTCACCGCCGTCCTGTACAATTACTCCTGGCAGTGGGTGCGGCAGCATTTCATCATCAACCCCCTGATGCCGGTGGACAGCGCCAAAGCCCTGGACTTCGTCTTCACCCTGATCTGGGCGCTGGCCTTCCTGGTCGGCTACCGGCTCTTCCTGAAGGGCTTCTTCCGCCTGCCGGTCAAGGTCCTGTACGGGTTGGGCACCGCGGGCATCGTGGGGCTGCTGCTGGCGGGAGGCGTCTACTACCTGGCCCTGCCGGAACCGGCCGCACCGGCCTCCGCCGAAGAGCAGCAGGTGGACCGCCGCCCCACCGACGTCAAGGTCGTCCTGGTGGGCATTGACGGGCTGTGGTGGAAAATCCTCGACCCCATGATCGAGGAGGGCCGGCTGCCCACCTTCCAGAAGCTGGTGGAGCAGGGCTCCTTCGGCCCCCTGGAAACCATCTTCCCCACCTTCTCGGCCACCATCTGGAGCAGCATTTCCACCGGTAAGGGGCCGGAAAAGCACGGGGTCACCAGCTTCCTGGTATGGAAATTCCCCTGGACCGGCTACACCCTGCCCTGCTTCATCACCCCCAAGATTACCGCGGAGCTGAACTGGTTCCGCGAGGACCTGATTACCGTGGCGCCCATGACCAACCAGTTCCTGGAGACCACCCCCATCTGGGAGATTCTGAGCGACCACGGGGTCAGCGTGGGCGCGGTCAACTGGTGGCTCTCCTATCCCGCCACCCCGGTCAACGGCTTCGTGGTGACCGACCACTGCCTGTACAACAAAGAGTACATCATGGAAAACTTCAAGGAGAAGGAAGGGCAGACCAAGTACGATCTCTACCCCCCCGAGATGCTGGACGAACTGATGCCCTTCTCCCGCACCGCCGAAGACTTAAGCGAGGAGGAGATCCGCCGCTTCATCAACGTGGAAAGCCCCGAATTCCTGAACGCCTTCTACGCCATCGACACCTACGATTACCTGAACATTGACTACGAAGCCTCCATGTTCAAGTACAGCTACCCGGAAGACGCCACCTTCGCCGTGGCCACCCGGTACCTGATCGCCGAACATCAGCCTGAATTCCTCTGCGTTTACCTGGACGGCATGGATTCCATGCAGCACCAGTATCTGAAGTACCACTTCGCCGACCAACATCCCGACAAACTCATCCCCGAGAACCTGGCCCGTTACCGGGACCTGATCGCCAACTACTACGTTTATATGGATGAGGTGGTCGCCTCATTCATGGAGGTGGCCGATTCCAATACCGTCTTCATGATCGTCAGCGACCACGGCTTCGACGACGAGATGATGGTGACGGGGCATTACAACCATACCAAGATGCCGCCGCCCGACGCCACCCCGGACGATCTGGCCAACCTGCACCCCGGGGTATTAATCTGCGCCGGGCCGGGCATCCGGGAAAACTACCGGATGGACGGGACCCACGTGTACGACGTCACTCCCACGGTGCTGGCCCTGCTGGGCCTGCCCCCGGCCGAGGATTTCGACGGGCGGGTGCTGGACGACATGATGCTGGATCCTCCGGCGGACGAGGCCCTCCGCACCTACGACACCGGCCGCCGCGCCGACCGCCGGATCATGCAGTCCGATATGGACGAAGCCTACAAGGACAAGCTCCGCGCCCTGGGCTATACACAGTAGTACCCAAACGCCAAACCGCACAACCGGATACCGTCATGCCTGCATATAAGCGAACCCGCTGGTACGATCTCCCCGTCTCCCTGATCCTGGGCGCCCTCGCCTGCTCGCTGCTGGGATACCTGACCGGGCTGCGCATCCTGAACTGGAACCCTGATCTACTGGGAGATACGCGCAACATCTACCCGCTCCTGCGATCCACCTCCTATCTGTATGCTCTTGTCGGGCTGGGAGTCGGGGCCGGGCTGTGGGTCCTGCTGCGGATCTATTCCCGGCTGACCGGCCAGGTCATCGCCGGGCGGGCCTACTTCGGCCCCTGGCTCACCACCTTCCTGGGGCTGTCCGCGCTGCTCTTCATCTACCTGGCCGCCACCCGCCAGAACCTCCGTTCGGGCGCCTTCGACAACCTCCTGCTGGTGGTCTACTACCTGAGCCTGGTGTTCCTGAGCTACTGGTTTTACCAGAGCGTGCGGGTCAAGCCGGACCCGCTGTCGGGCCGCAGCCGGCTGTTCACCCTGCCCAAGTTCCTGGCGATCTTCGCCGTCTACCTGGTGTTCACTCTGGGCTACACCATGGTGACCGTTTCCCGCACCAAGCCGGAGGCTCCGGTGGGAGACAAGGCGGAGATCCAAGAGGCCCTGGCCGGAGTCCTGGACAGCACCCGGGTGGCCATCTTCGGATGGGACGGGGCGGAATGGTCCGTCATCGAAGAGTTGCTGGCCCAGGGGCAGTTACCTCATTTCCAGCGCCTGGTGGACACCGGCGTCTCGGCCCCCTTCCGCAGTCTGGACGAGCTGCGCTCGCCCCTGATCTGGACCAGCATCGCCACCGGCAAAGTGCCGGAAAAGCACGGCATTCTGGACTTCGGTTCGTTCCAGTTCCGGGGTATGGCCAACAACTTTCAGGACTATCCCGACGGCCTGGGGCTCTACCGCCTGATCAGCACCTTCCAGAGCGACGCCGACCTGCCGGTGACCAGTTCGGCGCGCCGCTGCGAGGCCATCTGGAACATTCTCTCCGGCGCTAACCGCACCGTCGGCCTGGCGGGCTGGTGGGCCTCCTGGCCGGCCGAACCGGTCAACGGCTTCATCCTGTCGGACCGCTTCACCTACACCCTGTTCAATCCCCGCGCCTCCGCTGCTTCCCTGACTGCCGGGCAAACCTTCCCTCCACAGATCCTGAATGAGGTCTCCTCCCTGTGCCGCCTGCCCGACAGCATGACCCAGCAGGAAGTGGAACGGTTCATTCCCGAGGGCGGATTGGAAACCCATCCCGCCGACTGGGGCCAGGCCGCCCATGTGGACTGGAATCCGCTGTACCAGTTCAAGCTGGCCTACACCGGTTCGGAATCCTTCCGCCACGCCGGAATGCAACTGTACCGCGAGTACCGTCCGGAGCTCTTCTCCATCTACTTCGAAGGGATGGACATGGTCTCCCACTTCTTCTGGCAGTACTACCGGCCCCAGGAATTCGCCTCCGTACCCCCCGAAGACGTGGCCCGCTACGGCCGGGTGATCCCCGAATTCTACCGCTACATGGACGAGATCCTGGGCGAATTCATGGCCCAGATGGAGCCTGGCACCAACGTCATGGTGATGTCCGACCACGGCTTCGGGCCCGACCCCAACCCCATGGTGCCCTACCGCACCGGCGACCACCGCCTCTACGGGGTGTTCGCCGCCGCGGGACCACACTTCCAGGCGGGAGTGAAGTTGGACAGCCTGTCCGTCCTGGATATCACCCCCACGCTGCTCTACCTCTTCGGTCTGCCCGCGGCCCGCGACATGGACGGCCGCATCGCCACGGAAGCGATCTCGCCTGAATTCCTGAAAGCGCACCCGCCGCAGATGATCAAAAGCTATGAAACCGGGCGGCGCGCTTCCGGCCTGACCCGCTCGGCCGCCGATGAGATGATGAAGGACCAGTTGCGGGCCCTGGGCTACACCCAATAGTGGTTCACCGCCGGCGAAAGCGAACCGCGGAATCATCGAATCTTTCCGATTCCCCTGATATCTCTTCAAAGGACCTTCCTTCCATGAAACCAATGTTATCCTGTCTCCTGGTCCTCGCCCTGGGCGCCGGACTGGCGCCGGCCGAGGTGTCCCTGACGGTTTACCAGCGCGACCTGGTGCTGGTGCGCGACGTGCGCACGGTGGATCTGCAGAAGGGCGAAAACCGCCTGGTCTTCGGCGACGTCGCCCCCGGCATCTACCAGCCCACCCTGCGGATCACCCCCCTGAAGGACGCCTCCGCCTTCACCACCCTGGAAGCCAATTACGACAACGACCTGGCCAGCCAGGAGCGCATCTGGCACAAGCATCTGGGCAAGCTTTTCCAGTTCACCAAGAACGACAGCCTGTACCGGGGCATCCTGCGCAATTTCGACGATGACTTCATTTACCTGGAGCCGGAAGGCCGCCCCGGAGCGGTGGCCCTGGTGGACCGGGGCGGAGTCGAGGACATCATCTTCGAGGCGCTGCCGGAAGGCCTGGTGCTGCGCCCCCAGGTGACCTGGCGGGTGAAGGCCGGCCGCGCCGTCCAGGGACTGCCGGTGGAAATCAGCTACCTGTCCAACGGCCTGACCTGGCAGGCGGACTACACCGCCCGGGTGCTGGGAAATGACCGGCTGCGCCTGGAAGGCAACGTTACCCTGAGCAATTCCCTGGAGGTGGATTTCGCCGCCGCGCACCTGGACTTGATCGCCGGAGAGGTGCACCGCACCGCAGATTCCCGCCAGCTCTATGACGAAGAGGCCGTAACCGCGCCCCAGGCGGCGCCCAAAGAGACCGGAAACCGGCTGTTCGAATACCGGCACTACGCCCTGCCCGGACGGGTGGATGTCTTTTCCGGGCAGACCAAGAGCCTGCCCTTGATCGGTCCGGTGGAAGTCCAGGCCGACCGGCACTTCTTCTTCGACGGGTCATCCGGGGCCGAGGAGGTCCTGGTGCGCCTGGCCTTCGACAACAACCGCGGCGCCGGCCTGGGGATGGCCCTGCCCGAAGGCGACCTGCTGCTCTACCAGGCCGATGACCAGGGCCGCCTGCAGTTCCTGGGGGAAGATCAGCTGGATGCCTCGTCGGCGGGCGACCGGGTGGAACTGGTGGTGGGCAAGGCCTACGACCTGCGGGTGGACCGCCGCCGGGTAGAACACCAGCGCCTCTCCCGCAACCGCACCCGCGACGTGGTGGAAATCGAATTTTCCAGCTCCCGCACCGAACCCGCCCGCATCATTGTGCAGGAACGGCTGTACGGTTTCTGGGACCTGGTGGAAACCTCCTGGGACGGCCAGCCCATTTCGCCCCGCAAGGAAGATTACAACCGCGCCGAATTCGACGTGGAGTTGGCTCCCGGCGCCATCGGCACCCTGCGGTACGTGGTGGAATATGGGTATTAAGCGCATTCTGCTGCCGCCGGTGGTGGCGGCGGGCATGATCCTGCTGGCTTCCTGCGGCGGCGGCGGGGGGACCACCGACCCCGGCATTCCCGTTTCCGAGCAGATCGCGGACTTCGGCAACCGGCCGCGTTGGTCGCCCGACGGGCAGCGGCTGGCTTTCGCCGGAACCGGGGCCGACCTGGGCCTCTGGGTCTGGAATCGCGGCACCCTGGCGCTGACCCGGGTGACGGACGAGGATCACCCCCACCTCTACGATTACCGCTGGTCGCCGGACGGACAAAAGCTGGCCTTCGGCGGAGCCGGCGCACCCATCGAGAACACTTCCGGGATCTTCACCGTGAACGCCGACGGTTCGGGCCTGGTGCGCTGGCACGCCACCGGACAGGACCCCGACTGGGATCCCGACGGGTCGGGCCTGGTGTTCGCCGAGAATGACGCGGCCGCCGGGCTGGCCGGCGTCTTCCGGCTGACCTTCGCCGACACCAGCGTCACTCGGTTGACCTTCACCGGCCTGGCTCCGCGCTACAGCCCCGACGGATCGCGGGTCGCCTTCCGCGAACTGGCCGTATCGGACACCCTGGCCTACCGCCTGAAGGTGATGGATCCCGCCGGAGCCGCGGCCTCCACCGTGGCCGACACCTGCGTCACCTTCGACTGGACCCAGGACAGCGACGCCCTGATCTTCAGCTACGGATCCTACAATCCCTACACCTACGTCCTGGATACCCGCGTCAGCCGGGTATCGGCGGTGGGGGGACCGGTCATCAAGCTGCTATCCAGCGCCATGGACCCCAGCGTCAGCGCCGACCGCGTGCTGTACGTCGCCCTCTACGGCGACCTGATCGACGGGATCTATTCCGCCGGGCTGTTCGGCGGCGACATCGCCATCATCAGCGATACGGGGTACCAGCCGGCCGTCACCCCCGACGGATCGGCGGTGGCCTACACCCGGAACAATGGGATCTGGATGGCCAACCTGTAATTGCCGCAGAATGTTGGCGGTGAGCCACGGGATGATGCAACGGAGTGATCCTGCACGGGCACCCGCACCGGGTGTTTCTGGAGGATCACGATGCGTGGTTCGTCTTGACCCTCTGGAGCCCGCAGAATGTTTGCAGAATTGAAACGGATCAACGAACGGCCCGAACCGTTCGCTTTTTATACCGCCGGAGAATTATGGACCGACGAACATACCTCGGCCCGGATGCTCGCCTTTCACCTGAACGAAACTCTGGACGTCTCTTCCCGCAATGCGAAGTTTATCGAACGTTCCGTGGCTTGGATAGCTTCGCGATTTCGGCTTGCCACTGATACCCGGATCGCCGATTTCGGTTGCGGTCCGGGACTGTATGCACAACAGTTGGCGAAATTCCAGGCGCAGGTGACCGGCATCGATTTCTCGCCGCGATCAATCGAATACGCCAGGGAAGCCGCCGCCCGCGAGGCTCTGCATATCAACTACGTGCAGCAGAATTATCTGGACTTTGACACCGCCGACCGGTTCGATTTGATCTTGATGATCATGTGCGACTTCTGTGCCCTCAGCCCCACTCAAAGAAGAGGAATGCTGAACCGCTTCCACCGGCTTCTGAAACCCCGAGGTTCCGTCCTGCTGGATGTGTATTCTCTGACCGCGTATGCACAACGGGAGGAAGAGGCGAAATACGAAGCGAATCTATTCGACGGTTTTTGGTCGTCCAGTCCTTATTATGGTTTCCTGAATACGTTCAAATACGATCCCGAAAAGGTGGTGCTGGACAAGTATACCATCGTTGAACCGGAGCGGATGAGAATGGTTTACAATTGGCTCCAATATTTCACGCCCGAAGCGCTTGAGCGAGAATTTGCCGAAAGCGGCTTTTCGGTTCAGGAAATCCATGCAGACGTTGCGGGAACCCCCTACGATCCCCAGGCCGGTGAATTTGCCGTTATTGCCGGGAGGATTCCCTTGGCGACGGAGGTCACATGAGGCTTTCCCTGGAACTCATCATAGCCCGCTCCTCCCTGATACTCGCCGTGCTCCTCACGGCTCTCGCAATCTCGCCGGGGGCGGCCTCCGCCCGCCCCCAGGAGAACCCCGCCTGGTGGGTCTATCTGCGCGACCGCGGCCCCGCGGGCGAAGAAGCTCCGGCCGTGCCGGTGGACGACCACGCCCGGGAACGCCGCCGCGCGCGCGGCTCGCTGGGCGCCGCCGGTGATTTCGACCGGCCGGTCCACCCCGGCTACCGCGAACAGGTCCTGGCCCTGCCCGGCGTGCGCCTGCGGGGGGAAAGCCGCTGGCTGAACGCGCTGAGCGTGGACGCCGATTCCGCCTCCGCGGCCGCCCTGCGCCGCCTGCCCTGCGTCGAGGCCGTGCGCCCGGTGCGCAGCCTGGTCCCCGACGCCCGCCCCAGCCGGGACAGCATGGAAACCTTCGAGGGGCGGAGCCTGAACCAGCGCTGGAGCGAAAGCCTGGCCGCCCCCGACGCCATCCCCGACCCCTACGTACTCGACCCCTACTGGCGCATGGATCGCTCCTGGTATGGCCCTTCCCTGAACCAGGTGCGCATGGTCAATGCCCTGGAGACCCACTTCCGAGGCAACCACGGCCAGGGCGTGCGCATCGTGGTGCTGGACGGCGGCTTTCAGTTGAACCATGAAGCCTTCCAGCACATGGACGTGATCGCCCAGTACGATTTCATCAACGACGATTACGACCCCTCCTTCGATCCGGCCCAGGACACCGAAGGGCAGGCGCACCACGGCACCGCCTGCGGCTCGGTCATCGCCGGTTATTCCCCCGGCAACCTGGTGGGGCTGGCGCACGAAGCGGCCTTCATCCTGGGCAAGACGGAAGATGACGCCGGGGAGACTCCGGTGGAAGAGGACTACTGGGTGCGGGCGGTGGAATGGGCCGAAGCCCTGGGCGCCGACGTGCTCTCCAGCTCGCTCTCCTACAAGGACTGGTACACCCTGGCCGACTACGACGGCCTGACCGCGCCCACCAGCCGCGCCGCCAACCTGGCCCACGACCTGGGCATGGTGCTGTGCACCAGCGCCGGCAACGAGGGCCCCGAAGCCATGACCCTGGGCGTCCCGGCCGACGCCGAAGGGGTGCTGGCCATCGGCGCGGTGCGCTGGGACGGAGACCTGGCCCGGTTTTCCTCGCGCGGACCCACCGCCGACGGCCGCCTCAAGCCGGACGTGCTGGCCCAGGGAGTGCGTACCTGCTGCGTCTCACCCGACACCTGGAACCGCTACGGCTTCTGGAACGGCACCTCGCTCTCCTGCCCGGTGGCCGCCGGCTGCATGGCCCTGATCGTGGCCGAGCACCCCGACTGGAGCCCCGGCCAGGTCTACGAGGCGGTGCGCGAGACCGCCTCCCGCAACCTCCGCCCGGACAGCGACTGGGGCTGGGGCATCATCAACGTGGAAGAGGCCATCCACTACCCCTCCGTCTCCGGCTGGGCGCTGGACGAAAACGGCCGGGGCGTGCCGGGAGTGGAAATCCGTCTGCAGGGGCCGGACGGCGAACAGACCGTCACCACCGACGAGGAGGGCTTCTACCGCTTCTCCAACCTGGAAGAGGACGAAGTCCAGGTGCGGGCGGTGTGGGACGACGGGGAGGCTTCCGAGTGGGTCACACTGGACTTGCCGGGGTCGGAGGAGCTGGATTTCAAGAAGTAAAAAGCGAAAAGGAAAATGCCGGGGCGGCTCATCGGGGCCGCCCCCTTTTTTGCTCCTTCCGCAATACATTGCGCTTGATTTTGGGATATTTTCGCCTTACATTGTTTCCGAAACCTTTTCCCCACCGGGAGCCCCCATGCGCATCGCGATTGCAACCTTTCTGGCCTTGGCCATCACCGCCGGAGCGTGGGCCCAGAACCCCATGACCTTCATCCGCACCTACAACCACCCAGGTTACAACAACTTCTTCGGTATGGGCATGACCTGCGGCAACTTCAACGCCGACTCCTGCGAAGACATGCTCATCGGTGATTTCGGATGGAATGAAGACCGGGGCAAGAATTACCTGTTCTTCGGCCGGCCCGAATTCCCCCCCAATGTCCCGGATTGGACCGTGCAGGGGACGGAAGTCAACGAATTATTTGACATAGTGGATAGAAACATCGGTGACATTAACGGGGATGGGGTGGATGACTTTTCCATCACCGTCGCGTTGTATGGCTATACCGGCCCGCGCGCTGCAGAGGTCGATGTCTTCTTTGGGGGTGAAGCCTTGGATACCATCCCTGATTGGGTTTACCATGCCCCCATCCCGCAGAATATGTACCTGTGGGACGTGGATAGCTGCGGGGATGTCAACGGAGACGGCGGCCAGGACTTGGTTATCAGTGAATTGAAATGGAATGAGGATATTACCTCTATTCATGTCTTTCATGGAGGGGAAGCATTAGATACCATACCCGACTGGACAGTGCATTGGTGGGGTAACCCGAACATCGTGCGCGGGTTAGGCGACGTGAACGGGGACGGCTTCGCCGATATCCTGCATCTGGACATGTACTCGCCCACTTGCGTCTACTTCGGCGGCAGTCCCATGGACACCATCCCTGACGTGGTGTTCGAAGGAAGCTCCTGGTATTGGAAAGGCACTCCCTGCCGGGACTTCAACGGGGACGGCTACAACGACCTGGCCCTGGCCTGGTTCATCCCCGATTCCAACGCCCACCGGGACGCGGTCTTCTTCGGTGGGCCGGACATGGACAATATCCCGGATATGGTGCTGGAGAAATGGTATGGGGGCTTTTCTTTGGCGTATGATGGCATGGGCTGCGGGGACTTCAACGGGGACGGCTGGGGTGACATCGTCAGCGTCACCGGCTATTACGGCTCCGCCAACGCGGTGCAGATCTTCCTGGGCAGCGCCACCCCCAACGCCCAGCCCGACGCCTTCATCCTGGGCAATCCCTACAAGGAATTCGGCTTCAACGTGGCCTCCGGCGACATCGACGGGGACGGCCGCGATGAGATCCTCATCGGGGAGAAGGACTTATACGGTTATTCCCCCTGGAAGGTGCATCTCTACGACGGGCCGGAGACCTGGATCGACTACGGGATCGCCGCCGTCCCCCCGGCCGAGTTGCAGCGTCATCCCGGCTGGTTCCACCTGGCCCAGAACTACCCCAACCCCTTTAACGCATCCACCACCCTCCGCTTCCAGATCGGCAAGCCCTCCACTGTCAGCCTGCGGGTCTACGACCTGCAGGGGAACCGGGTGCGTACCCTGATCGCGGATAAATTCATGCTGCCCGGCGGTTGCAGCGTCGCCTGGAATGGGAAAAACGAGCAGGGTTCGCCCGCCGCTTCGGGGATGTACCTGGCCGAGATCCAGGTGGAGGCCTACCGGCAGACCAAGAAGATGATTCTGTTGAAGTAACTTTCCGACTTTCCCAACCTTGCAACTTTACAAACCAAAACAGCTGCCCCTCGAAAATTCCTCTTGACATCCCCGCACTTTTTCCGTATATTAATGCACTCCCCGCGCTGCCCGCCTGGATAACCCCGCCACACCACACACCGAAATACACCATCCGGCCCCCACGGCCGGACCCACCCAACTTCGGAGGCGGTCATGCGGTACGGTACTCTTTTCCTGCTCCTGGCGGCGCTCATAACCCCGGCGTGCGCCACGGTCATCCTCGTGCCGGGGCAGTATCCCACCATCCAGGCGGGCCTCAACGCCGCCAATCCCGGCGACACCGTGCAGGTGTCCCCCGGCGTCTACGTGGAAAACCTGACCATGCGCGAAGGGGTCACCCTGCGCGGATCGGGCTGGCACAACACCACGGTCGACGGCGGCGGCCTGATGAATGTCATCACCGCGCCCTACGGCGTGCTGAACTACACCATCGAAGGCTTCGAGGTGCGCAACAGCCAGCAGAGCGGCAGCGCCCCGGGGTGCATCGGCATCCACCTGAACCCCAATGCCTCGTCCGGCACCAAATACGTGCGCGACTGCTGGGTGCACAACTGCGGCCACGGCATCCAGGTGTGGAACGACTTCGGAGGCACGGCTAACATCGAACACAACATCATCGAAGACAACCTCTACGATGGCTTTTCCCCCTACCTGGGCACGGTCAACCTGATCAACAACACCATTGTGAATAACAGCCGGGACGGCTACAACGACTGGTCGGGCGGGGGCATGGTGTACATTAAGAACAACGTCATCGCGGGTAACGGTCGCTACGGGATTTTCCCCCACCCGAGCACTCCGGTGCAGATCAGTTACAACGACGTGTGGAACAACAGCGGCGGCAACTACATGAGCGGATCGCCGCCCCAGCCGTTCACTCCGTATCCGGGCACAGGGGAAATCTCCACCGATCCCATGTTCCTGGGCGGCTCCTTCGGTTATTATCCCTCCTGGGGCAGTTTCCCCGTTCCCGGCCCCAGCCAGTCCCCCCTGATTGACGCCGGCGACCCGGCCGTCCTGTACAACGACCCCGACGGCACCCGCGCCGACATCGGGGCGCTGTTCTTTGACCAGACTCAGCATAACGTGGAAGTCACTATCACTCCCACCGGCCTGTGGGTGGTGCCTCCCGGGGGCGGGACTCTGAATTATACCGCATCCCTGATCAACCACGAGGCGGCGGTGGTGACCTGCCATTCCTGGGTCATGGTGCAGTTGCCCGGGGGCGGCTCCTACGGGCCGGTGCTGGGTCCGCTCTCCTTAAGCCTGCCGGGATCGGCCTCCATCACCCGCCTGCGGACCCAGAACGTACCGGGGTCGGCGCCGCCGGGCGAGTACATGTACACGGCCCATGTCGGCATCTATCCCACCACCAAGTGGGATTCCGCCGCGGTCCCCTTCACCAAGCAGAGCGCCGGGGACGGGTCGTACAGCCTGGAAGACTGGTTCTGCTCGGATGAGGCGGCGTCACCGGCGCTGGAGACCACCGCCCTGGCGGCGGCCGAAAAGCCGGCCATGGCGGCCACGCCCAATCCGTTCAATCCAGTGACGGCTATCGGCTATCAGCTATCGGCTCCCGGCCATGTCAATCTCCGGGTCTATGATGCTGCCGGGCGCGAGGTGGCGAATCTGATGGACGGCTGGCGGGAAGCCGGATCGCACCAGGTGACCTTTGACGCCTCCGGGCTGCCCAGCGGGACGTACTTCGCCCGGCTGTGTGCTGGAAACGTTACCCAGACGCAGAAGCTCATTCTGCTGAAATAGGGGTATGGGGTATGGGGTATG
>QZKQ01000130.1 GCA_003599535.1 Candidatus Zixiibacteriota bacterium | reverse complement strand
GGCGCCTTACTTGTGTGACATGGACGGGGATGAGGATGGGGATCTGTTTGTGGGAGACGAGTGGGGCGGGATCCGTTACTTCGAGAACACCACCGGGGATACGGCCTACAGCCCCTACACCCGACCCCATTTCCAGCGGGTGATGGATTTGTCTCTCTCGCCACAACCCGGCAACCCCACAACGTCCATCACCTTCCAACTGCCTTATGCCCAGGAGGTGGACCTGGCGGTGTACAATCTCTTGGGGGCCAGGGTCGCCACCATCGCTTCCGGACGGATGAACGCGGGGAGCTATTCACTGCCGTGGGAATCATCAGGGTACGCTTCCGGGATCTACTTCGTGCGGCTGGCCACCCCCACCGAAACCCTCACCCGCAAGCTGGTCATCCTGAAATAACCCCTGTTCGTACGCCCCTCCCGGGAACCATTGCGCAGCTAAATGTTATAATATTAACAAGGCTATGCCACGTTGCATATTCCAAGTCGAAACATGGGTATGCTTCAGCCGGAAGAGCAAAACGATCCCCTGGGTGCGGGAGAAAGTGCCGCAGGTGCCGAATGGCCCTGATCCATTACGTGAAATATTACGCAAAATCCTTGTGAAAAATCTTGCATTTTCGTCTCGGTTTGCGTATATTATTCATGAGGTGGAGATCTCACGGCTTTGGCCGTTCAGATAAAGACAATCCTGATCAACCCCGTACCACACCCGCCCTACCGGCTCCCCTGGGGATCGCCCGTCACTCCGAAGCATTTGTGAATTTATTCACGTAAGCGTCACCGTTTACCGGACGATCAATGAAAACCTACGGATTACTCGTTGACTTCACCGCCTGCATCGGGTGTAAGGCCTGCATGGAGACGTGCAAGGAAGTTAACCGCCTGCCCGGCGGCCTGTCGGACGAGTTGAACGCGGAGAACTACTCTGTCGTCAAGCAGCAGGGGGACCTCTACTACCGGCAGATGTGCATGCACTGCCTGACCCCTTCCTGCGTCTCGGTCTGCCCCGTCGGCGCACTGGAAAAGACCTCTGCGGGTCCCGTCAACTACGACGGGTCCAAGTGTATGGGCTGCCGCTACTGCATGGTGGCCTGCCCCTTCAACGTCCCCCGCTACGAATGGGACAAGGCCGCCCCGGTCGTGCGCAAGTGCATCATGTGCATTGACCGGCTGGCAGAGGGCAAGGAACCGGCCTGCGCCTGGGTCTGCCCCATGGGCGCCACCCGCTTCGGGGAACGCGACCGCCTGCTGGAGATCGCCCACGCCCGTATCAAGAAGTACCCCGACCGCTACGTGGACCACGTGTACGGCGAGCACGAGGTCGGCGGCACTTCCGTCCTGATGCTTTCCAGCGTCCCCTTCGCCGACCTGGGCTTCCGCAGCGGCCTCCCCCATGAGGCGCTCCCGGAACTGACCTGGACGGTCCTGCGCAAAATTCCCAATATCGTCTTCACCACCGGCATCATCCTGGGCGGAGTGTGGTGGGTGATCAACCGTCGCATGGAGTTGGATCGTGAGAACCACAAGTCTGATTCTGAGTAGGAAAAACCTGGCGCTGTTTCTGCCGCTGGCCGGCCTGTCGCTGATCCTGCTGGTCTTCACGCTGGTGCGCTTCACCAAGGGCCTGGGGGCGGTGACCAACCTGTCGGACGCCTTCCCCTGGGGCTTGTGGGTGGGCTTCGACGTGGTCTGCGGCGTGGCCCTGGCGGCCGGCGGCTTCATCCTGACCGGCATCGTTTACCTGTTCAATTCCGAACGCTACAAGCCGGTGCTGCGACCCGCCATCCTGACCGCCTTCCTGGGCTACCTGCTGGTCTGCCTTGGCCTGATGTACGACCTGGGCAAGCCCTGGAACATCTGGCACCCGCTGGTCATGTGGAATCCGCATTCGGTCATGTTCGAAGTGGCCTGGTGCGTGATGCTCTACACCACCGTGCTGGCCCTGGAATTCGGCTCCATCGTGGCCGAGGCCATGAATTGGAAAAAACTGGTCATGGCCTTCCACGCTGTGGCCGTGCCCCTGGTGCTGGCCGGCGTGCTGCTGTCCACCCTGCACCAGTCATCCCTGGGGTCGCTCTTCCTGATCGTCCCCCAGAAGCTGCACCCCCTGTGGTACAGCAGCCTGCTGCCGCTGAACTTCTGGCTGTCGGCCGTGGCGGTGGGCTTCGCCACGGTGATCCTGGAATCCTACACCACTTCCAAGCTGATGAAACGCGGCCTGGAGCTGGAGCTGCTGATCGACCTGGGACGCTTTCTGTGGCTGGCCCTGGTGGTCTACCTGACGGTGCGCCTGCAGGATATGGCCCTGCGCGGGGCGTTGTCGCACGTCTTGGACGGCGGCCTGGAGAGCACCGCCTTCCTGATCGAAATGAGCCTGTTCGCCTCTGCCCTGATCCTGCTGACCATCCGCCGGACCCACGCCAGCAAACTGGGGCTGTTCTTCGCGGCCCTGTTCGCCCTGCTGGGAGTGGTGATGAACCGCCTGAACGTCAGCATCATCGGCCTGGTCTCCGATTCCGGCGTCAAGTACTTCCCCTCCTGGGGCGAGATCGTGATCACCGCCACCCTGACGGCGATGGGCTTCACCATCTTCTTCATCCTGGTGCGCTTCCTGCCCATTTTCCCGCCGGATGAAGGCCATCCCAATCACGTGCCCACGGCTGCGAAACATTAACTGAATCTGGAGGATAAAGACATGAAAAAGCTGATCCTGGTTCTTGTCCTGCTGGCCGGTTTGGGAGCCCTGGCCGTGCTGGCCGTCGAACCCAACCAGGTACTGCAGCCGGAGGACCGGAGGCTGCGCAAGGCGCCCGAAGTGAAGACCTACATGACCCAGTACAAGGACGGCACCCTGGTCAACTTCAACCACAAGGATCACGCCGAAGGGTACGGCCTGGAATGCATCCAGTGCCACCACGTGGAAGCCTGCAGCGACTGCCACCGCGAGAAAGTGGTGGACATCCAGGTGGAAGAATCCAAGGTGGCCCTGCACGAGAACTGCATCGGCTGTCACCAGGAAATCGAATCCGGCCCGCGCAAATGCGACGAGTGCCACCACAAATAAGCTCCTTCGGAGGAAGCGGCGGCCAGTGATAGTATTGGCCTCCGGTGCATGAAGCCTCGGGGCGGCCCCGGGATCACCCGTGATCCCGGGGTTTTTGTTTTCTTCCCGCGGATACAATCCCGGCCCTCAGGGAACTACCTCCGGCCATCGCTTCGGTTCTTAAGTATGTCCGTTCCACCGGATGCGAAACAAAATATCCCCGCCTCCGGACTTGACATTTCCCCCAATTATCCATATATTAAAATGTTCATTTTCCGAAATATTTGGTACGGGAACATTTCCATGGCGGTACCAGTTGAAAACGTTGAACTTCTGAAGGATGAACTCCATGGAAAGACTTGAGGAAAAAGCGCGCCAACTGACTGACCTGATCTTCGAATTGACGCACCAGATACAATCCCAGCACCCTTCGGCCCACATTCAGGACTGCGACGTCAGCTTCGCGGAACTGGGTGTCATCCTCTACCTGTCCCGCAAGGGGCCCAGCATCATGCGGGAGATGGCGGATTATGCCGGGTCGGCGGTCAGCACCATGACCGGGGTGGTGGATCGCCTGGTGGCCAAGGGGCTGGTAACCCGCCAGCGCCCCGAAGAGGACCGGCGCATCGTGCAGGTGGAACTGACGGACAAGGCCCGCGCCGTGTTGCGCGCGCATTTCCACGAGCACATGGCGGTCAGCCGCGCCATCCTGGCGGCGCTGAATGAGGAGGATCAGGAGGCCCTGATCACCGTGATGCAGAAGGTGGTGAAAAAGCAGAGCCAGCCCGCCGAACCGGCGTAGCCCGGCCTGTTTCCCCTACACGTGATTCCAAACCCGCAGCACGAAAATCCATGACACGAATTTTCCTTCGCTTACCCCTGGCTTCCGCGATCATCCTGGCGCTGCTGGGGAGCACGGCCGCGGCGCAGCCCCAGGCGCTGCAGTTAAGTTACGAAGAAGCCTGGGAGCTGGCGCGGGCGGAAAACGCCCAGATCCAGCAGGCGCAGGCCGGCGTGGACCGGGCCGCCGCTCAAGTGGGCGAGGCGGTCGCCGGCGCCCTGCCGCAGGTCACCGCCAACGGGTTCTACAAGCGCAACTTTATCATCCCGGAAACCGAGGTGGAATTCGGTGGGGAGACGGCCCGGTTCCAGTTTGAGAAGCGCAACCTGTTCACCGGGTCGGTGGAGCTGTCCCAGCCCCTTTACGTCGCCGGCCGGGTGGGAAAGGCGCTGCAGATCGCCCGGCTCTACCGCCAGGCCTCCCGCGAGCAGGTGGCCGTATCCCAGGCCCAGGTCCGCCTGGAAGTGACCCGGCTCTACTTCGGTACGGTGCTGGCCCGCAATTGGGAAGAGGTGGCCCGGGAAACCTACGAGCAGATGCTGCAGCACGTGGAGCGAGTCGAAACCATGCTGCAGCAGGGCATGGTTTCGGAATACGACCTGATCCGCAGCCGGGTCCAGGCCTCCAACTTCCTCCCTGAAGTCATCGCCGCGGAGAACGCCCGCCAGGTGGCTCACGAGGCCCTGGCCATCGCCCTGGGCTTGCCGCCCAACCAACCCCTGGAGCTGACCGACGGCCTGGAGGCCTATCCCGATCAGGAATTCCCCGAAGGCGACCTGTACGCCCTGGCCCTGGAACGCCGCCCTGAGCTGCGCCAGTTGGATCTCCAGGAGCAGATCCAGCGCAAGCTGATCATCATCGAGCGGCACGGCGTCCTGTGGCCCAACCTGTACCTGACGGGCGGCTACTCCCAGACGGCGCAGGAATCCGATTTCGAAATCGGCGACTACTTCTGGTCGCGCAACCTGTACGCCGGGCTGTCCTTGACCATCCCCCTGTTCGACGGCTTCCGGGCCCGCAACCGCGCCCAGATAGCCCAGGTGGACCTGCGGCTGGTGGAAATCCAGCAGAACCTGGCGCGCAAGGGCATTAACCTGGAGATCGTGCAGGCCCGCAGCAGCCTGGAGGAGGCGCGCAAGAACGTGGCCGCCCAGGAAGAGGGGGTGGAACTGGCCCGCAAGGCGCTGCAGATCGCCCAGGTACAGTACGCCAACGGCCTGGCCACCCAGCTCGAGGTCATGGACGCCCAGCTCGCCCTGAACCAGGCCCGCATGAACCTGCTGAACGCCCGCTACGCCCTGATCACCGCCCAGGCGGAACTGGTCCGGGCGCTGGGAAGAGAATAGGATCCGGGCAAACGCGCAAGTTTTGATTTATCTTCGTACTCGAACGCCCCCCGAGGTTGGCATACACGCAGCATAGAGGCTGATACATGAAACGACCCCTTACCATCATCATTTTGGCCGGATTGGCGCTCCTGATCATCCTGGCCGCCTTCCGGCAGATCCAGAGATCCCGCACCGCGCCGGCCCCCAGCCTGACCGACTTGCAGGCTGAGATGGGGGTGCCGGTGGAAGTCGCCCAGGCCCACATGGATACCTTCGCCCTGTCGCGCAATTACCTGGGCGTGGTGGAAGGAGGCTTGCAGGGCGACGTGGTCGCCTCCATCCAGGAGCAGATTACTGAGATTCCGGTGGAGGTCGGCCAGCGGGTGCAGCGGGGGCAGGTGGTGGCCCGGCTGGATACCCGCGCGGCCCAGGCCCAGTTCAACCAGGCCCGCCTGGCGTTCGATGACGCCGAGCGGGAACTGCAGCGCATGGAAAACCTGTACGAAGCGGGGGCCGTATCCCAGCAGATGCTGGACCGCGCCCGCCTGGCCCGCGACGTCGCCCGGCAGAACCTGGAATCCAGCTCCCAGGTGGTGGCCCTGACCGCGCCCATTGACGGCGTGGTTACCGACGTCTTCTACCGCCGCGGCGAAACCGTCCGCCCGGGCGATCCGGTCGTGCGCGTGGCCGACCTGCGGAGCGTCAAGGTGCGCTTCGACGTCAACTTTGAAGACCGCCGCCTGATGGAACGGACCACCCCCACATTCATCCGGGTCAGCGGCGACGGGGTGCGGGAAATTCCCGCCGACATCACCGACATCAGCCTCTCCGCCGACCGCGACACCCGCTTGTTCACCATCTGGGCCCAGGCGGAAAATGACGAAGTGCGTCTCCAGCCCGGCATGCTGGTGGACGTGCGCGCCGTGGTGGTGCAGAAACCCAATACCCTGGTGGTGAATCGCGACGCCGTGCTGACGCGCAACGACCGCCGCGGCGTCTTCGTGGTGAATGAACAGGGCCTGGCCAACTTCCAGCCGCTGGAATTGGGCCAGGGCAACGCCGACCAGGTGGAAGTCCTGGGCGGCCTCCAGTCCGGCCAGACGGTGGTGGTGTACGGCCAGAACAATCTCAATGACGGCGACAAGGTGAACATCGTCCAGTCGCAGCAAAGCTTATCCCAAGGATAACGTATGTTCCTTTCCGATGCTTCCATCCGCCGGCCGGTGATGATGACCATGCTCATCTTCTCGGCGGTGGTGATCGGGTTGTTTTCCCTGACCCAGTTGGGCATTGACATCTTCCCGGAAATCGAGTTCCCCTTCGTCACCATCGTGACGGTCTATCCCGGGGCCGGCCCTGAAGAGGTGGAGACGCTGATCACCAGACCCGTGGAAGATGCCGTGGCGGCCCTCTCCGGCTTGAAAACCATAACCTCGATGGCCCAGGAAGGCATGAGCCTGACCTTCCTGGAATTCGACTTGGACCGGGACGTGGACCTGGCCGGCATTGACGTCAAGGAGAAGGTGGACGCCATCCGCGCCGACCTGCCCGAAGACGCCCTGGATCCTCAGATCCAGAAGTTCGACGTCAACGCCATCCCGATCATGAACCTGGCCGTGTCCAGTCCCCGCCCCCTGGATCAGCTCTACGTGCTGACCGACGAAGTCATCCGCAACCGCCTGAACCGCACCGAGGGCCTGGCCAACGTGGAAATCGTGGGGGGCAAGGAGCGGGAAATCCAGGTGGCCGTGGACCGGCGCAAGCTGCAGGCCCGGGGCATGTCCATCCTCCAGGTGGTGCAGACCCTGGCCCAGGAGAACATGAACCTGCCTTCCGGCCACATCACCGGCGACCGTAAGGAATACTCCATCCGGGTGCAGGGGGAATTCAGCAACCTGGAGCAGATCGCCGGGCTCTACCTGCCCTCCATGGGCGATGGTATGCCGGTGCGCCTGGCCGACATCGCCCGGGTGGAAGACACCTTCGCCGAGCAGCGCGAGCTGGCCCGCATCGAAGGCCGGGAATCGGTCGGTTTGTCGCTGATCAAGCGCTCCGACGCCAACGCCGTGCAGGTGGGCCAGGCGGTCAAGGAGGAGCTGCAAAGCCTGCGGGCTTCACTGCCTTCCGACGTGGAGATCACCATCGCCCGCGACCGCACCGAGTTCATCCAGGACTCGGTCAACGACGTGCGCGACAACCTGATCATGGGCATCCTGCTGACCGCCCTGACTCTGTTCCTCTTCCTCCATAGCTGGAAGGGGACGGTGATCGCGGCCCTGTCCATGCCGGTGTCCATCATCGCCACCTTCACTCTGTTGCTGTTCGCCGGCTTCACCCTGAACATGATGTCGCTGATGGCCCTGGCCATCTCCGTGGGCATCCTGGTGACCAACTCCATTGTGGTGCTGGAAAACATCGAGCGCTACCGGACGCTGGGCCACCCCATTCGGGAATCGGCCTCCATCGGGACCAAGGAGATTGCCCTGGCGGTGGCGGCCGCCACCATGACCAACGTGGTGGTGTTCACTCCCATCGCCTTCATGTCGGGCATCACCGGGCAGTTCTTCAAACAGTTCGGCCTGACGGTGACCTTCGCCACGCTCTTCTCCCTGCTGGTCTCCTTCACCATGGTGCCGATGATGGCATCCATGCGCCTGGGGCGCGGCATCTACTTCTTCGCGGCGGCCATCACCGCGTTGCTGGTGTACTTCAGCCTGGGAGCGGGGGTGTTCCTGGTGCTGGTGGGCTTCCTGGTGCTGATTGCGGTAATGACCCGCACCGGCTGGCTGGCCCGCTTCTTCGCCGCCTGGGATCGCTTCTACGCCGGCCTGTCCGTCTCCTACCATGACGGCCTGGGCTTCTTCCTGGGCCGCCGCTGGCTGCTGTTCGGGATCGTGACCGTGCTGTTCCTCAGCAGCTTCGTGGTGTCCGGTATGTTCGTGGGATCGGAATTCTTCCCCAAGTCCGATACCGGCACCTTCTCCATGTCCGTGGAGATGCCGCCCGGCGCCACCGTGGCAGAAACCGACCGGATGCTGCGCCGCATCGAGGACCAGTTGCGCCAGTATCCTGAAGTGGAAAAGCTCTACAGCCAGGTGGGGACCAGCGAATCCGGAGATTTCACCGTCAGCCAGGGGGTGAACCTGGGCGTGGTGGTGGTGGAGCTGGTGGACAAGGAGCTCCGCGACCGCTCGGTGTACGACATCATTGACGATTTCCGGCCCCAATTGGCCGCCATCCCCGCGGCCAAGCTGATCCTGACTCCCGGCAGCTTCTTCGGCGGGGGCAACGAGAGCGACCTGACTATCGAAGTCCAGGGACCCGACATCGAGGTGCTGGCCGATCTGGGCGACAGCGTGGTGGCCATCGCCGCCCAGGAGCGCGGCGTCATTGACCCGCGCAGCTCCTGGCGCACCGGCCAGCCGGAATTGCGCCTGACGCCCCGCCGCGATTTCCTGGCCGACCAGAACATGAGCGTGGCCGAGCTGGGCATGGCCATGCGCACCATGGTGGAAGGCCAGAAGGTTTCCACTTACCGCGAAGGCAACCGCGAGTACGACATCCGGGTGAAACTGGCCGAAGCGGACCTGCAGAACGTGGAGGAGGTGTCCGATTTCACGGTGATGACCATGGATGGCCCGCAGAAGCTGGCCAACGTGGCCAACGTTGAGTTCGTGGAAGGGCCCACCCAGATCCTGCGCAAGGACAAGCAGCGCATGGTGCAGGTGACCGCCAACCTTTCCGGCACCACTGTGGGCCAGGTGCAGGGCGATATCCAGGAGCAACTCGAGCAAATGGATATCCCGGAAGGCTACAGCATCCGCTTTGCCGGGCAGTCGGAAGAGATGGCCGAATCCTTCGGCGAGCTGGGCCGGGCCCTGATCCTGGCCATCATCCTGACCTACATGCTGATGGCCGCCATGATGGAATCCTACGTCAACCCCCTCATCATCATGGCCACCCTGCCGCTGGGGTTGATCGGAGTTCTCTACGCCCTGTTCCTGAGCGGCAACTCCATCTCCATCTTCTCCCTGATGGCCGTCATCATGCTGGTGGGCATCGTGGTCAACAACGGCATTCTGCTGATTGACTACATCGAGACGATACGAAGGGAACGCAAGGATATAGGGCTGCTGGAGGCCATCCTGGAGGCCAGCCCCACCCGGCTGCGCCCCATCATCATGACCAACCTGGCCACCATCCTGGGCATGACCCCGCTGGCCCTGGGGATCGGGTCGGGCGGCGAGTTCCGGGCGCCCATGGCCATCGCCGCCATCGGCGGATTGATCACCTCCACCACCTTCACCCTGTTCCTGATTCCGGCCATGTACTACACCGTGGAACAGTGGAAGGAGAAGTTCCGCAAACCACAGCCGCAGGAAGCCTGATCCTGCGCTGAAGGGCAAATAAGAAGGGGCGGCCCCGGCGGGGTCGCCCCTTCACTTTTTACTCTTCAAGCCGTCAAACTTTCGAACTCTTCCTCAGTGCCGGCAGGTGGAGCAGTTCCCGGAATGGCAACTGCCGCAGGCGCTCGAGGCGGCCGAGGAGACGGTCTTGCCCCCGGACGAGAAACCGAAGGCGGACATGCGCTTCTTCGGCTCGTTGGTCCCGCACTGGGGGCAGACGATATCTTGCAGATTGACGGAAGCGCGCACCAGCTCGTCGAAATGGTGCCGGCACTCGCGGCATTCGAATTCGTAAATGGGCATGGGATCGTGACGTAACCACGTATGAACGTATCCACGTAACCGCGTACGGCCGTGGAGTCAATGGTATAACGAGCGGAGAAGGGGGGCGGTTCCTACCGGCCGGCGCCTCGCAGAGCCCGGGCCAGCAGCGCCGCCGCGGCGATTTTCACCGCGTCCCCCGCCAGGAAGGGGAGCAGCCCCAGGGCCAGGAGGCGATCCAGGGTGACCGGGATGCCGCCCAGGACCATCCAGAAGCCCAGTTGCAGCAGCCCGGGCAGGTAGACCAGCACCAGGCCGGAGAAGGCCGTCAGCCCCAGCAGGCCCGGCAGCCGGCGGAACCCGGACCAGCGGTCCGTGCACCACCCGGTGAACCCGGCCGCCAGGATGAACCCCAGCAGGTAGCCTCCGGTGGGGCCCAGCAGGGCCATGTGCCCTCCCTGCAGGCCGGCGAACCAGGGCAGCCCCGCGGCGCCCAGCCCCACGTACAGGGCCTGGGCGGCGGCGCCTCCCCGCGCCCCCAGGAGCACGCCCGAAAGCAGCACCACCACGGTCTGCGCGGTGACCGGCACGGGGGTGAAGGGCAGAGGGATACGCACCTGGGCGGCCAAGCCGGTCAGGGCGGCGAAGCCCAGCACCAGGGCGATTTTCTGCAGCAGGGTGGCGGCGCGCAGCCGGACGAACAGGGTGTCCCGCGCGTGCAGGACGGCGGTATAGGCGGAAGCGGTCATGGGATTTTCCGGTATTGAAGTACAGCAGGCGGCTTGAAGGTTCCAATATAGGATTTTCCCGCATCCCAGTCAAGGGAATTCTGGACTATCTTAATCGCGAAGGTTCATCCCCGGTGCCGCCGCCAGGCTTATCAGGCGGTGGAAACGTCAAAGGGCCGGTCCCCCGGAAGGGCCGGCCCTTGATTCTCACAGTTGATCCGACTCTATATCGCCCTTAGCGTCTTGAACTGGCTGCCGTCGTGCACCAGGTGGTGGCGCTTGTCGTCCAGAAAGGTCTCCAGCACCACCTCGTTGCCCCAGAGATGCTGGACGTAGCGCAGAGTCTTCTCGGCGTACTCCAGCTCCAGCTCGCGGCCGTCGAAGTCGTGCTGCAGGAACAGGGTGCGGCGCCCCTGGTAGTAGGCGTCCACCACCTTGATCACCGGCAAGCCGGCGGTGCCCACGTTCTTCAGCAGGGTCTCCTTGATCTTGGTCCAGTTCTCCTCGTCGGCCACTTGGGTGACGATGCGGTCCGTGCCCCGCTTCTCGTGCTGGAACAGGTCCATCTCCCGGATCAGCTCCTCCGTCAGGTACTGGCGGATGAAGCTGACGTCGCGGTCCACTTCCCGCACCTGGAACATCTTGGCCAGCCCCTCGCCCCCGGGACGGCCGTATTCCCGGCGCTCCTCCGGGGTGGGATTGTTCCACCGCTCCTCGATGTTCTCGAACATCTTGTACCCCAGGTAGTAGGGGTTGATCTGCCCTTCCATGGGGCGCAGCACCTGGTTGTGCCGCACCATGAATTCCATGAACAGGTTCTGGGGCAGATCCAGGGAGTCCAGGATGCGCTTGTGCCAGATGGAGGCCCAGCCTTCGTTCATGATCTTGGTCTCCATCTGGGGCAGGAAGTATTCGGTCTCCTCCTGCACAATGGTGATCAGATCCTTTTCCCAGGGCGCCAACTGGTGGGCGTAATCGCGGATGAAGAGCAGGAGGTCCTCGTCCGGTTCCAGGGGGAGGCGGTCCAGGTCGGGCGGATGCCATTCCCGGCGGACGTGGATGTTCTGGTAGGGATCGTAGGGCTCCTGGGCCGCTTCCCAGACGCGATCTTTTTGCTCTTCCAGGCTGAGCTTGCGGATTTCCAGGTTGCGGCGGCCCTGGAAGGCCAGGGCGTGGGCCGCGTCCAGGATCCGGGCCACCCGGTCCTCGCCGATGCCCGGCGCCTCGATGTAGTTGCGGATCCTTTCGGCGTGCGACTTGAAGCGCTCGATGGTCAGTTCCGGGCGCGTGTGCCGGAAGGAGAAATTGTTCTTGAAGAAATCGCTGTGGCCGTAGACGTGCGCCATGGTCAGGATCTGCAGCAGCAGGCTGTTGTCGCGCATCAGGTAGGCCAGCGAAGGATCGGAATTGATCACCATCTCGTAGGGCAGCCCCGAGATGCCGTAATCGTAGAGCGTCTTCTGCCGCTCGTAAGCCTTCCCGAAGGACCAGTGCGGGTAGCGCGAGGGCATGCCGGAATAGGCCAGGAAGCCCAGCATCTGGTAATGGTCGCAGATCTCGAAGTGCAGGAGGAAGGGGTCCAGGCCGAACTCAACCACTTTCTCCAGGATGCGCTCATCCCAGAGTTGAAGTTCTTCGATGGTGTAGTTCATAACGCGTATGCAGGCTTGATCCCGGTTTGGTTACTCTTCCAGTTCCGTCATTTCGCTGCGGTCCACCGAAATTAGCTGCCGGAAGGCCCGCCACAAGTCCTCCTTCCGCTCGATCTTGACCATGACGAAGTTGTCGTTGTCAATCTGGCGGTAGAGCTGGAATAGCGTGCCGCTGAAGCTGTACGACCCCACCGGCTTGATTTCCCCGTAGCCGAACAGGTTGCACACCCGGCACAGTATGCGGGCGGTCTCCAGGGCGGCCTCGTTATCGGAAGGGAAGTTGTCGCCGTCGCTGGCGTGGAACGCGTAGATGTTCCAGATGGCCGGATGGTAGCGCTCCTCGATGATCTGCAGCGCCTTCAGGTAGCCCGAAGAGACGAAGGTGCCGCCGGATTCCCCCTTGTGGAAGAACTCGTCCTCGGTCACCTCCTCGGCCTCGGTGTGGTGGGCGATGAAGACCAGTTCGGTGTTCTCGTACCGCTGGGCCACAAACTGGTACAGCAGGAAATAGAAGCTGCGCGCCAGGTACTTCTTCACCGTATCCATGGATCCGGAAGTGTCCATGATGCACAGCACCACGGCGTTGGACTCCTCCCGCATATCCTCCACCAGGTGCCGGTACTTCAGATCCTCCTCGTGGAAGGGGAAGCGTTCGTGGCCGGTGGTATCCATGCCGTGGGGCCGGGATAGTCCCTGCTCGGGGGAGAGGGCCGCGGCCTGCTGGCGGCGCGGGCCGACCGTGGCGTGCTTGCGCCGCACCCGGGCCCGGGCCGACCGCTTCTTGTCCAGCCGCGGACGGATTCCCTTCTTGCGGAAGCCCTTGCGCTTGATGCGGCGCAGCGACTCCACCTGGCGGAAGCGCTTGCGCTCCCAGAAGGGCAGCTCCAGGTCCTCGAAGACGATGTCAATCAGCTCTTCCAGGGTGACGTCGGTCTCGTAGTAGTCCTCGCCCGGCTTGTCGCCGGCCTGTTCCACTCCCGCGGCCTCGCCTTCGCCCTGGCCCACCACATCGCCCGGCTGGGTCTGCCCCTTGCCTTGCCCCACTCCGGGGGCGTTCTCGCCATAGACGAAACGGTACTCCTTCACGCCGCGGATGGGGACCTTGACCACCTTGTCCCGGGACTTGCCGATGATGGCCTCTTCGGAGATGATATCGGCGATGTTGTCCTTGATGGCCTGGCGCACCTTGTCCCGGTGGCGCTGGCGATCCCCCGCCGAGCGGTCGGAGCGTTCCACCGCTTTCTGATATTCGTATATCGTACCCATGTCGCCTGTCAACGAAAAGAAACAACCAGGCATGCCCGTGATTCTCCGGCCTGCTCCCGCCGGCTCACCGGCATACCTGGTTGGTATCAGTCACGCCAGAGATTGTTGGCCGCGTACTTCAGAACCACGTCCACGCAACGCGGGCAGTAGCCGTTCTGCAGCAGAGTCTCCACCATGATATGGTACTTCTTGCTCTGCTCCTCGTCGCGGGTGCGCGCCTTGGTGATGACTCGGGAGAGATCCTTGACCGAGGCGATAAGCTTCTTCTCGATGGCATCCTTCAGGG
Organism: Candidatus Zixiibacteriota bacterium; assembly: GCA_003599535.1. Classification (GTDB taxonomy): domain Bacteria; phylum Electryoneota; class B3-LCP; order B3-LCP; family B3-LCP; genus SURF-9. Next base: position 36,939 of record QZKQ01000130.1, on the reverse strand, counting down.
GTTCGTAGCTCTTGTAATCCACCTTGATGCCGCGGCGGGTCATGGACCAGAGGAAGGCGATGGCTTCCTGGCGGAAGCCGTCGGCCGCCGAGCCCACGATCCCGATCTGCTCTTCGATGCTGCGCAGAAATGCCTGGTCGGGTTCCAGGTCCTCGTGGGTGTTGGTGTCCTTCACCCGGGTGCGGTTGACGTAGGCTTCGGCGTGGTCCAGGTAATTCTGGAAGAGCGCCTCGGCCTGCTCGGTGTAGGAATAAACGAAGGCCCGCGTGATCTCCTTCTCCAGGATTTCCAGGTACTCCTTGTGCAGGGTGTCCTGCAGGAATTCCAGATATTCCTTGCGGGTGTCGTCGGGCAGGTCGGCGGCCTTGATCATCAGCACCAGCGATTCCATAACGTTGATGGGGTTGATGCAGGAGCCGTGGATGTCTTCGGCCAGGGCGTTGTCCAGCGCCTTCATGATGAAGCGCGTGGAGATGCCGTCCATGCCTTCGCGCTTGGCGTCGTCGCGCAGCTCGTCAATGTCAATCTTCTTGGTCCGGCCCTTTTCCAGCACCTCTTCGCCGTTGTAAATCTTCAGCTTGGTCACCAGGTCGCACTTGTTCGACTTCTCCAGCCGGGTCAGGATGGCGAACATGCTGGCCACCTCGATGGTGTGCGGCGCGATGTGAGCGCGGAAATTGGAGGCGTTCAGGATCTTGCGGTAGATCTTGACCTCCTCGGAGAGTTCCAGGTTGTACGGCACCTTGACCACCACGATGCGGTCGAGGATCGCCTCGTTGGTGTGGTCGGCGCGGAACTTGCGCCATTCGGCCTCATTGGAGTGGGCCACGATGACGGTGTCCACGTAGATCATGCCGTGGCGGCCGGGGGCCGGGATCATCTTCTCCTGGGTGGCCGTGATCATGGCGTGGAGATACTCGGTCTCGTTCTTGAACACCTCGATGAACTCCACCATGCCGCGGTTGCCCACGTTCAGGGCGCCGTTCAGGTCCAGGACCCGGGGATCGCCTTCGGAGTACATGTCCAGCTTGGAGATGTCTTCGCCGCCGATCAGCACGGAGGTGTCCTGGTTGTTGGGATCCACCGGCGGCACCACGCCGATGCCCACCCGGGAACGCTTGGAGAAGCGCTTGGTGATCACCGGGAACTGTTCGTAGTTGCCGTTGAACTCCTCCGCCAGCCGGAAGCGGCAGACGGGGCACAGGTCGCCTTCGATGCGGATCCCCAGGGCCTCCTCGAAATGCTCCCGCAGGTGGCGGGGGATCAGGTGCAGCGGTTCCTCGTGCATGGGGCAGCCCTTGATGGCGTAGAAAGTGGGCCCCAGCTCCAGGGCGCGCTTCAGCTTCTCCACCAGGGAGGACTTGCCCGATCCCACCGGGCCCATCAGGTAGAGCACCTGGCGGGATTCTTCACCCTTCATCGAGGCCGACTTGAAGTACCGCACGATCTGCTCGATGGTGCGCTCCATGCCGAAGAACTCGTCGGCGAAGAAGTTGTATATCTTGACGGAATTCCGTTGAAACAGACGCTTCAACTTGGGATTCTTGATCTCCTCCAGGGGGGTGACTCCCGCCGAGAGAATAATGTCGTAGAGTCGCTCGTGAGCCAGCTTGGGAATGGTCGAATCCTGTCCCACCTTCTCCAGGTAGTCCAGGAGCGTGCCTTCCCAGTACTCGCTCTGCTGAGCATCCCGGTCGGCTTGGATGATTTTCGCAAAATCCGGGACTTGACGATTCATAACTCCAACCTCCAGTCAATTACAGCCTATCCAGTCACAAGAAGGTACGAAGTAAACGGGCCTTCCGTGAGCCGAATCGGCCTCAGGGTACAACAATAGGGCGCCCCAGAGAGTGATCCCCGTGCAGGCGCATCCAGCTAAGTTTAATGTTGACAGCGATGTACGGTGCGGTTCCGGCGGGCGGTACACAGAGGGACTAGTTTTCCTCCCCATGTCAAGAATTTAACTCGGCGGCGGGATCGAGGTTCCAGTGGTTCTACAGGACGGGATTATGTTCATTTTATCACGAAATTCGGTAATTTCCTCGCCTCTTCGCCCACCATGATCTCCCGGAATCTGGAGTCTGCCGCCCGCCGCCCAGAGTCAAACCAAACGCGTAACTTCTGTCGATATATGCCACTGTCACCCCGGCGCCAACACAAAGGGCGCGATCGCTCGCGCCCTTTGTGGTTATCGCTGTGTGCCGAGTGCTTACTTCAGCAGCACCGCCCGGGTGGATAGAACCCGGGCGCCGGTTGAGAGGCGCACCAGGTACTGCCCGGAAGGCAGGTCCGGCGCCTGCCAGGTCACGTGGCTGGACCCGGCGGGGAAGGCGCCCGCCGCGATCCGTTCCACCAGCCGCCCGTTCAGGTCGTAGGCTTCCAGGCGGACGTCCCGGGGCTGCGCCAGGCGAATAATGAAGGTGGTTTCCGGGTTGAAGGGGTTGGGATAAGGGCCGGCCAGGACAAAGCCGTCCGGGCGGTCGGGGTCGAGCCAGGCGCGCACCCCGGTCTCGACGTATTCCACCTCCACCCGGATCATGAAGTTGACCCCCACGCCCCAATCCTGGAACATGGTGCCCCAGCGGCCCTGGTCGCCCCACCATTCGCTGCTGGTGGTGGAGGTGGGGATGCCGTCGTCGGTCAGAATGCCCAGCGGGCCGTCGCTGGTGTCGGTCAGGACCGGTTCCCAGCCCAGGTGGAAGGTGGGGTTGGCCGGGCCGAAGCCCAGGTTCATCTCTTCCAGGTTCACGTAGGTGGTGTCCTGGGTGCTATCGGTGTAGAGCTTCACCAGTTCGTCCGGCACGGTGAGGGAATCCAGGGCCTGGTCGGGCGGGACCGGCGGTATGCTCTGCGCCCCGCCGGGCCAGACCAGGACCCGCACGTCCGGCACGGTGCTCACGGTGTCGCCCGGGGTCAGCATGAAGAGGAAGGCGGCCTGCAGCAGGCTGCATTCCCCCGCCACCGTAAAGCGGTTGTTGAAGTAGTGATCGTCGTATTCATCCGGCAGCAGGAAGTAGTAGGTGGGATCGCCGTCGTCCAGCACCAGCCAGGTGCCCTGGTCCCCGCCGTCGGCCGTCGCGGGGGTGGCGCCGGGGTAAAAATTCAGGGCCTCGGGGCCCTTGGGTGCGGCCAGGCCTGCGCCGGCGGCCAGCACCGCCGCCAGCAGCGCCGCCGCCGGTAACACTTTCCGGTATGCCATGATTTCTCTCTGACTTAGATAGAATGCGCCCGGTCCCCGGATCCAATATTGAGGTCGGTTAGTACAAACTTTCGAGGATTCGACTCTCCCCGGGGCTGCTTAGTTCCCGATTTCACCAATTCCAGATTTGCGAATGGGCCGCGGTATTCGCCGCTATCCCACTTAGAGGAAAAGGCTTCTCACCCGTGCTCGGCGTAAACGGTCTACCCCTCGCCACCAGGTACCTCCCCGCGTCCGCAGCGAATTCCCCCTCGTTCCGGAGTTTGTCGCGTTGGGCGGCTGTGTGTCTTTGCTGTCTGCTGGTGACCCTTCCGGCGGCGGCGGACAGCACGTACTTCTCCGTTCGCTGCGACCTGAAAGTTTCCGGGGTTGTGGATCTGCGGACCTGGGGCCAGCCCTTCTCGCTCTCCATGGACGCGCTGTCCGATACCAACTCCGCCATCCTGAAGACCGAGTCCCCTCAGTTTAAGACGATAGTCGAGACCGATTCGTTGTACGAGACGGTGAAAGTCCGCCGCGTGCTGAACGACGAGGACTGGGACCAGCCGGCCATCTTCACCTGGGAAGGGTACTCCCAACATCGCCTGCAGCGCGACCGCCGGGAGCAGTTCCGCGACTGCTGCGTCAAGGCCCTGCAGAAGACCGCCGCCCAGGCCGGCCAGGACGCCTTGACCATCGAAATTCCCTTCAAAATCAAGTCCAAGACCTTCAATAAAATCTTCGGCGGCGACCGGGTGCGGCTGCGCATCGCCGGCAACATCAACATCCAGGGGGGATTCCGCCGCGAAGGCCGCTCCCAAGTGGCCACCGTCACCGGCCAGAACACCGACTACAGCTTCCACATTGACCAGACCCAGAGCTTCAAGATCACCGGGGAGGTGGGGGACAAGGTCTCCGTCAACGTGGACCAGAACTCCGAGCGCATGTTCGAGTTCGAGAACTCGCTGAAGCTGACCTACACCGGCCACGAAGACGAGATCATCCAGAAAATCGAGGCCGGCAACATCTCCATGCAGTTGCAGGGGACGCAACTGGCCACCTTCTCGGGCCAGAACAAGGGCCTGTTCGGCCTGCGCACCGACCTGAAGGTGGGAGCCCTGACCCTGACCTCCCTGGCCAGCCTGGAGAAGGGGCAGAAGAACAAGGTGACCATCTCCGGCGGCGCCCAGCAGTCCTCCTACACCATTGACCCCAAGAACTTCGTCAACGGCCGCTACTTCTTCCTGGATTACCACTACCGCGACCAGTACAAGACCTTCAGCTCCGAACAGAACATGCTCCACGTGCCTATCCAGAACCGCTGGGTGGAGCCCAATTCCTATTACCTGTACAAGAGCTACAACCTGGTCGGCCAGGCGCCTCCCCCCGACCTGATCAACGCCATCGCCATCCACGATCCGGACGAAGCCACCAACCTGGACGCCCGGTATTCCCCGGCATTCCTCGATACGCTGCAGGCCGACAGCGTCCTGCGCGTCGCCATGACCGAGGCGCGCAACTACTTCGCCGGCACCTTCAAGCCGATGGACCGGTCGGAATTCTACATGGATGAGCAGAACGGGTACATCCGGCTGAACAATCCCGTCAGCGACCCCAACACCGTGCTGGCCGTCGTGTACCGGACCGATGACAACCAGCAGTACGGCTTCACCTCCCAGGCCCAGACGGATACCGTCCTGCTGAAGTTGCTTCGTCCCTCCAACCCCCAGGCCGGCGACGACACCTGGCCCCTGGCCTGGAAGAACGTTTATTACCTGGGCGGGGTCAACATCAAGAAAGAGGACTTCACCGCGAGCGTGGTGTACGAGGGCAACTCGGCGGCGGAACAGCAGACCATGGACTTCAACGGGGAGACGATCTCCTTCCTGACCGCCATGGGGCTGGACACGCGCAACGAGAGCGGCCAGCAGACCCCCGACACCAAGGTGGACGACGAGTTCATCAACTACGGGACGGGCGAGCTGATCTTCCCCGACCTGCGGCCTTTCGACCCGGAAGGCTATTACATCGGCAACCAAAGCACCCCCGCCACCTATTCCGATGCCCTGCCGGAATCCCTGCGGATCGCGGGCATCTACGACGACCCGCTGACCGCCAATTACACCAATTTCAAGATCAAGGCGGATTTCAAGAGCGTCAAAGCGGTCTACGAGCTGGGCTTCAACGTCCTGGAAGGCTCCGAAGAGGTGATGCTGAACGGGGCCAAGCTGCAGAAGGGGTCGGACTACGTCATTGACTATTATTCCGGCACCCTGACCATCCTGAACGATGCCGCCCTATCGCCCTCGGCCAACCTGGACATCCTCTACGAATCGGGCGAACTGTTCCAGTTGGACAAGAAGACCCTGCTGGGGGTGCGGGCCGAATACGCCCTGTGGGATCAATCCTTCATCGGGGCCACGGCCCTGTACCTGAACGAGCGGCCGCTGCAGGATCGGGTCAAGCTGGGGGGCGAGCCGCTGCGCAATTTCCTGTGGGACGTCAACTCCCGCCTGGTGTTCAAGCCGCAGTTCCTAACCACTGCGGTGGACAAGCTGCCGTTGATCGAAACCGAGGCGCCGTCCCAGTTGACCCTGGAAATGGAGTACGCCCAGGTCCACCCCAACCCCAACTCCCTGGACAATCCCTCCACCGGCGACCCCGACGGCGTGGCCTACGTGGACGACTTCGAGTCCATCAAGAAGACCACCCCCCTGGGCATCATGCGGCGGCAGTGGACCCTGGCCTCCAACCCCGATCCCGGGGACCCGGAGCGCAACCGCGGCACCTTCGTCTGGTTCAATCCCTACGACCAGGTGTCCATCCAGGACATCTGGCCCAACCGGCCCACCAACTCCAGCGTGGCCCAGCGCACCCACGTGCTGACCCTCTACTTCGGCCCCACCCCGCCGGATTCGGCCGCCCCGACCAAGGGTTCAGCCGTGGCCAAGTCCTGGGGCGGGGTGATGCGCGCCCTCTCCGCCGGGTATTCCAACCAGCAGAAGTCGAAGTACATCGAAGTCATGCTGCGGGTCAAGGACCGCAACTCCAACAAGTTCGACCTGCCCGGCAAGCTGCACATTGACCTGGGGCAGATCACGGAAGACGTCATCCCCAACAACGTGCTGAACACCGAAGACATCCCCCTGCCCGGCCTGACCTACGGCAACGGCTTCCTGGAACCCGAAGAGGATGTGGGTCTGGACGGCGTGGCCGGCGGCGACCCCAGCGACGTGTGGCCCGACGGCACCCCCTTCCTGGACGACTGGGGGTACAACGAGAACAACAAGTACGACGTGTGGAAGATCAACGGGACGGAAGGAAACATCAACGACGGGCTGGAAGGCCGCTATCCCGACACCGAGGACATCAACCACAACCGCTCGCTGGACGTCACCAACAGCTACTTCCGCTACACTCTGGACCTGGCGGAAACGGTGGTGGATCCGCCCGACACCCTGACCCCCGGCGGCCAGTGGCAACCCGGCACCCGGTACCTGGTGGACGTCAACCCCGCCAAGCACTGGAAGCTCTACCGCATCCCCCTGGACGCCGGCCAGCCCTTCGGCAACCCCAGCCTGACCCGCATTGACTTTGCCCGGCTGTGGGTGGACGGGATGGAAGAGTCCGATACCCTGGAAATCTCCATCGCCACCCTGGACATCGTGGGCAACGAATGGGAGGCGGTGCCGGTGGTGACCCCCGCGGACACCTCCTTCGAACGGGTCTCCGTGGAGGTCATCAACACCTACGACAACAACTCCTACACCGCCCCGCCCGGTGTGGCCGGCTGGCGCGACCCGGTGACCGACATCATCAGCCAGGAACAGGCCCTGTTGCTGCGCGTCAACGAACTGCCGCGCGACAGCGCCGGGGTCATCGTGCGCCGCCTGGTGGACAACCAGGACTTCCTGGAATACAAGACGCTGAAGATGTTCGTGCACGGCGGGTCGCCGGACGCCTTCAACCAGCAGAAATTCGAACAGGATGAAGTCTGGATGTTCTTCCGCTTCGGCGCGGACACCAGTTCGAACTATTACGAATACAAGCAGCGCATCTGGCCGGAGTGGGATGAGCGCAACAACATCGAAATTGACCTGGAACAACTGACCCAGATGAAGCTGGACCGGCCCGTTCCCAGCGAACGGTACGCGGTGCTCGCCGGCGGCGGGGACACCCTGGCCATCAAGGGGAACCCCTCGCTGTCGCAGATCCGGCAGTACACCGTGGGGCTGGTCTGCACCAACCGGGATCTGACCAAGATCGACGGCATGGAGATCTGGCTGGACGAGCTGAGGCTTTCCAACGTGAAGAAGGACGTGGGCCAGGCAGCCCGGGCCAGCGCCAACCTGACCCTGGCCGACCTCCTGACCCTGAACGCCAGCATGGACACCAAGGACGGGAACTTCCATAACATCAACACCCGCGTGGGGACCCGCGCCAACAGCCTCTCCGGACAGGCCACCGGGACCCTGCAGTTGCACAAGGTGTTCGATCCCCAGTTGGGTCTGTCCGTCCCCGTGACGGCTAACTTCGCCCAGTCGGAATCGGTCCCCTACTACTTCCCCAACAGCGACATCCTGGTGGACCAGGACAACCCCGAGCAGTTGGATTCGGTCAAGACCTACAACCGCAACTACGGGGCCGGGATTGACGTGCGCAAGAGCGCTCCCTCGTCCAATTCCATCCTGAAGTACACGGTGGACAAGCTGTCGGGCGGGTACGACTACTCCCGCGCCGAGAGCACCAGCCCCACCACCCTGTTCTCCAACACCACCAACAACAGCGCCAACGTCGCCTACAACCTGACGTTCGGGCGGCCGGCGGTGTCCCCGCTGACCTGGCTCCGCGGGCTGCCGGTCCTGAGCGCCGCCTCCGGCCTGAAGGTCTATCCCCTGATCACCAAGCTGAACCTGACCCTGCAGGGCACGGAATCGGTCACCAACGGCAGGACCCGCTCCGGCCTGGGACAGTACAACCACAGCTTCTTCCTGACCAAGGGGGTGGACAGCGGTCTGCGCCCCTTCGAGAGCCTGACCTTCGACTATAACCGGACCCACAAGTCCGACCTGTTGATGCATCCGGACCGGCCCAAGGGCATCGCCGACATTCTGGCCGGCGACCTGGCCTTGGACGAGGAGATGGACGTCACCCAGACCGTGACCGGATCTTTCAATCCCCGCTTCATTGCCTGGCTGGAGACCGACGCCCGCTACAACACTTCCTATCACTGGCAGTGGGGCCAGGGGTACAACCTCACCGGCCAGACCATCTCCAATAACACCACTATGTCCGCCTCCGGCACGCTGAAACTGACCTCCATCTTCAAGAAGCCGGAACGGGGCGGCGGCCAGGGGGCGGAACCGGGGGCGCCGGGAACCGGGCCGGACTACGGTATCACCCCGGGAGCCTCAGGGCAGCCGTACGGCGAACCGTCTCCGGAAGGCGACCCGGAAAAGAGCGGCGCCGAACCGACCGTCACGCCGCCTCCGGGATTCGATCCCTCGCAGATTCCCGGCCTGCAGACCACCCCGGGGGACACCACCCGGCCCGATTCGGCCCTGGGCGACAGCACCGGGATTGACACCACCGGCGTGCCCCAGGACACCACCTTCTACGAGCGGGTGGAAGTCAAGCGTGAAGGCGAGGGCGGCGCCATCGGCGACCTGTGGTACGGCCTGCGCTACACCGTCACCCGGCTGCGGGACGTGCGGGTGGAGTACAGCCAGCAGAACACCTGGTCCGACCCCCTGGTGGACGGCCAGGCGGGCCTGGGTTACCAGTTGGGCCTCAGTTCCCGCGATTTCTCCCGCATTGACAGCGCCACCGGCGTGCTGGGCTTCCCCATGCGCTCCCGGTCCGACGATTACAAGGTCCGCTCGGGGCTGGATTTCAGCCGCAATTTCAAGATCAGCCTGAACTACAACTACCGCTGGAGCAAGAGCCAGTCCAACAGCGTCAACGGCTCGGTGGCGGAATCCCAACTGTACTTCTTCAAGGCCGACGGCGATTCGGTGGGCATCTTCCAGATCCCCATCCCCGAGTGGTCGGTCACCTGGTCGGGATGGGAAAAATTCCCCGCCTTCGCCCGGTTCACCGAGACCATGTCCCTGGAGCATACCTTCACGGGCACCAAGACCTCCACCTGGACGGACAACAAGGACAACGTCAACAAGCGCGATTACCAGCGCAATTTCAGCCCCCTGCTGGGGTTTAACATGACCTTCAAGAGAGGCATCACCGGCAGCGTGCGCTACAACTGGACCGAAACCGGCACCGTCACTCTGGTTCCCACCCCGGCCAAGACCCGCAGCATCCAGACCGGCCTGCAATTGACCGTGAATTACGCCCTGAAGACCGGGTTTAAAGTGCCCATTCCCGTCTGGCCGTTCAAGAACAAGCGCTTCCGGAACAATACTACTTTCTCCCTGACCTTCAACATGACCAACAACCGCCAGGAGAACGAGGCGTCCGGGGCCTTCGTCGAGACCAGCTTCTCCAAGATGTGGTCCATCAAGCCGAGCATGGATTACACTTTCTCCAACACGGTCACCGGCGGCGTGCACTTCGAATACGGCAAGAACAGCAGCAAGACGGGCGATTCCAATTTCCAGGATTTCGGCATCCGGGTGAATATCACGATTCGAGGGTAAGTGCCGGCCGGGAATGCGGGATATGGCCTCTACGGGCCTCATCCGCGAGCATTCCATAAGGGATAATCCCTCAGCCGACGGATAGCCCGATAATTATTCCCTGGATGAGACGGAAGCACGATGAAGTCTCTCATCTTCACCATCGTTTTTCTGGCCCTCGGCGTGATCCCGGCGGCCCGCGCCGCGGACTTCGACGCCGCCCGCGCCTGGGACCAGCTCCTGGCCCAGTGCGCCTTCGGGCCGCGCAATCCCGGCAGCGACGGCCACCAGGAATGCCTGCACTACCTGGAAGCCGAGCTGAAGAAGTACGCCCCGGTGGTCGAACGGCAGACCTTTTCCGCCGTGCAGCCGGTGACGAAGGAACCGCTGCGGCTGACCAACCTGATCGCCCGCTTCCCCGGACCGGGGACGCGCCGGGTGCTGCTCTGCGCCCACTGGGACACCCGCCCCTGGGCCGACCAGGATCCCAACCCGGAAAACCGCGACGAGCCTATCCTGGGGGCCAACGACGGCGCTTCCGGAGTGGCGGTGCTGCTGGAAATCGCCCGCTGCCTGGCCGCGGAACCCCCGCCCGTGGGCGTGGACATCGTCTTGTTCGACGGGGAAGACATGGGCCGCGAAGGCCACCTGGAGGAGTACCTGCTGGGCTCGCGGGAATACGCCGCCAGCCTGTCGCCGCCCCTGCCCGAAGCCGCCATCCTGCTGGACATCGTGGGGGGCAAGGGGATGCGCATTCCCCGGGAACTCTACTCCCTGCAGAAAGCCCGCAGGCTGCAGGAAGAGATCTACGCCATCGCCCGGCGGCTGAACCAGTACGTTTTCGTGAACGAACAGGGCAGCGCGGTGTATGACGACCACATCCCCCTGCTGGAAGCCGGCATCCCGGCCGTGGACCTGATAGACTTCAGCTATCCCTACTGGCACACGCTGCAGGACGTCCCGGCGAACTGTTCCCCCAAGGCGCTGGAAGCGGTGGGGAAGGTGGTGCTGGCGTGGGTCCGGGGGAGGTGAAGGGCGGCGTTATTCCCGCTCTGCCGCAAGCTGCCACACATGAAATAATAAGGGCGACCCTCCCCGGGTCGCCCTTTTCTTCTTTGCGCCTTTTTTACTCCATACCCATCTGTAAGCAGCCTGGCGGCCAAAGGACGCACCACCTGGAGTCCCGGATGTAGGCCGCCATCCCCGCGGCGTTGATCAGGGGGAGGGGGAGAGGAGGTTTGGGAGGCATGAATTATGTCCTTATGTATATCCCGATGATGAATCGTTGAGCACTGATAATCCAACAGCAGAGGTCCTATAATTATAATTAAAGGTGAGTTTTATCCCGTAGGGATAACCCAGGAATAGCCGCAGGTGGCAACCTGTGGAAACCGATCCGCACCCACGCCTCACGACCCTGAAGGGGTCGCCCTATTCCAGGTATTTCTCCTCGAAATCAATCCCCGCCGCGATCAACAACGCTCGTAGCTCATCTTTGAAACTGGCCTCCCGGTGGTGCTCCGGCTGGTTGCGGATATACCGTTCCACCGGCTCCCGAAGCCGGGGTGACACGGTGATGGCGGCGTACCCGTCCTGCCATTGATCGAATCCGGGGAAGACGGCATTCTCTCGAATCCAATTGCCGGATCCGATTTTGATATCCTTGACCAAGTTGGCCAGGCAGAGGCTGGGGTGGAGATGCGTCAACAGGTGGAGATGGTCGTCGGCGCCGTTGATCTCGTACAGCCGGCAGTGGCGGCGGTGGGCGATCCCCTGAATGTACCGGAACAGATCATCCCGGCGGGATTCGGCCAGCACCGGGCGGCGGTTTTTGGTGGCGAAGATAAGGTGGTAATAAATTTGGGTGAAGGTGGCCATATTCGGGCTCTAGGTGACCCCTGCGGGGTCGGAAAGAGGAGGTACGAGGACGCCTCTCTCCACAGGTTACCACCTGCGGCTATTTCTGGGTTATCCCTTCGGGATAAAGTTTGCCTCATACCTTATGTCCCGGAAAGCATTCAGAATATATTACATTTGGAATTATTTGTCAATAATTATATCAGATGATTTTTATTTCTAGGCGCAGGGGACTCAAAATCCCCCGGCCTTTAATGCAAGCTGCAACCAAGCAGAAAGGGCGACCCTCCCCGGGTCGCCCTTTTCTTCTTTGCGCTCTTTGCGTCTTTGCGGTGAATATTTTTTACCCCCGCTTCTCGATCTTCGCCCAGCTATCCTTCAGCGTCACCGCGCGGTTGAACACCAGCTGGCCGTCTTTCGAGTCCGGGTCCACCGCGAAGTACCCCTGCCGCTCGAATTGGCAGCGGTAGCCGGGCTTCGCCTCTTTCAGCGACGGTTCCAGTTTGGCCTCCGGCAGCACGTCCAGCGAATGGGGATTCAGGTTGTCCTTCCAGTCGGCGCCGTCGGGCACGTTCAGGGGATCGGGAGCCGTAAACAGGGTCTCGTACAGGCGCACTTCGGCCTTCACCGCGTGTTCGGCGGAGACCCAGTGGATGGTCCCCTTGACCTTGCGCGGGGAGGCGTTCAGGGTGTCGGGGTCGTAGCTGCAGCGCAGTTCGACCACGGCGCCGGCCTCGTCCGTGACCACCCGGTCGCAGCGCAGCAGGTAGGCATTGCGCAGGCGCACTTCGTTGCCGGGGTAAAGCCGGTGGAACTTGGGCGGCGGGGCTTCCCGGAAGTCGTCCCGCTCGATGTACAGCACCCGGGAGAACGGCACCTGGCGCGTCCCGGCGGCCGGATCTTCGGGGTTGTTGACCGCCTCCAGCCATTCGACCTGTCCCTCGGGGTAATTCTCGATCACCACCTTCAGGGGGCGCAGCACGGCCATGCGGCGTTCGGCGCGGCGGTTCAGGTCCTCGCGCAGGCAGTGCTCCAGGAGCTGCAGGTCCACCACGCTCTCCTTTTTGGCCACGCCGATGCGCTCGCAGAAATCGCGGATGGCTTCGGGGGTGTAGCCGCGCCGCCGGAAGCCGGACAGGGTGGGCATGCGGGGGTCGTCCCAGCCGTGGACCCGCCCTTCCCGCACCAGTTCCAGCAGCTTGCGCTTGGACATGACCGTGTAGGTCAGGTTCAGCCGCGCGAATTCGATCTGCCTCGGATGGTGGATGCCCAACTGCTCGATGAACCAGTCGTACAGCGGGCGGTGATCCTCAAATTCCAGCGTGCAGATGGAGTGGGTGATGCCTTCGATGCTGTCGGATTGCCCGTGAGCCCAGTCGTACATGGGATAAATGCACCACGCGTCCCCGGTGCGGTGATGGGTGGCGCGCAGGATGCGGTACATCACCGGGTCGCGGAGGTTCAGGTTGGGCGAAGCCATGTCAATTTTAGCCCGCAGGGTGCGCGACCCGTCGGGGAATTCGCCCGCCCGCATGCGGCGGAAGAGGTCGAGGTTTTCATCCACCGGACGGTGGCGGTAGGGGCTTTCCACGCCCGGCCGGGTCAGAGTCCCGCGGGTTTCGCGGATCTGCTCGGCGCTCAGGTCGCAGACGTAGGCCGCACCTTTTCGGATCAGGTCTTCGGCGAACTGGTAGAGCTGCTCGAAGTAGTCCGAGGCGTAGAACAGCCGGTCACCCCAGTCGAATCCCAGCCAGCGCACGTCCTCCTGAATGGATTCGACGTACTCCACCTCTTCCTTGGCCGGATTGGTATCGTCGAAGCGCAGGTTGTAGCTGCCGCCGTACTCCTCGGCCAGGCCGAAATCCAGGTGGATGGCCTTGGCATGGCCGATGTGCAGGTAGCCGTTGGGTTCGGGCGGAAAGCGGGTGATTACGCCCCGGAACCGCCCCTGCTTCAGATCCTCGATGATGATCTGGCGGATGAAGTGGGGCTGTGGCGTGCCGGGCGTCTCGCCTTCCGGGGGGAGGCGCAGTTTGTCGGGATCGGGATGGGGTATGGACATGGTCAATCGGGTTAGGGTTGTCTCATTGGATGATGGAAGCGGGTGGCGTCGTTCGTCTGGTTGAACGCCTCACCGGGCGCAGCGCCTCCAAGGCAGGCGCTGCGGTCCGGATAAATGCCTGGGGGCGCAGCTTGCTGCGCCCCCAGGCTATGTCATCCGTGATATCTACGGAATCAGTAGCTCTGGGGTACCTCTTCCTGCTGGTGCACCACCACTTCGCCGGTGGTGGTGTCCGGTCCGCTCTGGATCAGGTGCTGCACATTCTTCAGCCAGTCCTTGGATACCTGGTTGGACTTCTCCGCCTGCTGACGGTTTTCGAATATGCTTATGGTGGTGTAATTCCCGTCGCCGGGATCAATGCAGTAGTAGGCGACGAATCCCGGCTGTTTGCTGATCAGAGGCACAAAGCTATCGTTGATGATCTGGGTTCCTTCTTTCGCCGACTGGGGCGACTTCAGTTTGTACCGTCGAATGCTGGCGTACATAATTGCCTCCTTCATAAAAACATCGTGTCGGGTACAGTGAAAAAGGGTGTGCTGGTGATACGAGACTCGCGTGCAATATGGAGTGCGGCAGCTTGCTGCCGCACTCCATATTCGCAGTTCGGACAACCAGCGGCAGTGAGCTGCCGCGCCCCCTCACGGCGACGGGGGCGGTTCCGGGCGCGGCGGGGGATAAGCCGGCGCGGGGGCAGGGGAGTATCCCGGCGGAGGGGTGGCCAGCTCCATCTTCACGCCGCCCAGGGATCCAGCCACCAGGTTGTACACCGCCGCGGCCACCACCGTGATAGCCGCGCCGAACACTCCGGCGAACAGGGCGAAGAACAGCGCCCCGAAGAAGCTGCCGAAGAATCCCACCGGCTGCATTTCCGGCATGTACCCGGTACCCTCCATCAGGCTGCCCAGGGTGCCGGCCAGGCGCATCAGGACCATGGTGGAAAACAGGCCCCCCACGAACCCCAGCACGGCGTGGATCACGAAGGCGATCTTGAACACGCTGGTCAGGTCGAGGCGCTTCACTTCGTACTGCACGTGACCTCCAGAAAAATTCACCACAGAGACACAGAGAACACAGAGAAGCAATAAGCACTCAGCTTACAGCAAACAGCAAAATAATGCTTTTTGACATTCTTTGCGTGCGATAAAAATCTTTGCGGCTTTACCGTTGCCGCCAGGATTGAAGCGGGCTCACCTGCGCAGTATTCGAAATTGTGGGAACATCACGGTCCTGAGCTGATCTGGCCAGGCCGTCAGAATAGCGATTCCTGGCGGCGAACCTCCCATGCCAATCTGCATTCCCGCCAGGAATCGCTTCGCTTATGTTTGGTGCGCTTCTCGGGCTCTCGTAACGGTGCTGGACTTACTGCCTTCGACAGCTTCTCAGGCCCATCGCTTCGCTTCAATCCTGGCGGGAACACCAAAAATCTTTGCGGCTTTGCGTGAAATTTTAAAAAGGGCGGGGAAAGTGATCTCCCCGCCCATATACCTCGTCACCGCTGGGTAAGCCTATTTCTCTGTCGAGAGCTTGTCCAGCTCATTCACCATGGCGCCGAACCACTGGGTGAAGGCTTCGACGGGGGCGGCGGTGGTCATGTCCACCCCGGCGTCCTTCAGCAGTTCGACCGGGTGCTTGGCGGATCCGGAGGCCAGGTAGGCCAGGTAGCGGTCCGCCGCGCCCTTCTTCTTCTTGTCGCCCTGGGACTCGGCGATGATGTCGCTGGCCAGGGCCACGGCCGCGGCGTAGCTGGTGGCATAGCTGAACACGTAATAGCCGCGGTAGAAGTGGGGGATGTAGGACCATTCCACGGCCGACAGGTCGGTGAATTCCATCACCGGGCCCTGGAATTCCTTGTACAGGTTCAGGTACAGTTCATTCAGCGCCTCGGCGGTGATGGGCTGGCCGTTCTCGGCCATCTTGTTCACTTCCCATTCCCAGGTGGCGAACATGGTCTGGCGGTAGAAGGTGTCGCGGGCGCCGCTGATGTTGTTCTCCAGCAGGGCCATGAGCTTCTGCTTGGCCAGCTTTTTAGCCTCGCCCTTGGCCTTCTTGTACTCCTGGCGTGCCTGCTCCAGGATCTTGTGGTTCATGATGGCTTCGTTGGTGGTGGAAGCCACCTCGGCGTTGAAGATGGCGTAGTCCTTGTTGGGGAAGGGCTGGGTCTTCTCGGAATAGTAGCTGTGCATGGCGTGGCCGACCTCGTGGGCGATGGTGGACACGTCGTCCAGGCTCAGGCCCTTATCGTAGTCGAAGTTGTAGAGCATGTAGGGATGGGTGCCGTAGGAGCCGCTGGAGTAGGCGCCGCCGCGCTTGCTCTGGCTGGTGAAGGGATCCACCCAGCCGCTGCCGGGGTTCAGGCCGGAGGTGATGTCGGTAGTATACTGCTGGCCCAACGGCTTCAGAGCGTCCGTGACCATGGCCACGCCCTGTTCCCAGGTGTAGCGCTCTTCGGGCAGATCCATGACGCCGACATAGTAGTCCCAGTGGCGCAGCGCGTCCACGCCCAGCAGGCGCTTGCGCACCTCGTTGTACTTGTGCAGCGGAGCGGTGTTCTTGCGGGCGGTTTCCACCAGGTTGGTGTACACCTGCTCGGGGATAAACTGCCCCTTCAGGGCCGCCTGCAGAGTGTTTTCGTAGTTACGGGCCTGGGCCAGGTAGACGTTCTTCTTCACGTTGCCGTTCATCAGCGCGGCCATGGTGGTGCCGTAGTTCTTGTACCCGGTGAACAGGGTCTTGAAGAAATCTTCGCGCACCCGGCGGTTGGGGTTGGCGCGCCAGGTAACCCAGGAGGCGTCGCTGACTTCCACCGAGTCGCCGTTCTCGTCCAGAATGTAGCCCCAGCGCATGTCCACGTCGGTCAGCTTGCCGTACACGTCAGAGGAGGTGCCGGTGACGTTGCCGGAGAGGGCCAGAATCCGCTCCTCGGGTTCGGACAGCACGTGTTCCTGCCGGGCATAGAGGTCGTCATAGGCCTTGCGGTACGCTTCCAGCTTGGGATTCTGGGCAATGTACTGGTGCATGGTCTCCTGGGGGATCTGCAGGAGTTCCGGGTCCACCCAGGCCAGCTTCTGACCGTAGTCCACCGCCATCATCTGCAACTGCTGCAGGCGGCCGGTCCAGACCGAATTGGCCAGGTCCACGTCGCTGTTGTACATGACGTAGGTCCAGGTACGCTCGAACTTCTTCCAGGCCTCTTCCGCCAGGTCATTGTAGGCGATCAGGCTCTGGGCCGGGTCCTCCGCCTTCTCCCCGGCGAAGCGGCCCTTGAACGCGGCCAGGTCGTCAACCGTGGTCTTCAGGAAGTCCATATCCTTCTGCCAGTCTTCGATCGAGGCGTAGATGTGCTCGGGCTTCCACTTGTACTGTTCCGGAATATCCTCCCGGGACTTGGTCCCCTGGGCGAAGACGAGCGTGCCGGTCAGGCAGGTCAACACCAGGGTCAGGATAACGGTTTTGAAATGCATGGTGGTTCCTCAGATTATGGTAAGGACAGGATAGCGCAGGTGGGACGGCGGGTGGAGTACGCAGGCGCAACGGCAGTACGATCCCCGGGCCGATCCTGATCATCTCCGCTCTGTTTGGGGTAAAACTTCCCATTTTACGATTAATATACGCAGTTGGATCCGATATGTCAAGGAAATATTCAGGAGGCTGCGTTCGCAGCAGCGGGCCAGCGCCAGTCCGAAAACCGCCCGGCAAGCGAACGATTCCCCTGAAATTTACCTAACAATATGTTTACAAATAAATTATGTGAATAAGCGTATTTTTAATTGGCAGTTCGTCGCCGCGTCCCCGGCGGACCGGGCTCTTTGATACAGTGGAAATTTTGTTTGTTTTTTTGGGAGTTATTAGCAGATGAACAAGGTTACCTTGGGATTCATGGCACTGCTGATCGGCACATCCGGATTATTCTTCACGGCTGATTCTGCCACTTTTACCACCCAACGGGTGGTGGCGGGGCTTGAAGCCCCGCTATTTGTCACCTCGCCTCCGGGCGACTTCGATCGCCTCTTCATCCTGGAACAAATGAACGCCCGCATCCTCATCCTGCAAAACGGCCAGTTGCTGCCCACCCCCTTCCTGGACATCAAGCCTATCGTGGGCACGACCGAGCTGGAGGAAGGGTTGATTTCCCTGGCTTTTCATCCCCAGTACGCCTCCAACGGCTACTTCTTCATCAATTACACCACCGGCGCCAGCCTCACGGTCATCGCCCGCTACACGGTCAGTTCCAACCCCAACGTGGCGGACCCCAACAGTGAGGTGGTCCTCCTGTCGTTCTCCCAACCGGTCCCCATCCACAACGCCGACATGATGGCCTTCGGCCCCGACGGCTATCTCTACGTCACCACCGGCGACGGGGGCACCTTTCATGACGAATTGAACCTGGCCCAGAACGGGAACCGGTTCTACGGGAAAGTCCTGCGCCTGGACGTGGACGGCGGCTTCCCCTACGCCATTCCTCCGGACAATCCTTTCGTCGGCGAACCGCTGGTCCGCGACGAGATCTGGGCGATGGGCCTGCGCAACCCCTGGCGCGCCTCCTTCGACCGCCTGACCGGCGACTTCTACATCGCCGACGTGGGCGCCGAAGATTTCGAAGAGATCAACTTCCAGCCGGCCGGCAGCCCCGGCGGCCAGAATTACGGCTGGAACAACTATGAAGGCAACACCCAGGTGGGGTACGGCCCCATTTCCCCCGTGGTCCCGCAGGTGACCGCGCCCTTCTTCACCTACCCCCACACTCCGGTATACGGCGCCGCCATCGGCGGGTACGTCTATCGCGGCAGCGCCCTGCCGCAGTTGCAGGGGCGTTACTTCTTCGCCGACTACAATGCCGGCCAGATCTGGAGCTTCATCGAGCAGGGCGGTTCACTGACCGGCCTGCAGAACTTCACCATGGACCTGGTGCCGCCCCTGTATGACATCAACAACATCAACTCCTTCGGGGAGGACGCGGCGGGTGAACTCTACGTGGTGGACGGCGTGGAGGGGGAAATCTTCAAGGTGGTTCCCCTGACCGATGAAATTCTTGTAACCGCCGACGCGGTCAATCCGCCCATCGTCATTCCGCCGGGCGGAGGCTCCTTCACCTTCACTCTGAATCTGGCCAACCCCGGAGGCGCGCCGCAGAACTTCGACCTGTGGACCGACGCCCTGGGAGTGGACACCAACTCGCCCAGCGATCCGCTGATCGTGCGCTCCGGGCTGACGCTTCCGCCGGGAGCCAGCGTCACCCGCAGCGTGGTCCAGCCCATCGCGGGAACGACGCCCGCCCAGGACTACTGGTACCGTGTCTTCGCCGGTGTGTACCCCAACCAGGTGTTCGATTACGATACCCTGACCTTCACCATGTCCGGGGCGGAACTGGCAGGCATCCCTCCCGGCGGTTGGGAGCCGCTGGATCTGCTGAACGAACCGGAAGCCGCCGCGGCCCCGGCGGCCGGAGTATCCATCCGCCCCAACCCCTTCAACCCGGTAGCCACCCTGGCCTATACCCTGCCGCAGGCCGGTCAGGTGTCCCTGGCGGTCTACGACCTGCAGGGCCGCCGCGTGGCCGAACTGGTGAACGGCTGGAGGGAAGCGGGCGCCCACCAGGTGACCTTCGATGGGTCGGCCCTGGCCTCCGGTCTGTACCTCTATCGCCTCCAGGCGCAGGAGGTCCACACCGCGGGCAAGATGATGCTGGTGAAGTGACGCCGTCACTTTGATCGCCTGTTCGGTGCGGCATGAACAGGGATAATCCGTAGGGGCGGTCCGGCGTGGCCGCCCCTTTTTTCTCCTTTCGCAGTAAATTGCGCTTGACAGGGGAGGGGAAATGTGGTATATTATGGCGGCTGGCTGCTGGCTGTCGGCCCTCGGCTGTCGGCTCTCGGCTCCCATTCTTAGATCTTCGTTCTTAGATCTTCATTCTTCGTTCCTTTCGGAGACCTCCCATGCGCACCTTACTCCTTTCCCTCCTGGCCCTGCTTGCCACTGCGTGGGCCGTGACTGCCGCAGCCCAGCAGGTTGACCTCAACCTCATGACCCTGGTGGGGCAGTACCAGGGGGAGGACGACCATAATTACTTCGGCATCGGCATGGCCATGGGGGATTTCGACGCCGACGGCTTTGACGAGTTCATCATCGGGGCCTACGGCTGGAACAGCTACACCGGCAGGAACTACTACTATGATTGGCAGGGGTCCTGGCCGGTGCCCTTGGCGTGGACTTTCCAAGGCGAGCGCACCGATGTCGCTTTTGACGTGGTAGATCAAAATCTGGGAGACATCAATGGGGATGGCCTCGAAGACTTCGGCTTGGCGGAATGGTGGGAGCATGACCGGCTGGACCTTTTCTGGGGGGGACAGCCGTTCGATTCCCTGTTCGATTTTACCATCTCCCAGGATGTGCCGGGGACCCTATGGGGCACCAGGCTGGACAGTTGCGGGGACGTCAACGGCGACGGCGGCAACGATCTTTGCATGAGCAACATTCTGACCATCGGCGAGCAGGCGCGCATCTACTTCGGCGGGCAGGCGCTGGACACCATCCCCGATTGGGTGATCAGCAGTTATAATTCACTGATACCCCGCGGCCTGGGTGACGTCAACGGGGACGGGTACAATGATCTGATGGTATTTTTTGGTGGAACGAACCCTAGACTCTATCTGGGCGGCAGCGCTATGGATACGCTCCCGGACTTGATCTTTCCACCGACTTCAATCCTCAAGGGCGCGATTGGCGACATTAATCATGATGGATGCAACGATTTTTGTATCGGCGGCAAGGTTTACTTGGGCGCAGAAGAACCGGACACGATCTACGATGATCATTTGCTGGATGAATACGGCGAGCTCACCAATGCCTACAGCGTCACCCATGGGGATTTCAACGGGGACGGGATCAGCGACCTCCTGACCGCTGACGTTGACGGTTTCGGCAGCCGGGCTTCTTACATCTACCTGGGCCACCCCCACCGCTTCAACGGGGTGCCCGATGCCAAAATCCAGGGTTTGGATGAGGCCGCCTGGGGAGGCGACATGTCCGCGGGTGACGTCAACAACGACGGTCGGGATGAAGCCCTGATCTCCGCCCCTTATTATTGGTTTGACTATGGGGTAGCGTTTCTGTACACCGGGCCGGAGACCTGGATTGACTACGGCGACACCGTGGCGGTGGCCCCCGGGGAACTGCAGCGCCATCCCGGCTGGTTCCACCTGGCCCAGAACTACCCCAACCCCTTCAACGCGTCCACCACCCTCCGTTTTCAGATCGGCAAGCCCTCCACCGTGAGCCTGCGGGTCTACGACCTACAGGGGAACCTGGTGCGTACCCTGATCGCGGATAAATTCATGCTGCCCGGCGGTTGCAGCGTCGCCTGGAACGGGAAAAACGAGCAGGGTTCGCCCGCCGCTTCCGGGATGTACCTGGCCGAGATCCAGGTGGAGGCCTACCGGCAGACCAAGAAGATGATCCTGTTGCGATAGCGTCATGGCGAGGCCTTTTAAGGGCTGTAGCCATCCCTTCCCTTTCCCCATCTCTTCGGAGGCACCATGAAACCGGCAAGCACTCTTCGCCCCGCCGCTGTAATCTTCGCGGCGCTCCTGGCCCTCTTCCTGGCCTACGGAAATCTCACCAGCAGCGACTTCCCGCGGGGGATGTACGGCTGTCCCTACTCCAACAATAATGGCTACTGGCAGAGTTTCGATTCATTGAATGTGAATCTGGTGTACGCCGGGCGATCCTGGAAGGGGGGAGGTGGAGAATATCATTACCTGGATTCCGCCGCTTTGGATTCTTTTCTGGCCGACTTGGGCCGCTATGGCATGGGCGTGGTGCTGGAGAAGGGCGACTGGAAGGCGGGGACCGATGAACCCCTGCCGTATTGGGTGCAGTACTACGCCTATGGGCAGTACAACAAGTTAGAAGTGGAATGGGATTCGACGACGGCAGCAGACAGTCTCTATGATAACAAGGGTGACAGTTACTATTACTTCCTGCACGATCCTGGCGCCCATGTATCCTATGATCTTCCGTCTGGAGGGGCGTCTTTGTATTGCCGCAAGGACTCCTGCCAGGGGACCTTGGGCGATCTGGTCATCGCGCGGGGGATCTACGAAACTATCTTGGACGATCCCCTCTGGGAACCGCATCTGGATTTTGGAAAAGGCGGCAGTGGCTATAATCCCAACGGCATGTTTGGATATTACGCCACCGGCCGCACCCTGGTCAACCGCTTCCGCATGGCTATCAATAATTCCACCGGATTGTCCAGCGACGTCACCATCGGGAAAGTCCTCCGCGTCATCCACTATTCCGACTCGGTCCATACCGATACCATCCGGCACTGCAACTACTACCTGAAGAAAGGGGATTTCGGGGCCGATTTACAGTTCAAGGAATTCTCGGACACTTTGATCGTGCCGCCTGGGTATTCCATGATTTACTACTACTTCTACACTTGGAACACCTGTGATGTGTACATTGACAGGATCGAGTACATGGACCAGGAACAGGCGTATCCGCTGTTCTGGAGCGACTCCACCCGCCAGATTGCCTTGGACAGCATAGAAGCGGAATGCGAGCGGGTGATGGGGATAGCGAACTCCGGAGGCGCACGAAGTGGCATGTAACGCTTCGGGGGAACCTGTACCGCTGCCGGAGGGGGGGGCCAACAGGTGATGAAAATGGCGCTGGTGAAACAACGCCGGCGCTGCCAATAGCAACCCGCGAATGCCTATGCCGCCACTATTCGCTACGTTGATGTTCATCGGTTTGCTGTCCATGAATGCTACGCCAGCCGGGGCCAAGCCCCCCGCCTACCCCGATGCCTGCCTCGACACCCTGGCCCTGGAAATCGCGCCGGGAGAGAACCGCCCCTACGTCCATTCGGGCTACGGGAATGCCTTCTTCTACGGGTCCACCGGGACGGAAGCCGGCGACGGCCACATGGGCTTCTATGCCGGGGAACCGAAGCTCTTCCGCGATTTCCAGGTTTTCGCGGACGGCCGCCGGCTGGACCGGGCGCAGGCGCGGGTGACGTACTACCCCGACCGCCTCGCCGTCGCCTGGGACGGCGGCGTGCGGCTGGAGATCATTCCGCTGTATCCCGACCGCCACTACCTGCGCTTCCGCCTGACCGGAGCGCCGCCGTCCGTCTTCGACTTCTTCCTGACTCTGGAACAGCCGGAAGAGAAGACCGAAATGCGCGGAGACCTGATCTCCGTACGGACGGTGCGGGCGCAGGACACGCTGTGGTACGGCCTGGCGGCGGCGGACGGGTTCGCCTTTCCTCCGCACGAGGAGTCCGCCGCTTCCGAGGCCCTGCAGCCGTACCTCGCCATGGTAAGGAACGGGGAAGCCCTCCGCGGCCGGGTGGCGGGGGACGGCTTCGACCTGGTCTTCCTCTACGCTCTCACGCGGGAGGCGATGACGACGGCCTGGGACGCCGTGAAAGCCGATCCCGAAGCGGGGCGGCGGTCCCGCCGGGCGTGGCTGCTGGAGGAGATCAACCGGGCCTATTTCCACTGCGCCAACGAGGAGATCAACCGGGCCGTCAACTGGGTCAAGATCAGCCTGGCGCAGCTCTGGGCCGAGGACGAGACCGCGCTGTGGGCCGGCTACCCCTGGTTCAACGATTGCTGGGGGCGGGATACCTTCATCTCCCTGGCCGGCGCCTGCCTGGTGCAGGGGAAGTTCGCCCAAGCGAAGGCGCTGCTGGAACGCTTCGCGAAGTGGCAGAACCGCGACCCCGCCAGCCCCGACTACGGGCGCATCCCCAACCGGGCCCGCTTCGGCGACATCGGCTACAACACCGCCGACGGCACGCCCTGGTTCGTGCGGGGGGTGTACGATTACGGCCTCTACAGCGGCGACTTCGCCCTGTGGCGGGATTACCTGGCCGACAGCGGCGCGGTGCGGATCGCCATGGATGGGACGCTGCAGCACCACACTGACAGCCTGGGTTTCCTGGTGCACGGCGAGGCGGAGACCTGGATGGACGCGGTGGGGGTGGACGGCCCCTGGTCTCCGCGTGGCGACCGGGCGGTGGAAATCCAGGCGCTGTTGCGGGATCAATTATTGCGCACCGGCGAGATGGCCTGGCATTTCCCGGAATTGCGCCAGAGTCCGGAAGTGTCGCCTTTGTCGCAGCACTGGCAGAAAGCCGCCGGCCGGCTGCAGGCAAGCTTTCATAAATACTTCATCCGTCCGGACGGGCTGGGGTTGTACGACCACCTGAACCGTGACGGCACCCCGGACTCGCAGATCCGCCCCAACCAGCTCTTCGCGCTGACGATTGCTCCGTCACTGCTGACCGGGGAGGAGGGGCTGAGGGAGCGGATCATCGCTACGGTGCGCGACAGCCTGGTGTACCCCTGGGGCGTGGCTTCCCTGGCGCAGACCGACCGGGAATTCCACCCTTACCACCAGTACCCGCTCTACCCCAGGGACGCCGCCTATCACAACGGCGTAGTCTGGACGTGGCTGTCGGGGCCGTACAAGAACGCGGCCAAAAGCGGCTGGGTAATCACGAAAAGCGAGATGGACCAGGTGCTGCGCCGGGGCGCGCCGGGCACCCTGCCGGAACTGCTGGACGCGGTACCAAAAGCCGGTGAGGCTTTCCCCCGCCCCGCCGGGACGGTGTCGCAGGCCTGGTCGCTGGCGGAATTCCTAAGGGCATGGTACCAGGACTACCTGGGCCTGCAGCCGGTGCGGGCCACGGCGGTAAAGACCGCCAACGCCTGGGAGCTGATCCCCGTGCTGCCCCGCGACTGGGGGGATTTCCAGGTCCGGCTGCAACTGCGGGATACGCCGGTGTTATTCAGCGCCGCCATTCAGGACGATTCCGTTCGTTTTCGTTTCCAGTCGGAAGCGCCGCTGTCCGCGCCGATCCGCCTGGCGCTCTTTGCCCCCTGGTCGCACGTCGGTGTGGGCGAAGGCATGGAGATCGTGCTATCGGACGGCTCGCCGGAAGAAGTAACCTTCCCCCGTGAAGGAGACTGGATCGAATACGTCTCGCCAGCCGGCAACCTCCCCGCCCGCACCCTGCGTTACCGTCTCTTTCTGCCGGAAGAGAGCCCGGACGATTACCTGCAGCCGCAGATCGCCGCCGACCTGAAGGCGCTGCAACCGCCCGCGCACTGGCTGCTGACGGGACCGGAGATCAAGGCGGAGAATTCGCACGCCACGGTGCTGGTGGACGCGGACGACCCCGCCGGGGACGACACCGGCGACGGCGGCTACACCTACCCCACCGGGCCGCACTTCCGCCCCGGCATCCTGGACCTGACGCACGTGCGGGTGACGTACGATTCCACCAGCGTCTATTTCCGGCTGGCCTTCCGCGACCTGGTGCAGCCCGGCTGGCGCCCGGAATACGGCTTCCAGTTGACCTTTGCCACCATCGCGATCAACACCGGTTGCACCGACGTGATCCACCGCGAGGCAGTGGGGCGCAATTCCGGCTGGACGCTGCCCCGGGAATACGCCGCCGACCGCTTCGTCCACGTGGGCGGCGGACTGCGGGTGGAAAACGAGAACGGGGACGTCCTGGCGGAATTCATCCCCTCGGGAACGGAATTTCCGTTGGGGGATGCAGCGCACAAAGAGGTGAGCTTCGCCCTGCCCCGAGACCTGCTCCCCTGCCCCCCGGAGATGTGGCGGTTGGCGGTGCTGGTCGGCGCGCAGGACGATCACGGCGGCGGAGGCCTGGGCGAGTTCCGCGAAGTGGCCGAGAAGGCGGGAAGCTGGACCGGCGGCGGAGGAGGGCCGGGCAAACCCAACGTGTACGATTGGTTTTATCATCCCGGGAAGTAAACCCTGCCGTTCGGTGAGCGGGGCGCAGGCAGCCCCGCCCGCGCGGATCATCGAGCGGAAGGTATCCATAAATGACCGAGGCTGCCCGCGTCCGGCGCGAACAGCCTCGGTGTATTTGCGGCCGGAAACCGGCCTGGAATCAGTAGGAATCGGTGTACTCGTTGCGGTAGATGCCGTATTGCTTCATCTTGCGCCACAGGGTGGTGCGGTGGAAGCCCAGGTCGCGGCAGGCGTGCCCCAGGTGGCCGCGATGCCGCCGCAGCACCTCCCGGATGCGGGTCGGCTCGTCCGGGTAGTCGTGGTAGCGCAGGGCGCTGGCGGCGGCCAGGCGGGCGCTGTGGAAAGACTGCAGTTCGTTGGGCAGGTGCCCCACTTCGATGACCCGTCCCCGGCAGACGGCGAACCCGTACTCGATCAGGCTCTCCAGTTCCCGGATGTTGCCCGGGAATTCGTAGCGCATCAACAGGTCCATCGCCTCCGGGCTGACCCCCAGGATGTTCTTCCCCTTGCGGGCGTTGAAGCGGTGGATGAAGTGGTCAATCAGGTAGGGGATGTCCTCGCGCCGCTCCTTCAGCGGCGGCAGTTCGAGCTTGACCACGACCAGGCGGAAGTACAGGTCGTCGCGGAAGCGGCCCTGGGCTACCAGCTCCTTCAGGTCCCGGTTGGTGGAGGCGATGACCCGGACGTCGGCCTTCTGCGCCCGCGAGGCGCCCAGGGACTCGTATTCCCCGTCCCGCAGCAGGCGCTGGAGCTTCACCTGCATGGACATGGGCATTTCGCCGATCTCGTTGAAGTAGATGGTCCCCTTTTCCGCCGCCGCCAACTTGCCCGGCTTGCTGTTGCGGGCTTCAGGGAAGGCGCCCTTCAGGTAACCGAACACCTCGGCTTCCAGGAGCGTCGGCGGCAGCGTGCCGCAGTTGACCTGGATCCATTCCTGGTCCCGGCGGGGCGACATCCGGTGCAGTACCCGGGCCAGCAGTTCCCGCCCGGACCCGAACGGCCCCTGGATCAGCACCGAACTTTCACTTTCCGCCACGTCGGGAATGATGGTGAACATCTTGTTCAGCACCCGGCTCTTGGAGATGATGTCTTCAAAGCCGTAATTCCGGGTCAGTTCCTTGCGCAGGCGTTCGACGGTGGAGAGGTCGTGGAAGCTTTCCACCGCCCCCCGGATCCGGCCCGCCTCGTCCTTCAGCACGGCGGTGGAGATGCTGACCGGCACCGAAGCGCCGGAACTGTTCAGGATCTGGGCCCGCAGATCCTGGATGCCGATGCCCGTCTTCAGGGTCTTTTCCAGGGCGCAGTCGCTCTGGCAGATGTCCGCCTGGAACACCTCGTAGCACTTGCACTTCAGAGCCCGGGAAGCCGGCACCCCCGTGATGCGCTCCGCGGCGCGGTTGAAACTGGTGATCTGCCGGTCGGCGTTGACCGTGAAGACTCCATCGGCAATGGAGTCCAGGATCACCCGGCAGAGGCTGGTATCCTTCAGTTCGTCCTGCATATTTCCGAGATACTGGAGATTGTCCCATGGTGGGGTGTTGCAACGGCGCCTGTTGCACGCCGGTGATATTATTGTATAAACTTACGCACGATTACACTCCAAATCAAGTAAAATGCACGTGAAATAGCATCGGAAAAGGTTGTTTTCAGCCGATTTTGTTGTTATTCTATTAACAGTACCGTGAAACGGAAATGTTGCATATTCAACAATCCCCTCCTGCTGTCCCGGACCCGGCATGACCCGCAAAATTCCCTACCTGCCCCTGTTCCTGAACCTGGCGGGAAAACCGTGCCTGGTCGTGGGCGGCGGTCCGGTGGCGTGGCGCAAGGCGCAGGACCTTTTAGCGGCCGAGGCAGACGTGACCGTAGTGTCCCCACAAGCCGTTCCGCCTCTGCAGGAATGCGCCGCGGAGGGCCGGTGCCACTGGCTGCAGCGCTCCTACCAGCCCCCCGAAGCCGGCGATTACCACCTGGTGATCGCCACCACCGATGACCCGGAAGTCAACCGCCGGGTGTCCCGCGACGGCGCCGCCCGGGCCGTCCCCGTCAACGTGGTGGACCAGCCGCACCTGTGCAGCGCCATCTTCCCCGCCGTGGTGCGCCGCGGGATCGTGACCGCCGCCGTGGCTACCGGCGGGCAGGCTCCCTACTTCACCCGCTACCTGCGGGAACAACTGGAAGTCTTCCTGGACCGTATGACCCCCCTGCGTTACCCCGAAGTCCTCGTCCGCTTCCGGGAATTCGCCAAGCGTCACGCCCGCGACGCCGATCACGAGTACCGGCTTTACCGCCGCCTGCTGGCCGGAGAACCGGCGCAATGGGAAGCCTGGGCCGCCCAGGAGCCCCCCTATGATCTGTGGCGGGCCTGGCTGGACGAAGAGTGTTGACAAGGCTTGAACATGGGGTTTTCCCCGGCGCCGTTTCGAAGGGCCCTCCGAAGCGGTGAACCATTCCCGGCAAACGCCAAGTCCTGTTGATAAAAAGAATAAACGGAAAAATCCCACCCCATGCGCCCCGCACGGCGGAGGCAAGGCAAGGACATTCCCCATAGTATGGATAACGGCAAGGTATACCTGGTGGGCGCCGGCCCCGGCGATCCCGGATTGATTACCGTGCGCGGCCGGCAGTTGCTGGACGAATGCGATGCGGTGGTCTACGACCGCCTGGTGCCCCTGGAGCTGGTGGTCTCGCTGCCGGCCCGGGTGGAGCGCCATTACGTGGGCAAGATTTCCGGCAAGCACGCCCTGGACCAATCCCAGATCAACGAACTGCTGGCCCAACTGGCCCGCCAGGGGCTGAAGGTGGTCCGCCTGAAGGGCGGCGACCCCCTGGTGTTCGGCCGGGGTGGGGAAGAGGCCCTCCACCTGAAGGAGTGCGGCGTCCCCTTCGAACTGGTCCCCGGCGTGACTGCCGGGCTGGCCGCCTCCGCCTGTTGCGGCATCCCGGTGACCCACCGCGGCCGCTCGGTCCAGGTGATCATGGTGACCGCCCACGAAGCGCCCGACAAGCAGGAGCTGCAGGTTTCCTGGGACTGGCTGGCCCAGAGCCGCGGCGGTACCCTGGTGGGGTACATGGGCGTGACCCAACTGCCCTATGTGGTCGAACGCCTGCTGGCCGGGGGCATGGATCCGGCCACCCCGGCGGCCATGATCGAGCGCGGCGCGACTCCCCGCCAGCGGATCGTTTCCGGGACCCTGGTGGATCTGCCGCGCCGGGTGCAGGAGGCTGCCATTTCCCCGCCGGCGCTGTTCATCATCGGCGACGTGGTGGCGCTGCACCGGGAGCTGGAGTGGGTCCAGCCGGGGGTCATGGCGGGCCTCAAGGTCATGGTCACCCGCCCGTCGGACCAGGCCGGCGAAATGTACGCGCTGCTGCGCGGCCTGGGCGCCTACGTCCTGCCCTGTCCCACCATCGCCACCCGCGAGCAGGACGACCAAGCCGCCTGGGAGGCCCTGGCGCCGCTGTTCGGGGAGCGTACGCCTCACCCGCCCGGCTGGCTGATTCTGACCAGCGAGAACGGGGTGCGCTACTTCTTGAAGCAGTTCCTGAAGCGGTACGACTACCGCGCTCTGGCGGCGTTCCGCCTCGCCGCCGTGGGCGCCGGCACGGACCGGGAGCTGGCCGCCCGGGGGCTGAAGGCGGACTTCATCCCTTCCCGCGCCACCACCGAAGCCCTGGGCCGGGAATTGGCCGCCCGCATGGCCGCAGAACCGTCCGGGCCGGTCCTCCGGGTGCGGGGCAACCTGGGGGACGACCACGTCGAGCGGGCGCTGGCCTCCGCCGGAGCCCGGGTGCACGTTCTGCCGGTGTACGCCACCTTCACCGCCTCCTGGGACGCCGGCCTGCACACCCACCTGGACCGCAACCCGCCCGACGTCATCACCTTTACCAGCGGGTCGTCGTGCAGCGGGCTGGTGGACCTGCTGGGGAGTGACCGCGCCCGGGAACTGGCCGACCGCGCCCTGATAGCCTCCATCGGGCCAACCACCAGCCGGGTCATCCGCGAGGCCGGGCTGAAGGTGGACCTCGAGGCCGAAACGCACTCCGTGCCGGGGCTGGTCGCGGCCCTGGAACAGCACTACCGCGCTTCCGGAGCCGCCCCCCGGTAATTGTCGAACGCCAAATCTGTCATCCATAGTGAGGTGGAGGAATGGACCAGCTGAAAGCCTGGGAACAGGTCTGCCTCGAATTACGGGAGGGCAACGCCCGGTTCGTGGCGGGAACCATGCTGCACCCTCACCAGGCGCCTCCTCGCCGGCAGGAGATTGCGGCGGGGCAGTCGCCCCGGGCCGTCGTCGTCACCTGCGCGGATTCCCGGCTGAGCCCCGAGATCATCTTTGACGCCGGGCTGGGGGATCTGTTCGTGGTGCGCACCGCCGGAGCCGTGATCGGCGACGTATCCCGGGAAAGCGTGGAACTGGCGGTTACAAGCTTGCGTCTGCCCCTGGCGCTGATCCTGGGGCACGAAGGGTGCGCCGCGGTGCGGACCGTGCTGGATCCGCCCCCTGGCGGAGCCCCGGAGCATCTGGCCGCCCACCTGTGGCCCGCGGTGGAAGCGGTCCGCGATTGGCCCGGCGACCTGTGGGAAAACGTCACCAAAGTCCACCTGCAGCGCACCGTCGCCGCTTTGGAAACCTCGACCCGGCTGGCCCCTCTGGTGCGGGACGGCCGGGTGAAGATCATCCCGGCATACTACCGCCTGGCCAGCGGCCGGGTGGAAGGACTGCCCGGTCCCGCCGCAGGTGCCGGGTAACCCGCCATCCCACAAAATGCCCCGGCCGGCGGCGCGATAAAAGAAATGGTCTCTCCCCTCTACAGCGCCAACGGTTCTTCCGTAACTGCATGCAGACCGCCCTTTCCCGCCAGCCCAGTTACGCCTGCTGTCCCTACACCGCGTGATGCGGCGAAATACGATCCCTGCCCGGCATGAATGGAACATTATTGTTTCATGCCCCTGCAAAATGTTGCAATTTGCAATGTTTCAGAGTGAAAAATTTCATAAAAATCCTTGACTTTTCGCCTCGGGGTTGTTATATTTTCGCCAAGCATGTGAAATTTTTAACTTGTTGTATGATCTTTAACAATACCTTTCCCTCCGGAATTTACCCCCTTGGTAAAGATTAATCGCCATAAACCAGGAACTTAACCATAAAATCAAGGAGAGAACATGGCGGACGAATTCCCCAAAACGCCCCTGCTTGACGAGCTGGAAAAGGGAGCCTGGCCCAGCTTTGTATCGGAAATCAAGATGGCGGCCAAGCGTAATGCCGCGTCGCGCGATCTGCTGGGACTGCTGGAACGCTCCTACCGGGAAAAGATCGGCCACTGGAAGCATGGCGGGATCGTCGGGGTGCTGGGGTACGGCGGCGGCGTGATCGGCCGCTACTGCGACGTGCCCGAAGAGTTTCCCAACGTATCCCACTTCCACACCATCCGCGTCAACCAGCCTTCCGGTTGGTACTACAGCACCTCCGCACTCCGCAAAATCTGCGACATCTGGGAACGTCACGGTTCCGGCCTGACCAACATGCACGGTTCCACCGGCGACATCATTCTCCTGGGCACCCGCACCGACGAGCTCGAGCCGACCTTCAGCGAGCTGACCGAAGTCGGGTTCGACCTGGGCGGGTCCGGGTCCGACGTGCGCACCCCCTCCTGCTGCCTGGGCAAGAGCCGCTGCGAGTGGGCCTGCTACGACACCATGGCCCTGACCTATGATCTGACCAAGTCCTTCCAGGACGAGCTGCACCGCCCCGCGTTCCCCTACAAGTTCAAGTTCAAGATGTCCGGCTGCCCCAATGATTGCGTGGCCTCGGTGGCCCGCGCCGACATCTCCATCATCGGCACCTGGCGCGACGACATCCGCATTGACCACGACGCGGTCATGGAGTATGCCGAGAAGGGGCTGGACATCCAGAAGCACGTGGTGAACTTCTGCCCCGGCAAGTGCATGGAATGGACCGGCAAAAAGTTGACCATTGACAATAGCACCTGCCGCCACTGCATGCACTGCCTCAACCTGATGCCCAAGGCGCTGCGCCCCGGCAAGGACCAGGGAGCGGTGGTGCTGATCGGGTCCAAGGCCCCCATCATCGAGGGCGCCCTGCTCTCCTCCGTCCTGATCCCCTTCTGGAATCCCCAGCCGCCCTACAGCGATCTGAAGGATCTGGTGGGCCGCATCTGGGATCTGTGGTGCGAAGAAGGCAAGAACCGGGAACGCATTGGCGAATTCATTCAGCGCGTCGGCATGGGCAATTTCCTGGAGATGATCGGCGTCGAGCCAATCGCCGAAATGGTCGCCCACCCGCGGGAAAATCCCTACGTTTTCTACGAAGAATACCTGGTGGAAGACGACGGCGAAGAGGAAGAAGGCCAGAACTGATCCCCTCTTCCCCCTGACATCCCTTTTGACGCTGACTAATACCGAAGGAGAACACCCATGCCAGAACCGACTAAAAAACGCATTACCGATATCGGCCCGCCGCACTACGAACAGTTCCTGCCGCCGGCCGTCAAGGCCAACTACGGCAAGTGGCTGTATCACGAATTCGTCCGTCCCGGCGTGCTGATGCATGCTTCCGAAACCGGCGACAAGCTCTACACCGTGCGCGCCGGCGGATCGCGCCTGATGAGCATTGACAAGATCCGCATGATCTGCGACCTGGCCGACAAGTACTGCGAAGGCTACCTGCGCTTCACCAGCCGGCATAACATCGAGTTCATGCTCACCGATCCCAGCAAGATTGACGCCCTGATCGCCGACCTGGCGAAATTGGGACACCCCGTAGGCGGCACCGGCCGCTCCATCACCAGCATCGTCCACACCCAGGGCTGGATCCACTGCCACAGCGCCGCCACCGACGCTTCCGGCATCGTCAAGGCCGTCATGGACGGCGTCATCGAGCATTTCCAGAACGAAGACCTGCCGGCCAAGTGCCGCATCGCCCTGGCCTGCTGCCTGAACATGTGCGGCGCCGTGCACTGCTCCGACATCGCCATCCTGGGCGTGCACCGCCGGCCCCCGATGATCGATCACGCCAGTCTGAAGAAGACCTGCGAAATCCCCAATGTCTCCGCTTCCTGCCCCACGGCGGCCATTCGCCCGGGCGTGGTGAACGGCTTCGAATCGGTAGTGGTGGAAGAGGACCGCTGCATGTTCTGCGCCAACTGCTACACCGTCTGCCCCTCCATGAAGCTGAACGATCCCCTGAACGACGGCGTCTCCATCTGGGTCGGCGGCAAGGTGTCCAACGCCCGCCACGAGCCGATGTTCTCCAAGCTGGCCATCCCCTACATTCCCAACAATCCCCCGCGCTGGCCGGAAGTGGTGGACGCCATCACCAACATCATCGACGTCTGGAAGGCCAACGCCCGCCTGAACGAGCGCTTGGGCGAGTGGATCGAGCGCGTCGGTTGGCCGCGCTTCTTCCAACTGACCGGCATCCAGTTCGAAAAACTGCACATTGACGACTTCAAACACGCGGGGCTGACCTTCAAGCGTTCCGCGCATTTGATGTATTAGTGAAAGTGAGGCTGTCATGGCCCAAATGCTTACTCCTCAAGAGGCTGCCGAAGCCATGTTCAACATGGTCAAGGAAGCCACAGGTCTGCGCAAGCTGAAGCCCATGGATCTGACCAAGAATTTGCTGGAAGCCTACGGCGACCGCGTGGACAAGCAGATCTGCAAGGAAGCCATCAAGGAGCTGGTGGATTCCGGGCGTTGCGTCTACACCTACTTCGGCGGAACCTATCTGGAACTTCCCCATCGGGAAGGCGCCGCCAACGATTAACCCTGGAGCTGGAATTCCCGTGTCATCCTCGTCGTGGCCGGCACTGCCCCGTCTGGTTATCGCCGGCTGCGGCGGGGATGCAGGGAAAACTCTGACCACCCTGGGCCTCGCCGCCGCCTTCCGGCGGCGGGGAAAGCGGGTGCAGGCATTCAAAAAGGGTCCGGACTACATTGACGCCGCCTGGCTAACCCTGGCCTCCGGGACCCCCGCCCGCAACCTTGACACCTATTTGATGGGCTTCGACGCCGTCCGGGAATCTTTCCTGCGGCAAAGCCGCGAGGCTGATTGCAGCCTGGTGGAAGGCAACCGCGGC
The DNA here is from genome assembly GCA_003599535.1 of Candidatus Zixiibacteriota bacterium. GTDB lineage: Bacteria > Electryoneota > B3-LCP > B3-LCP > B3-LCP > SURF-9. The sequence goes on along the minus strand of QZKQ01000130.1, from coordinate 3,311 downwards.
CTCTACGACGGCTCCGACGCGGCCGGGACCCACAGCACCGCCGAACTGGCCAAACTGCTGCAGGCCCCGGTGATCCTGGTGCTGGACGTCACCAAGACCACCCGCACCGCCGCCGCCCTGGTGCTGGGCTGCAAGCTCCTGGATCCGGACGTGCGCCTGGCCGGAGTCATCCTGAACCGCACCGCCGGATCCCGTCATCAGCGCGTCGCCCGCCAGGCCATCGAGGAGGCCTGCGGGATCCCCGTGGTCGGCGCCCTGCCCCGCTGGGAGACCGCGGATCTGCCCGGCCGGCACCTGGGGCTGGTCACGCCCCGGGAGCATCCCGATCCCGAGGCGCTGGGCGCGCGCCTGGCGCAGTTTCTGGAAGAGCACGTGGATCTGGACCGCCTGTGGGCCATCGCCGGCGAGGCCGGCCCCCTGGAGCACCCCGCGCCGGCCGCCCTGCCCGCGGCGCCCTCCGGCGAACCGGTGCCCCTCGCCTGGTTCGACGATTCCGCCTTCAGCTTTTACTATCCCGACAACCTGGAAGCGTTGCAGGCTGCCGGGGCCCGATTGATACCGGTCAATTCTTTGTCGGATACTTCCCTGCCGGCGGTGCAGGGGCTTTATATCGGCGGAGGGTTTCCTGAGACCCACGCCGCCCGCCTGGCCGCCAACGCCCCCCTGCTGCGGGCGGTGCGCGAAGCCGCCGGCGACGGCCTCCCCATTTACGCCGAATGCGGCGGGCTGATCTACCTGTCCCGCTCGCTGGCCTGGCAGGATCGCACCCACGCCCTGGCGGGGGTTTTCCCCCTGGACCTGGCGATGTTTGACCGGCCCCAGGGGCATGGGTACATGGAAGTTCGGGTGGAATCGCCCAACCCCTGGTTTCCGGCCGGCCGCCGGCTGAAGGGGCACGAATTCCACTACACCCGGGTGGCCGCCGCCGGCGGCGAAGTCCCCACCCTCTACGCCGTGGAACGCGGCAGCGGCTGCTTCCCCGGCCGCGACGGGCTGCGCTTTAAAAATACCCTGGCCTCCTACCTGCACCTGCACGCCCTGGGGGTCCCCGAGTGGGCGGCCAATTTCGTGGCCCTGGCCCGTGCCGCGGCGCGCTGAAGCCGGGTTCACCCCGGCGCCCCGCCCCGCGGGGGCGAGAAACTGATCGCGCGCGGAGGCCGGGCATTACCTGAACATTTTCCCGCTTCGGGCAGGAATAAATCACTAACGCGGATTGACGAAGGGTTTGCGATATGGCCAAAGTTGTCGTAAAGAAAAAACCCGGCATTCGCAGCTTCTCCGGCGGCGGCGGGTCTTCAGTGGAAACCTCTCCGTTGCGCCCCTACCAGGTCGAGAAGCTGGCGCCCTGCATGGACAAGTGCCCCAATCAGACCAATATCCGCGGGATGCTGACGGCCATTACCCTGGCCGAAAAGCAAGGCCGCACGATGGAGGAGTCCTTCCGCCTGGCGTTCAATGTCCTGGCCGAGAAGAATCCCTTCCCGGCCTCCTGCGCCCGCGTCTGCCCCCACCCCTGCGAAACCGGCTGTAACCGGCAGCACAAGGAAAGCCCGGTGGGCATCAATAACCTGGAGCGCTTCATCGGCGACTGGGCCCTGGAGCAGACGATCGCCTTCCCCGCCCCCGCCCAGCGCCACGGCGAGAAGATCGCCATCATCGGATCAGGCCCCGCGGGCATGTCCTGCGCCTACCAGTTGGCCCTCCTGGGCTATCCGGTCACCGTCTTCGAGGCCTTCCCTAAAACCGGCGGCATGCTGCGCTACGGCATCCCCGAATACCGCCTGCCCCGCAACGTCCTGGACGCCGAAATGCAGCGCATCCTGGACTTGGGCGTGGAGCTGAAGCCCAACACCGTGGTGGGACGGGACATTCCCTATCACGATCTGCAGAAAGAGTACAAGGCCATCTTCGTCGGCATCGGAGCGCACCAGGGCAAGAAGCTGGGCCTCCCCGGCGAGGACGTCCCCAACCTCTGGACCGGCACCGGCTTCCTGAACAAGGTCAACAGCAAGGTCCCGGTGGAAGTGGGCGACCATGTGGTGGTAGTCGGCGGCGGGGATACCGCCATTGACGCCGCCCGCGTGTCGCGCCGCCTGGGGGCCAAGGTCACCATCCTCTACCGCCGCACCCGCACCGAAATGCCGGCCATTGAGGAGGAGATCGTGGGCGCCGAGCAGGAGAACGTGGAGCTGGTCTTCCTGGCCGCCCCGCTGGAAATCATCCAGAAGGACGGCAGGGCCGTGGGCATGGTCTGCCAGCGGATGGAATTGGGTGAACCCGACTCCTCCGGCCGCCGCCGTCCCGTCCCCATCCCCGGCGACACCTTCGAACTGTTCTGCTCCACCATCATCGCCGCCATCAGCCAGGAACCGGACTTCACCGGCTTTGACGACCTGCACGAAGGCCGCGACTGGATCAAGGCGGACGAGCACGGCCACACCAGGGTGCCGAGCGTCTACGCCGGCGGCGACGACCTCGACCTGGGGCTGGTGACCATCGCCATCTACCAGGGGCGCAAGGCGGCCGAAGCCATCCACTGCGACCTGCGCGGGCTCCCCTTCCCCGACGAGAAGAAGCTGAAGATCCAGCCCCACGACCGCCTGCTGCTCACCTATTTCGAGCAGAAGATCCGCGCCGAGGCCGGGCACCTGGATCCCGAAGTGCGCCTGGCCCAGCCGGACGCGGAAATCACCTCCACGCTGTCCCAGGAGCAGGCCGTGGCCGAAGCCTTCCGCTGCATGTCCTGCGGCTCCTGTTTCGAATGCGGCCAGTGCTGGTCCTTCTGCCAGGACGGCGCCATCAAGAAACCGGTGATCAAGGGACAGCCCTACACCTTCAAGCTGGAAATCTGCAACGGCTGCAAGAAGTGCGCGGAGCAGTGCCCCTGCGGCGTCATCGAAATGCTCTAACCGCAACGACGAATTCTACGACCATAACTAAAACAGGAGGAGACGCCATGGCAACCTTCGAACGTGGCAACGTGAAGATCGAAGTGGACGAAGACGGCTTCATGGCCGAACCCGAGAAGTGGAACGAGGAGGTGGCCCTGGCCCTGGCCAGCACCGAAAACGTCATGGACATGACCGAAGCCCATTGGAAAGTGGCCAACTACCTTCGCAACTACTATCAGCAGTTCGGCATCGCTCCCATGATCCGCAAGCTGTGCAAGGAGACCGGTTTCTCCCTGAAGGAGATCTACGACCTGTATCCTTCCGGCCCGGCCAAGGGCGCCTGCAAGGTCGCCGGCCTGCCCAAGCCGACCGGCTGCGTGTAAAGGATGATCGCCTCTTCCCCGGAACGCGCGTTCCGGG